>CAYTWF010000014.1:0-26925 GCA_964441705.1 uncultured Butyrivibrio sp.
TTCGCCGACACCTCATGACAAATATGGGAGGACGTGCAGATGAACATTCTTGAATATGGTGAACAGTATGGAATTCAAAAGGGCCTCGAGCAGGGACTTAGTCAAGGTCGTGAACAGGGCCTCGAGCAGGGTATCTGCTCCCTGATACAGTCCTTTAATGACGTGGGTCTTGATAAAGACCGGACCGTCTCACAGCTTATGGAGAAATACAGCCTGACCCGTGAGCAGGCCGAAGAGAAAATACAGCTTTACTGGAAATAAGACACATAGCTTAATTACCCGCCAGTCGCTAACCTGATTAGTGATTGACGGGTATTGTAATAGCTTATATTTTAATAATACAGGAGGTGTTTGCAGATGGAAAAGTCAATTCTTGAAGAGCTTCAAAGAATAACCCCCGAGGAACAGCGCCTTCTTGACGGGGAGAAATCCATTGATGACCAGCTGTATCTTGCACCTGGAGGTGCTTCAGAGCATCATAATATATATGATTCAAGGCGCCTACTGGAGGCAGGCAGACTTATAACCATAAGAAAGCATACACGTTTTGTACACTTTCCAAAGCATACCCACAATTATGTGGAAGTTATATATATGTGCACAGGCACAACCCACCACGTTATTAACGGCAATGATGTTATTCTTAACCAAGGTGAGCTTTTGTTTCTTAACCAGAACGCATCCCAGGAGATTTATCCGGCGGGAGAGAAGGATATAGCTGTTAATTTCATTATTTTGCCTGAATTTTTTGACTATGCATTGAAGATGATAGACTCAGAGGAGAATCTGCTGAGAGAATTTGTTGTTGGATGTCTTAGAGGGGAAGCAGAGGGAGCCGGATATCTGCATTTTAAGGTCGCAGATGTTCTGCCGGTGCAGAATCTGGTGGAGAACCTTATCTGGTCGCTGATGAACAGACAGCCCAACAGAAGAAGTATTAATCAGGCTACAATGGGACTTCTTTTTGTTCAGCTGCTTAATCAGGTGGACAAGGTTGAGACGGAGATTGGTGATGATGGACAGAAGCTGGTTATGACAGTACTCAGCTATATTGAGGAGCATTACAAGGATGGTGAGCTGACAGAGCTGGCCCAGACACTGCACTATGATATATACTGGCTTTCCAAGGAGATTAAGAAAAGAACGGGGCAGACCTACATTGACCTTAGACAGAGTAAAAGACTGTCGCAGGCATGCTATTTACTGACTCACACTGGAATGTCAGTTGAAGATATAGGGATAGCAGTGGGATATGAGAATAAAAGTTATTTTCACCGTATTTTTCAGGAAAGATATGGATGTACACCCAAGAAATACAGAATAAGCAAATGAGGACACTTTTTTGAACAAAAGTAGTCCTTTTTTTGCACTGTAATATACGATAAGATGCAGATAAGAAATTGGTTGGTAAAGGAGAGAACCTATGTCACATTATTATCTCGCAGTTGATATCGGTGCTTCCAGCGGACGACACATACTTGGACACATGGAGAATGGACGGATAGTTCTTGAGGAGATATACAGATTTCCTAATGGACTTGTGGACAAGGACGGTGAGAAGTGCTGGGATATTGAAGAGCTGTATAGAAATATAATCGCAGGTATGCAGGAATGTGCAAGACTTGGAAAGTATCCTGACAGCATGGGAATTGATACCTGGGCAGTTGATTACGTGCTTCTGGACAGGGAAGACAGAATGCTTGGCAATGCAGTTGGCTACAGGGACGACCGTACCAGGGGAATGGACAGACTTGTATATGATATTATTCCGGAGAAGGAGCTTTATGCCACAACAGGAATACAGAAGCAGATATTTAACACAATTTATCAGCTTATGGCAGTTAAAACCCAGAATCCGGAGTATTTGGAGCAGGCTCAGTCAATGCTTATGATACCGGAGTATTTTAATTTTCTGCTTACGGGAATTAAGGCGGCGGAGTACACTAATGCAACTACAACACAGCTGGTAAGCCCGGACACCCTTGACTGGGATACACAGCTTATTGAAAGACTTGGATTTCCGCGAAGGCTTTTTCAGCCAATAAGCAGACCGGGAACCGTACTTGGTACATTAACTTCCGAGGTGGCAAAAGAAGCAGGCTTTAGCTGTCAGGTTATTTTGCCTGCAACCCACGACACCGGGGCGGCAGTTATGGCAGTACCTACATCCAGTGATTATGTGCTTTATATCAGCTCAGGAACCTGGTCACTTATGGGAACCGAGCTTATGAAGGCGGATTGCTCGATAGAGAGCATGAGACATAATTTTACCAATGAAGGTGGATATGACTATCGGTTCAGATATCTCAAGAACATCATGGGACTGTGGATGATACAGTCAGTTAGAAAAGAGCTTGCACCGGATATGAGCTTTGCGCAGATATGCGAGGGTGCATCCAACGAGACCATCGCATCAATTGTGGATTGTAACGATGACCGTTTCCTTGCGCCGGACAATATGACAGATGAGGTTGTCAGGGCATGCAGTGAAAGCGGACAGCAGGCTCCACAGGGAATCTATCAGGTGGCAGCAGTTGTGTATAACAGTCTGGCAAAGTGCTATGGAGATACTATTGGTGAGCTGCAGGAGCTTACCGGGGTAAAATATGACAGAATTCATGTCGTTGGTGGCGGAGCCAATGCGGGCTATCTTAATGAGCTGACAGCGAAAGCGACAGGCCTTAAGGTATACGCAGGACCGACAGAGGCAACGGCGATTGGCAATCTGGTAGCACAGATGATTGCAGCAGGCGAGCTTGAGAATCTGCAGGATGCAAGAGAGAAGATATATAAATCATTTGATATACAAGTATTTTAAATAAAAGATTATTAATCTGGAGGTAATTATGAAAGTATTAGATGCAGAATTTGTACAGGGATTTATCAGAATGGCCAATGATGGCTGGGAACAGGGATGGCATGAGAGAAACGGTGGAAACCTTTCTTACAGAATTAAAGCAGAGGAAGTTGAGTCAGTTAAAGAGAACTTTGAAGCAAAGGAATGGCAGCCAATCGGAACAACAGTACCTAAGCTTGCTAAGGAATATTTTCTTGTAACAGGAAGTGGTAAATACTTCCGTAACGTTATTATTAAGCCAGAGGATTCAATGGCGATTATCGAGCTTGATGATAAGGGCGAGAACTATAGAATTGTATGGGGACTTGTCAATGGCGGAAGACCTACCTCAGAGCTTCCTTCACATCTTATGAATCATGAGGTTAAAATGCTTGCAACTGGTGGAAAGCACAGAGTAATCTACCATGCACATACAACTAATATTATTGCACTTACATTCGTTCTTCCACTTGAGGACAGGATTTTTACCAGAGAGCTTTGGGAGATGGCAACTGAGTGTCCGGTTGTATTCCCTGCAGGTGTGGGCGTAGTGCCTTGGATGGTACCGGGCGGAAGAGATATCGCCGTAGCCACAAGCAAGCTTATGGAAAAATATGACCTGGCTATCTGGGCGCATCACGGAATGTTCGCTTCAGGTGAGGATTTTGACCTTACCTTTGGACTTATGCATACAGCAGAGAAGTCAGCAGAGATACTTGTTAAAATGTTATCAATGAGACCTGATAAGCTCCAGACAATTACAGCTGATAATTTCAGAGACCTTGCAAAGGATTTTAAGGTAACCTTACCAGAGGAATTCCTTTACGAGAAATAAATAAGCTTTCCATTTTACTTTCTTTTGAAAACTAATAAACGCAACACGAGAGGCAGGTCCTGCAAGACCTGCCTTTTGTGTCCCTTCCTATCATAATACTGGCATAACCTGTACTGGCAATTTGGATATCATTGTGTTATAAGTAAAAATAGGAATGTATGAAAGAGGTAGTGCTATGATAAAAATAGCAGTTGTAGATGATGATAACAATGATGTTGCGGTTATTCAGAGATATTTTGAGCAGCTGGCAAAAGAGATTCGATTAAACGTCAGCATTGATGTATGGAATTCTGGAAAAAAATTGCTAGAGAATTATGATAAAAGCTATGACCTTATCTGTCTTGATATTGAGATGCCGGAATTAAGTGGAATTGATACAGCAAGGAAAATAAGAGAAACAGACAATGAGGTAACACTGATTTTTATCACAAATCTTGCGTATATGGCAATCGAAGGTTATTCCGTAAGAGCCTTGGATTTTATTCTAAAGCCGGTTGAGTATCCGTCTTTTAAGCTGAAGCTTACTAATATTATGCGCAGTATACCAGAGAGAAAGAATGTGGATATTACAATTTCTGATTATGATAGAATGATAAAAATATCCAGCGATGAGCTTTTGTATGGAGAAGTTCAAGGACATTATACTTATTTCCATACTGAGAAAGCCACGTTTAGGCAGCGCATGACACTTAACGAGCTGGAGGAAAGGCTGCAAAAGGCACCTTTCAAGAGATGCAACAATTGCTATCTTGTTAACCTTAAGAAGGTCAGAGCCGTTAATAAGGACGAGGTTTTACTGGAAAACGGGGAATGGTTGAAGATAAGCCGCCCAAAGAAAAAAGATTTTTTACAGACATTAACTAACTACATGGGAGGAATAAATATATGATGAGCCTGGGTTTGTATTCGTATGTAATACAATTATTAATAGCCTGCATTCTATATATCATTCCGGCACAAAAGAGAAAATTGTTTCCGCTAAGAATGACATTGTTTACAGCAGTGGTAATGGTATTAGAGTATATTTATGTAGAGTTTGTTACTCTTCCAGATACAGATATATATAAATTGATATTTTGGGGAATATTCCTCATAGTAGCGGTAATGTATCTCTACGCATGTCTTGATATGAAATTCGGAGAGGCAGCCTTTGCAGGAATAAGTGCAGCAGCAACACAGCATATAGCATATAGTGTGGGCTATCTGTGGGAAAATATTTTCCCTGAGATTGCTAATTTCAGCATTGTTTTTTTTGTCATTATCTATGCGCTGGTATTTTTCCTTTATATAAGAAAAATAATTGATAAAGGACATTATAAGGTATATAAAAATGCCCAAATGTCAATTTTTGTATTAACTATAATTGTGTGGATATTGAATATTGTGGAAGTAGAGAACAATGGTGGGAATGGAATTCAGCATACAATAGTATATCGTCTTGTTATTATTACATGTATTGGTTATATTTTCTGGGGTCTGATTAAGCAAAGCCGTAATGCTGAATTAGAGCAGGACCTCTATACAATGGAACAGATGCTTATTAGACAGAAGCATGAATATGAGATGACAGAGGAGACTATATCTAATATTAATCGTAAATGTCATGACCTTAAATATCAGATTAGGTCAATAAGAGCGTCTAAGAATGAAGAGGAAAAAGATTCGTACCTGGACAGCCTTGAAAAAGATATTATGATGTATGATATCTCTATGAAGACTGGAAACACAGCCCTTGATGTTGTGTTAATGGAGAAGGGGCTATATTGTAAAAATCATGATATTCAATGGACCTGTATGGCGGATGGCTTTGTTCTTGATTTCATGAAAAATGAGGATATTTACTCTATATTTGGAAATGCCTTTGACAATGCAATAGAGGCAGTAATGAAGCTGAAGGATAAATCCCTGCGTGTTGTGACCGTTAAGATGATTGCACAGGGACAGGTTCTCACAATTCAGATAAGAAACTATTATGATGGAGAACTGGAGATGAAAAATGGGATGCCATTAACATCAAAGGCGGAAAAAAATCAACATGGATTTGGAATAAGAAGTATCAAGTATAATGTGGAAAAATACAACGGAATAATTACGATTAGTGGAAAAGACAATATATTTAATCTTCAAATCTTTATTCCGTTGCCGATTAGCGATAATAAGTAACAATGCACAAAAACATCACGTAAACGTGATGTTTTTTGTATATAATTACAGACCATGACACCTGTAATGCAGGATATGCCATATCTATTGAATTAATTTTTTTTGTTGATAAACTGAACCTATCACAAAAAGGAGGGTTCAATATGAACAGAAAAAGTAGTTTATGGCGTGGCTTATCACTTATATGCACATTCGGTTTGACACTTGCTATACTCGCTGGATTTATTTTAGAGCGATATAGAGTATCCGTTGATGCATTTTATAACACAGTGAGCCAGGAGCTGGTAACAGATGATAATGGAGAGGATACATGGACTTACACATCTATCTATACTTCAGCAGAAGAAGCGTATGAGGGATTAAAGGAATTCGCAATCACTGAATCCCAGGAAACATACGTATTACTCAAAAATGAGAATAATGCACTTCCACTTGCCAGTGATGCAAGTATCTCAATGCTGGGTGTAAGAAGTTATGCACCGGTATATGGTAACAATGGTGGCAGTGTTCCAGATGGTTATTCAACAGTTCAGATTTTCGATGCATTTGCAGAAAGAGGATTTAAGATTAACCCATCACTTCTTGCAACATATGAAGCAGCATTTGAAGGTCAGGAATGGACAACACCTCAGTTTGGTGGCGGACTTCTTCCAGCATATGAGTCAATGTCTTCATACAATGATCCTAACGAGATTAGCGTTGAAGAATTAGCAGCACTTAATCCTGATTACAATTCAGAGTATGCAGATTATGCAGATGCTGCAATCGTAGTAGTAGGAAGACCTGGTGGAGAAGGTGGCGATGGCTACTATCCAGGAGAAGAAGGACTTGCAGATGGAGTATCAACAGTAACTGGTAATATCTTAAGTCTTACAGATGAAGAGATGGAAATAATTGAAGAAGCAAAAGCTAATTTCGATAAGGTAATTGTATTAGTTAATGCTACAAATCCAATGGAAATCTCTAATCTTGCCAATGATCCGGAAATCGATGCAATCCTTTGGATTGGTTACCCAGGATGTTATGGATTCTACGGAGTTGCAGATGTTCTTAATGGAACAGTATCTCCTTCAGCACATCTTGGTGATGTAATGGCAACTAACAGTGCACTTGCACCAGCAATGCAGAACTATGGAAATATTCCATGGGCTAATGCGTCTGATTTTGAAGATGCAGATGCTGTTAATTCATATTTAATTGAAACAGAAGGAATCTATACAGGATACCGCTACTATGAGACAAGATATGCAGATATCGTAATGGGTAATGGTGGAGCTGATGCATCAGCAGGTACATATGCTAATGCAGACGGAACAATTGCTGATGAAGATGGAACATGGGATTATTCAAATGAAATGGTATATACATTTGGTTATGGATTATCTTATACAGAATTTGATCAGACAATTGACAGTGTAACTATTGCTGATGATAAAAAGACAGCAGAGGTAGTAGTAACAGTTACTAACACTGGAGATACAGCTGGCAAGTCAGTTGCTCAGGTATATGCTCAGGTACCTTATACAGAATATGATGTTGAGAATGGAATTGAGAAATCAGCAGTTCAGTTAATGGATTTTGAAAAGACAGAGACTCTTGAACCAGGCGCTTCTCAGACAATTACAATGTCAATTGATCTTGCAAATCTTGCAAGCTATGATTCAGTAACAGCGAAGACATTTATCGTTGACCCAGGTGAATATTATTTTGCACTTGGTAATGGCGCACATGAGGCTCTTAATAACATTCTTGCAGCACAGGGATACACAACAGAAGATGGAATGACAGCAGATGGTGATGCAGATAAGACATATTCATGGGAGTGGACAGGCGATGTAGATGCAGAGACATTCTCAGTAAGCAGCAATGGAACAGAGATTACCAATGCAGTATCAGATGGTGACTACTCAATGGATATTAATTCTTTCATTGAAGGAACAGCAACATATCTTACAAGAAGTGACTGGGATGGAACCTTCCCTGAGACAATTTCAGGATTAACAGCTAATGAGCAGTTAACAACACTTCTTAAGAATGATATTGTTCCACTTAGTACAGATGATGATGTATCAGACCTTGTATTTGGTGATACAAGCAGTGACCTTACAATCTATGACCTTAAGGGTGCTCCATATGATGATGAGCGTTGGTCAGAGCTTATTGATAAAATAACAGTTGAAGAATTTATGGCTTTTGCAGAAAATGCATTCCATACATTATACAAGATTGATTCAATCGGACTTCAGCAGTATACAACAGATGATGGACCTGGTGGTTCTGATTCACATTATTTAACAGAAGGTACATATCAGGGAGAAGCATTTGAGGATGCAGCTGAGTACAATAATGGAACAAGAGTCGCTCCATCACCTCAGAACCTTGCATATAGCTGGAATAAAGAGCTTGCATATCAGAATGGTGAACTTATTCTTGGTGAGTCATCACTTATGCTTAACCTTCCAATTATGATTGGACCTGGTATGAATGTTCACAGACATGCATACAACACAAGAGGAGCTGAATACTATTCAGAGGACCCTATCCTTTCAGGATATGTTGGCAGTGCAGTTATCCAGGGAGCTCAGTCAAAGGGTACATTAATTAATATCAAGCATGCTGCTTTCAATGATCAGGAAATTAACCGTTCAGGTATTGCTGTATTCATGACAGAGCAGAAGGCTAGAGAATTAGAGCTTCGTAACCTTCAGCAGGCATTTGAGGCCAAAGGAAAGCCAGCATCTTTTGCAGCAGACGAGAGCAAAGCAGATACCTACACAGTAGGTGCTAATGGTGTTATGACATCATACAACAGAATTGGCGCAGTTGCATCAAGTGCCAATGTTGGAATTATGGTTCAGGTTATGCGTGAAGAATGGGGATTCAAGGGATACAATGTTACAGATTTCACAAGCGTAAGCCCACATGCTTCACCAAAGGAATCCGTTCTTGCAGGAACAACTGCTTTCTGTGGATTTGGTAACCAGGGCGTTGCTTATTGGGATGCTGAGACACTTAGCAAAGACCGTAACGTACTTCTCGCAATCAAAGAAGATCTTCACTATGCTTTATATGCAGTTGCTAACTCTAATGCCATGAATGGTGTTAATGAGACAACTCATACAGAGAACCTTAGAACCTGGTGGAGAACAGCATATTACGGAGCTGCAATTGGATTTGGTGTTGTTTTACTTGCTTCACTTGCAGGCTATGTAATTGCCAGTAAGAAAAAATCAAAGAATGAAGAATAAATGGGAGGTAAATGATAATGAAATTAACAGCTAAAAAAACAATGGTATTCGTAGCAGTTATTGCAGCAATTGTTGGAATGATTATCTACATTTATACTTCGGTAACAGGTTACTTATCAGGAACAGCAATGAATGCCTTTCCTGTAGTTGGAACTATTGTGGCAGCAGTTTTATTAATCTGTTCTAACGTAGTCAGTGGCAGTGGAAAATATGCTGTTGCAGATATAGTTAATTATGTCGCTTATGCACTTATTGTAGTGAGTATGCTCATCTTCGTATGGGAAAGAGTAGGAATAATTGCAGACCTGTATTTTATCCCAGTCAATTATCCACAGGGAGAGGTTACAACATTTAGAATTTCTGCTGTTGGTGGATGCTTCTATATGCTAAGTATACTTGTTCTGATTATTAATGGATTTAAGAAATATAGGGCAGCAAAAGCATAATATATTAATACAGATTTATGATGAAATAAACATGGAGGACGACAGTGTAGAACAATACTACGCTGTCGTCCTCTTGACATGTACATACTTCAAAGTTATGATTGGAATAAGAATTGTATCAGGAGGACTAACAATTGAAAATATTTAATCAGGACAGCAAATTTATGTCTATCTTTGGAAGGATAGTGGATTATATTTTGCTTGCGGCTATTACCATAATGTTTAGCATACCGGTTGTTACTGCCGGTGCAGCCTTTACATCCATGTATTATGTGGCAATGAAGATGGCAAGAGATGAAGAACCATATGTGTGGAAGGATTATATTAAGTCCTTTAAGCAGAATTTCAGACAGGCTACAGTACTTTGGATTATTACAGCAGCTGTTATAGGAATAATTATTGCAGATATTTATTTTAACAGAACGATGTTTCCTGATAATACAGTGCTTCCTGTAATCGTGTGGGCGGTGTCAATTATTTTTGCACTGTTTGCAGTATATTTTTTCCCTGTACTGGCAAGATTCGACCTGCCGGTTAAGCACATTATTAAGAATTCAATGCTCTTAAGTATTGGTAATCTTTTTAAAAGCATTCTCGTTGTTGCAGTTACGGCAGCACCCTTTGTGGCAGTGTATTATCTGCTGGAATATGCAGCCTGGATTGTTATTATAGGATTTCCGGCGGTGATATGCGCCAACAGCTATATATTTACAAGTGTCTTCCGCTGGATAGAGCCTGAAAAAGAGGATACCGATACAGAAGACACTGTAGAGACAGAAGATGAGACTATTTCAAAATAGCCTTTGCAAGAGTTTTGTATAATACAGGTGGTTCAATTGGCTTGGCAATATGACCATTCATTCCTGCGTCTAGAGCTGCATTAACGTCCTCAGTAAAGGCGTTGGCAGTCATGGCGTAGATTGGAATAGTTCCTGCATCAGGTCGTGAAAGTCCACGAATTGCGCGGGCAGCCTCGTAGCCGTCCATATTAGGCATATTAATATCGAGGAGGATTGCGTCATATTCATCAGGCTTTGACTTGGAATATATGTCTACGGCAATTGCGCCATCCTCTGCACATACACATTTAAGATTAACCATTTTAAGCAGTGATACGGCAACCTCCATATTAAGAGCAACATCCTCGGCAATAAGAACCTTTTTGCCTGTAAAATCATAGCTGCCGCTTACTGTTGTGTCATTGTCCAGGTCAATTGGTGTGCCACCTGTTATTTTCATAAGTATATTAAACAGGGTGGACTGAAACAGTGGCTTGGCAATGAAATAATCTGCGCCGGCTTTTTTGCCTTCTGCTTCAATTTCATTAAGGTCATAGGCACTGACAATAATAATTATTGCATCCTTGCCAAATATATCGCGAATCTGTTCTGTAAGCTCACCACCACTCATTTCCGGCATGCGCCAATCAACAAGACACAGTGTAAATGGGTCATTTTTATCCTCGGCCTCTCCTATCATCTCAAGTGCGGCCTCTCCATTATTGGCATATTCATGTCTAACACCAAATCTGTCCAAAAGAACACCTGTATAATTGCAGGTATCAACATCATCATCAATGATAAGTGCACGTATATTCTCAAAGCCATGGCTTATGGTATCAAGATTACTCTGGCAGGCTGTAAATGGAATATCTACAGTAAAGGTGGTGCCTTCGCCTTTTTCACTTTCAACAGCGATTGTTCCCTTCATAAGGTCCACAAGACTCTTGGTTATTGCAAGGCCAAGACCGCTTCCGCCATGCTTTCTTGCAGTAGCGGCGTCCTCCTGCTCAAAAGGATTGAAAAGCCTGTTCTTAAGGTCATCACTCATGCCACAGCCAGTATCAGATACTATAAAACGCATATGGGCAGTATTATTGGAAACAGATGCCTGAATAACCGTAACCTCAATTGTTCCGCCGGATGGCGTGAATTTAACTGCGTTAGAGAGCAGGTTCATGAGAATCTGGTTAACACGCAGTGGGTCACCAATAAGAACCTCTTCAGTAACTCCATTTATTTTCATTGAAAAAGAAATATTCTTCATTTTGCACTGCTGATAAAATATTGTGGTTATAGAGGTTAAAAGCTGTCTGAAGTCAAATTCTGTTGAATCTATTTTGAGCTTATTATTCTCTATTGCAGACATATCAAGTACATCATTAATTATTCCAAGCAAAAGCTTTGAGGAGGTATCAATCTTCATAAGGCAGTCAGACATTTTCTCGGAATTGGTTACATCTGTCCGGGCAATATTAGTAAGACCGATAATGGCGTTCATTGGGGTTCTAATCTCATGACTCATCTGTGCCAGGAACTGACTCTTAGCAACATTGGCATCATCTGCATGCTCAATGGCAATTTCAAGCTGACGATTCTTGCGTCGGTAAATGCCTTGAATTGTAAAGATAACTATACAGCCAAGTCCTAAAAGTACAAGAATGAGAACAAGTGAAAGTACACCCATCATATGCCTGACTGGTGCAATTACAGAATTAATCTGTGAATATGGAACTGACTTGGTAAGGTACCAGTTGTTAATACCAAGCGGAGTATAATATACAACTCTTTTGCTGTCCTTATATGAATAAGTAAAGGTGCCGCTTTGATTAGCTTCCATTCTTGCTGAAAGTATATCAGTATTGAAATTATCAGCAAGCTTCGCATGGGTAAGAAAATCCAGGTAGTTAGAGCGGGTATCATCAAGCATCAGCTCCGAATTGTAGCTGGCAAGAATGTACTGTCCGTCAGGAGCAATAATATTGGAATAGCCCTGTCCGTCAAAGCTTTCCATATCAATTATCTGAGAGAGCGCAAAAAGGTCATAGGTTCCAATAACACAGCCCTGAATGCTTCCGTTACTTATTATTGGAGCGCCTATAATAAGGTAATCACCATACACACCATCATCACTGCTGGTGCTGGTAATGACACAGTTGCCACGGATTATTTTCTGATAATATGAGGTCTGACTTAAATCTGTAACCTCTCCATTGCCATCATAGGCCTGACCATCAAGTCCCGCAACTCGAATTGCAGACAGTGAGGAGTCATTAGCAGCAAGACGCAGTGTCTCAAGAGACTCTGCTGAGTTTAGACTTGAATAGTTACGAAAGCTTTCGCTTAGGACCATGACCTGATTAAGTGTATTATTAAGCTCATTTTTGCAGGAATAGGCATTGGACATACCATAGTCGGCAAGACGCTGTGTGCTTATATCTGTAATGTGACTGTTAAGCCGCTGGGAAAAAATAACAAATGCTGATACGAGTATGCCAAGAAGGATAATACAGGATGCAGCATATTTAATTATTTTAAGTGTTCTTTTTCTCATGTTCTGATTCCTCCTTGATTAATTAAGCAGTGCATTAGCAGTATTATTAAAGCAATCTGCCAGATATTTGGGGTCTTTGCCTGTATATAACAGATTCAGCAGCAGCTGTGCCCAGCTCTTACGCATATCGGAAAAGCCTGCAACCGTGTTGTAATATATTCCATAATAGCGTGTCCAGGTGGAAATAAGCTGCATTGTATCATCTGAATACAGCTGACCATAGCTGGTTCTTACCGGAAAACAGCCTGTACGTACAACACTTTCAGGACCATATACAGGGTCATCGCAAATAAACTGAATTAATTCTTTGGAGGCCTCAATCCGGCGTTCATCACCATTATCAAATACGCAAAAGCCGTTAACAAGATATTCCAGCTCAGGCTGTCCATCATCTGATGGAAATGGAACCTGAATAACGTTGATATTACCTGCTGCCAGCTCATCTGCATTGGAGGTCTGCTGTCCGGTACTCCATAGTAGTGTGAAGGAGGTTTTGCCTGAGACAAAATCAGCGATGTCAGAGCTTCCATTATTGTATTCACCATCAGCAATAAGCCCGCTGGTACACCATTCCTGAATATCTGAAAGTCCGCTAATCATTGGTGCTTCATTAACTGTATATGCATCTAAGGTATTATTAATTATAGAACCGCTGTGAAGATTAGCGGCAAATGCCCTTGTGCCCTGGTCACCGCCTGTTCCATTATAATATACGGAGCCTGGAGCATAGCCTGCATCCCGAAGTCCAGTAATCGTTTTAACAAAATCATCAGTAGTCCAGCCCTCATGTATGTATTTCTCAACACCTGCAGCTTCTGCCATCTCCTTGTTAAATGCCATATAAAATGGAGATGAGCTGATTGGATACATATAAGGTGTATCATTAAGACTGCATGCGGAAATCAGATGGTCATTATCCACATCCTTAACAAAATCCTGAGTAAACATGTCACCGAGTGTGGCAAGATAGCCGGCCTCTCCATAGGAAATAATACGTCCGGGAGCGTCAAAGAGAACGTCACCCATTGTGCCGCTTTTAATGGCAGCAGATATTTTATCAGGACCGGTGGTAAAATTAATAGTTTTAAGCTCCACATGAATATCCGGGTGCAGGTCTTCAAATGCATCAATTATGCTTTGCTCATATGTACCCGCAGGGTCATTGGAATTAAGCTGTGAAAATACAGGAAAAGTCCACCAGGAAATTGTAACATCACCGCCGTCAGACAGGTGCTGGGTGGATGAGCTGTTAATGCCGCATCCCACACAGGCAGTGGCGGCAAAAGAAAGGGCAATTACAGCCGTGAAAAATTTTTTAATCATACGATATACTCTCCTCCAAAAGTCTACGTTTTTAATATATACAATTATATCACGGGCAGAAGAAATGGCAATAATGAAAAACTTTAACACTTCATTACACTAAAAAGTGAAAGATGCTGTTGAAATGTAAAGTTGAATGTTGTAAAATTAATATTAATTGTCAAAAATGGAATGTAGAGCAGGAGGATTACCTATGAATAATAAAGAAATGATGGAACTTAAACCGGAGCTGGATAATCAGTTCAACGAGCTTGTCCAGTACTGCATGTCGTCCGGGGTTATTGATTCCAATCTCTACATTGAATATGATGTTAAAAGAGGTCTTCGAGACAGCAATGGTAAGGGTGTTCTTACTGGTCTTACAGAAATATCTGATGTTGTCGCATTTGATACCGTGGACGGCGAGAGAGTTCCATGTGATGGAAGACTGTATTTTCAAGGCTATAACGTATATGACCTTATTGAAAAGGGTGACCATAGAAGATTCAGCTTTGAGGAGGCAACCTATCTCCTGCTTTTTGGCTCACTGCCTACCAAGGAACAGCTTCGTCAGTTTATAGATATCCTGGGAGATTTTAGGGAGCTTTCAGGTCAGTTTGTACGTGATGTTATAATGAAGGCGCCAAGTGCCAATATTATGAATGCACTTGAGAAAAGTATTGTAACACTGTATTCCTACGACGAGAATCCAGAGGATATTTCTGTTGAGAATGTACTTAGACAGTCCTTACAGCTTATTGCCAAGATGCCGGTTATCTCAGTATTTGCTTTTCAGTCATATATGCATTTTAAAATGGATGATGTGCTTATTATCAGAAATCCGGACCCAGAGTGCTCAACAGCCGAGAATATCCTGAGGATGCTGAGACCAGATGGCAAATATACGGAGCTTGAGGCGAAGGTTCTTGATGTAGCTCTTGTACTGCATGCTGAGCATGGTGGTGGTAATAACTCAACCTTTACCAATCATGTTGTCACATCGTCTGGAACTGATACATATTCAACGGTAGCTGCGTCGGTGGCATCACTTAAGGGACCTAAACATGGTGGTGCTAATCTTAAGGTTAAACATATGTTTAATGATATTATGAAGAATGTTAAGAACTGGGAGGATGAGGACGAGCTGCGTGCTTACCTGCAGAAAATTCTTGACAAGCAGGCATTTGATGGTGCAGGCCTTATATATGGTATTGGACATGCCGTATATACATTATCTGACCCACGAGAGGTTATACTTAAGAAGTATGCTAAGAAGCTTTCAGATGAGAAGGGGCTTGTTAAAGAATTCCAACTTCTTGACAGAATAGAGAGTATTGCCAAGGAGCTTATTGGCAAGTCGCGTAATACACTTAAGCCAATATGTGCCAATGTGGATTTCTACAGTGGTTTTGTATATACAATGCTTGGGATTCCAGAAGAGATGTTTACCCCTATATTTGCAATTTCAAGAATTGCAGGCTGGAGTGCTCACAGACTTGAAGAGCTGGTTAACAGGGGCAAAATAATTCGTCCGGCATATAAGTATGTGGGACGTCACGTAGAGTACGTGGATTTGTCAGACAGATAGAATAATCACTTGAAAAATCAGAATAATGTGCTATTATATGTTAGGACATTATTTGCGGTGCGTGGCTCAGTTTGGTAGAGCGCTGCGTTCGGGACGCAGAGGTCGTGGGTTCGAATCCCGTCGCGCCGATTATATGATTGTATATGGAAGATACTTCAGTGATGAGGTATCTTTTTTCGTTGATATTTCCCTATTGCAGTAGTATAATAGTTCTAAAGGACTATTTGTTTAATACGGGAGAAGGACAACGGGTGACCTGATTTGGAGAAGATTTTAGTAGTTGATGATAATGAAGTCAATCGCAGGATGCTTTGTAAAATACTGCAGGATAATTATGAAGTAATTGAGGTAGATAATGGGGAAGCTGCGCTGGATATTCTTATTAATGGCAAGGAAACTGTTGCTGCAGTTTTACTTGATATTGTGATGCCTGGAATGGATGGTTTTGATGTATTGAGGGAGATTCGTAATCACTCAAGTCTGTCGGAGCTGCCAGTCATAATAGAGACTGAGAATACGCAGGAAAGCTTTGAAATGAATGCACTTAAGGCCGGAGCTACAGATTTTGTTGTTAAGCCATATAAACCGGAGATTATTAAGGCCAGACTTAAGAATATTATTAATACCAGAAATGTCCTTAATCAGATATCCAATCTTAGTCTGGACGATTTGACAGGTCTTATGAGTCTTAACCAGTTTTACTATGAGGGCAGCAGGTGGATTAATGAGAATCCGGATATGAGCTTTGATGTTGTGGCACTGGATATAGTTCATTTCAGTACTATTAATGATTCTAAAGGGATTGAAGGGGCTAACAGAATACTTAAATCAATTGCTGCAAGAATTAAGGCTCTTCAAGAGAAAATGATGTTTTTTGCCACAAGGGTATATGCAGACCGGTTTATTATGCTTATACAGCGTCAGGAGGGATATCCTAAGCGGCTTATTGAAGAGGCAGATGCAATTACTGCAGAATATTCTGACAGCATGAATGTCCATATAAGATATGGAATATATGAGATTACGGAACAGGATGTAAAGCTTCCTAACGTATGTGGAAGAGCATTTTCAGCCACTAACCTTATTAAAGATTATTATGGCAACAGATATGCATATTATGATGAGAAGCTGCATAATCAGATTCTTTTTGAGGAAAAGATTAATGATGACATGGAGCCGGGCTTGAGAGGTGGTCAGTTTCAGATATATTTTCAACCCAAATTTGATATATTTACTAATGCAATTGCAGGTGCGGAGGCACTTGTAAGATGGATGCATCCAATAGAGGGAACTATTTCTCCGGCTGTATTTATACCTGTTTTTGAGAAAAATGGATTTATTGTTAAGCTGGACCAGTATGTATGGGATAAGGCGGCATCGGAGGTTGCCAAATGGATTAGTGAGGGCAATAAGGTAGTGCCGGTATCTGTAAATATTTCAAGGGTTGATATTGAGACTATTGACGTAATAGATGTAATATGCTCTATCACTGACAAATACAAGCTTCCGCCAGAGCTTTTGCACCTTGAAATTACAGAATCGGCCTATATGTATGATACAGATAAGATTATTAGTGTTGTTACAGAGCTTAAGAACAGAGGCTTTATAATAGAGATGGATGATTTTGGCAGCGGATATTCATCTCTTAATATGCTTGCCAAGCTTCCGATTAATATTATCAAGCTGGATATGAAATTTATACAGGCAATTGAGAATTCAACCAATGCCAAGACAATTATTGAGTATACTATTGGACTGGCCAAATGGATGAATCTTCCGGTTATCGCGGAAGGTGTTGAGACAGAGGAGCAGCTGAGACTGCTGAAAAATCTGGAGTGTAATTACGTTCAGGGATATATTTTTGCCAAGCCAATGCCTGAGAATAAGTTCAAAGAGCTGCTTATGTCACCTGACCCATCAATAGTTGAGAAATACGGAGGAAGATTACCATCCAAGCCTTCGGATTTTATAAAAAAATACAATCTGCTTATAGTGGAAGACCTGCCATTGAATCGTTCCATTATTAAAAGTTATTTTGAGGAAACCTTCAATGTTATTGAGGCCTGTAATGGAATTGAAGCAATGAACTATCTTCAGTCGGGTGCAAAAATAGATGTTATTATATTAGATATCTACATGCCGGAAATGGATGGCTATGAAATGCTTGACAGGGTGAAGAATAATCCTGAATATAAGAAAATACCGGTACTGGTTATTTCGGCGGAGACCAAGGCAGAGGAGGAAAAAACAGCTTACAAGCATGGCGCAGATGCTTTTGCAAATAAGCCATTTACATCTGAGAACATTATTAATAAGGTAAGAATACTTATGAGAAATGCCAATATTCTTGATGAAATGAATCTGTGGGATATAATGGACACAATCAGTAATCCGTGGATTAAGGATTCCTGTGAGGATATCACTGTTATTAACGCAAAGACAGGCAGAATATGTAGACTGACAGACGGAGCTCTTGCTGATACGGATGTTACGTATCAGAGAATTATGTCAGAGGAACAATTTAAACGATGCACAGATTATATGGAAAATTCAGGGAGGCATTATATGTCAATAAGGGATGACAGATATCTTTTGAACATCCAATATATACACATGAACGATGAATGGTATATAATATGCTTTAGAATTAACCTTAATAAGGCTGTGACTGTACCATCTATAATATAATTTCAGAGGAGTAGATTAAATATGGGTAGTAAAGTATTATTAATAGCAGATGATGATGATATGAACCGTTTTGTAATCAAAAAATTTCTTAAAAATGATTACGAGATTATTGAGGCGGTTAACGGAAGGTCGGCACTTGATATATTACATACAAGACATGTGGATGTAGTACTTCTTGATATTATTATGCCTGAGGTTGATGGACTTGAGGTTCTTGAACAGATGAAGAAGGAGCCGGAGCTTGACAAAGTAGGCGTACTTGTTGCGACATCAACCAAGGAGAAAACAGAGAGGGCGGCATTGGCGGTTGGAGCAGATGATATTGTATCTAAGCCATATGACCCGGTTGTTATTAAGAAAAGACTGGCAAATATTCTTATGGTTAAGGAAATATGTGCACAGAGAGAGCATCTTCGCAGCAATGATATAGACTCATATGTTGCAGACAGACACAGAGAGTTCGTTATTAAGATTGATGCAAAAGCTGATAAAATAATTAAATCGGCCGAAATAATAATGAGCAATAAGAGTAATGGAAAGCTGATTGAAGAGCTGACAGATGAGATTGTGAGGGAAGCAGAGCAGATAAAGGAAGTTACACAGGCAGCTGACAGTGGGGAGGAAAGAGCATGAATGAAATGATGTTAATCGTGGATGATGTAGAAATCAACCGCGAGATATTAAAAGTACTATTTGATAAAAAATATGACATTATGGAAGCTGAAAATGGCGAAGAGGCCCTTATGATTCTTAACAGCTGTCAGGGAAGTATTGATATTGTCCTTCTGGATTTAATGATGGATGGATTAACTGGCTTTGATGTTCTTGAGAAACGTAAGGAGATGGACTTTTTCCAAAAAATTCCTGTTGTGGTTATTACCAGCAGTGGACAGCAGGAGGATCAGGTTAAGGCATTTGATATGGGGGCTAATGAATTTATAGTTAAGCCATTTATTCCTGAAATAGTTATATCAAGAGTTAACAATGTCATGGCATCCAATCGAAGGATGCTTGCTGTAGAGGTAGAGGCACAGAAGCTTAAGATTAAGTCTGAGCTGGATGAGATGACGGGTCTTTTTAATAAGGCGACTACAGAATATGCTATGGAAAAGAGCCTGCTTGAGTCCAATGGTGCATTGGATGTAATGATGATAATTGATATTGATAATTTCAAGTCAGTTAATGACCTTTCTGGTCATCAGGTTGGAGACCATGTCATCAAAATAGTGGCTAATCTTATATCAAGCCTGTTTCGTAAGACGGATATAGTTGGACGAATTGGTGGAGACGAGTTCTGTGTTATGATGGTGGATGTGCCGGATATGGATATCGCCCGTGCCAAGGTAGATGAGCTTGTGCAGATTATGAGATATAAGCCTAATCTTACAATTCCAGAGTATGTAACACTGAGCATTGGTATTGCAGATAATGGCAGAAGAGGAATTACATATAGGGAGCTGTTCAAAAAGGCAGATGCTGCATTATATGATGCAAAGAACGCCGGCAAGGCGCAGTACAGAGAATATGGTGTAGAGCCGGTTAAACTTGAAGAAGATGAGCGTCCGGTTGCAGTGCTTCTTAGTAACAGCAGAAATGTCTGCAGCATAGTACATGCCCTTGTTCCTGCATATATAAAGATAGTAGAGGTGCTTAATATAGATGCACTAAACAAAATTAGTGATAAGGACAGGGAGCGTACTGTATTGGTGTATGCAGATGTATCTAATATGGAGGGCAGTTGTGAAAGCATGTGGCAGGAGCTTAGCCAGATTAACTGGATTGACAAGGAAAGCATATTTGCAATATGTGAAGAAGGTAATGTGGCACAGTATATGTGTGCATTGCAAAATGGCGTAATAGATATGTTTACTGCACCAATTGACCATGATACATTTAAGAGAAGAACAATCAAATTTCTTGAAAAAGAGGGAATAAACGTAAGTAAATAGAATATAAATGAATGATATATGTGAATGCACATGGCTTAGGTCATGTGCATTTGTATAATATGGAAGAAAAATTGTCAAATATTGACAGGTTTTGTCATTGTGCTGTATTATGACCTCAGAAGTATTGATATGAGGGAGTACTTATGAGCGACAAAAAGGATATAGCTAAAAAGAAAAAGCTTACTCCGGGTAAAATTATCGGACGAATAGCTGCTTTTATTGGAACAACCCTTGGAATGCTGATTGTTGGTATATATGCCGTTATGCTGGTATGCACACACGGACCATCACCGGTTGCAAGGGATCTTTTTGTGCTGTCAGTAAGGGAGTCAAGTGCAGGAGGTTTTCTTGCCAATCTTGTATGCTCTCCAAAGCAGATTGCGGCAATAGAGGCTGCTAATAAGGTAGTAGATATAGATGATACTACAGACTCAAGCCTAATCACCTTTAAGCCAATTACCCAGGAGGATGATAATCCGGAGCTTGTTGAGGGTAGAAAGCCTTACCTTGAGAAGGACGGAATACAATTCTATGAGGTATCAGGTCCTACCTATGCAGGGACAATGGTGGTTGTTGCAGACCCTTCAAGAGTAATGGTTGGAACCTCTGGGGAATATCAGGGGGAAGCAGGAATTAATGTGCCGGCAATATGCGATAAATACAATGCCACATTGGCTATTAACGCAGGTGGTTTTGAGGATATAGGCGGTGTTGGAGATGGTGGAACCCCTCTGGGAATAGTTATGAGTGAGGGAAGTTTTATGTATGGTGACAGGTCACAGACCTACAATCTCATTGGCTTTGACTCTAATAATGTATTTGTTATTGGCAATATGACAGGACAGCAGGCAATAGACAGAGGTATAAGAGATGCAGTAGCTTTTGGCCCATTTCTTATAATGAATGGAGAACCTCTGCAGGTAAGCGGTATGGGAGGCGGACTTAATCCGAGAACAGCGATTGGACAGAGAAGTGATGGAGCAGTTCTGCTGCTTATAATTGACGGAAGACAGACCCATTCCCTTGGAGCCTCCATGAATGATTTGATTAATGTTATGACAGATTTTGGTGCTGTTAATGCTGCCAATCTGGATGGTGGTGGTTCAACAGTTCTCTATTATGACGGAGAGATTCAGAATAAAATTTCTTCTATATATGGAGCTCGTGGTGTTCCAACAGCTATTCTGGTAAGGTAGGGAGACAATATGGGGAAAAATAAAAAAAATAAAACAAAGAATCGTTTTAAATTGTTTCTTGGAATATATGCCGGAGCAATGGGAGTTGTGATAGTCATTGTATGTGTAATTCTCTGGCATGGTCTTAAAGGATATCAGAGCTCATATGATAAAGCTCAAAAGGCAGCCAATCCGGATATCTGCGCAGAGGACTTTATAAGTAATCTGGATTACAACAGGCTTCTTGAGTATATTAACACTTTTGACCTCAATGTGGAGAAAAGAACCGGTTATAAGCAGCAGCATGCACGTTATTTTGCAGAGCTGATTAAGAACCACAGTGTAAGCTATGGAATCAGCGATAAATATAAGGACAATATTCCGGTATATGATATATATTGCGGTGACATAAGAATAGCGGTTATTTCGCTTGGCAGTGCAGGCAATAATGACAGCTTTGGTTTTCATAAATGGAAGCTTAAGAATATGGCTTTTGATACAGATGATATTGAATATACTGATTACCTGGTTGAGGTACCCAAAGGAGCAGCAGTGGAGTGTGATGGTGTAGCACTTACACAGGAGGATATGACCGGAAGAGTTACCGGCAATGATGCAGTTGACCAGAAAGCACAGTCACTTGGGGGAGTACTTAAAACCGGAGAAGAATATATTATTAAGCATTGTCCGGGCAGGCCGCAGCTGAAGGTGTCTGACACAGCAGGAAACCAGCTTGAAGCGGTGGACAGCTCAGACAATGTATATGACTATATAGCCAGAACAGATGAGGGTTTCATTGAGCTGGTAGAACAAAGGGTTCTGGATACCTGTAATACCTACATATATAATGTGTATAATAAAAAATCCTTTGCAGATGTATCACAGTATCTTATGCAGGGTTCGGATGCGTACGCAGTTGTAGCCGATATTCAACCATCTCTTGTCTGGGCATGGAAACCGGATACAGTTGATATAATTGAAGAAAGCGTATCAGATTATACTATGTATAGTGACACGCTTTTCTCCTGCAGGTTCAGTGGTAAGATACACAAAGCAGATTCCAGTCAGTCCAGTGACGAGGATATTAGCTATCATCTTCTTTTTGAGAAAAATGGAGAGCAGTGGTATCTTACGTATTTTGTAATTAAGTAACTATTATATATGGGCTTCAAGCCAGCTGAGAATATCATCATAGCATTCCTGACGATTAAGCTCATTAAGAATCTCATGCCGGCATTCCGGATAAAGCTTTAATTGAACATCTTTGATACCAAGGGTCTTATACTGTTCATAAACAGCCTGAGGCCCTTTTCCATAATTACCCACAGGGTCATCGGCACCTGACATAACTAAAATTGGCAGCTCTGCAGGAATGGTCTTAAGATTCTTGGTCTTGCAGTCATAGCTTAACATCTGAAACAATGTGCGGTATCCATTAAGGGTAAAAGAAAAAGTACACCATGGGTCAGCATTATACCGGTCTACAATGGCGTTGTCTCTTGTAAGCCAGTCATTAGCAGTTCTTGCATTGGGAATGTTCTTGTTATATGCTCCAAAAGCAATTTTTTTAATCAGACCACTTACATGTCTGTCACCGCAAAACAGCTTCAGGAAATTAGTAAGAAATATTCCACATCCGGTTACTGCTGCCGGCATTACGCCAGTTCCCATAACAATTCCACCAGTAATTCCCTTACCATACATGGTAAGATATTTACGAAAAATAAAAGAACCCATACTGTGACCCATAATAAAATATGGGATTCCAGGGTGCTGAGCCTGAATAGTCTTCTTAAGTCGGTGAACATCTCTTACAAGTATTGTGTCAGCATTTTTGTCAGCAAAATACCCCAAATCCTTATCGGAGGATACGGTTCTTCCATGTCCCAGGTGGTCGTTGCCTACAACCATAAATCCGTGCGAACACAAGAATTCAGCAAAATCCCTGTATCGGCTGATATATTCGTTCATTCCATGGACAATTTGGTATATGGCCTTTATATTGCCGTCATCAGGTTCCATTGTGTATGCATGGCATCTGTTGATGCCATCACGTGAAGCATAATCAAATTCTTTAATAATTGGCATATGCATCCAGCCTTTCGTTGTTAGTTAAATACATTGTACCACAAATTAACTGTGGCATACAGCAGTATTGCGGTTGATTTTTTAAAAATTGTAGTATAGAATTGTGTATAGTTATACATAAAGTATCCACAACAATATTCAGGAGGACAACAATGATAGAATTAAGTAAAACAGGTGCTTATCTCCTTAATGGAACTGAGCTTGTTGCAGATGACGGCAATGCCGCTGACATTCTTGCGTCAAAGCTTGGCAATGCACCGGATAAAGAAAGTGCAGTAAAGAATACAATTGCATATGGTATCCTTGAGGCACATAATACATCAGGCAATATGGATAAGCTTCAGATTAAATTTGATAAGCTTACATCACATGATATTACTTTTGTAGGAATTATTCAGACCGCGAGAGCCAGCGGACTTGAGAGATTTCCAATTCCTTATGTTCTTACCAACTGCCACAACAGTCTGTGTGCTGTAGGTGGAACAATTAATGAGGACGACCACATGTTCGGCCTTACCTGCGCAAAGAAGTATGGTGGAATCTATGTACCACCTCATCAGGCAGTAATTCACCAGTTTGCAAGAGAGATGCTTGCTGAATGTGGAAAGATGATTCTTGGTTCTGACAGTCACACCCGTTATGGCGCTCTTGGTACTATGGCAGTTGGAGAAGGTGGACCAGAGCTTGTTAAGCAGCTCTTAAGCAAAACCTATGATGTTAACAGACCGGGTGTTGTAGCTATCTACTTAACTGGAGAACCGACTAAAGGAGTTGGACCTCAGGATGTTGCTCTAGCAATTATCGGAGCAGTATTTGGAAATGGCTATGTTAAGAATAAGGTCATGGAATTTGTTGGACCTGGTGTTGAAAAGCTTAGTGCTGATTTCAGAATCGGTGTTGATGTTATGACGACAGAGACTACATGCCTTACTTCAATATGGAAGACAGATGAGAAGATTCAGGAGTTTTATGATATTCATGGCAGGAAAGAGTGCTATAAGGAATTAAATCCTGGTGCAGTTGCATATTATGATGGTGTGGTAACTGTAGATTTAAGCAGCATTAAGCCAATGATAGCAATGCCGTTCCACCCAAGCAATACCTATACGATTGAAGAGGTTAATGCTAATCTTACAGATATACTTCATGATGTTGAGAAGAAAGCACTTGTAAGTCTGGATGGACAGGTTGACTATAAGCTTACCAACAAAATCAGGGATGGAAAGCTGTATGTTGATCAGGGAATTATTGCCGGCTGTGCTGGTGGTGGATTTGAGAATATCTGTGCAGCAGCAGACCTCCTTCGTGGACGCTCAATTGGTTCGGATGAATTTACACTTAGTGTATATCCTGCAAGTACCCCTATATATATGGAGCTTGCAAGAAACGGCAGACTTGCAGACCTGCTTGAGACAGGTGCAATAGTTAAGACTGCATTCTGTGGACCATGCTTTGGTGCAGGTGATACTCCTGCTAATAATGCATTTTCAATCAGACATTCAACACGTAACTTCCCTAACCGTGAGGGCTCTAAGCTCCAGAATGGTCAGATATCCTCTGTTGCACTTATGGATGCCCGTTCAATTGCAGCAACAGCGGCTAACAAGGGATTTCTTACAGCAGCTACTGATATGGATGTTGAATATACAGGACCAACCTATCATTTCGATAAAACTATATATGAGAATCGTGTTTTTGACAGCCACGGTGTTGCCGACCCTGACCAGGAGATTCAGCTTGGACCTAATATTAAAGATTGGCCTGCAATGGTTGCGCTCCCAGAGAATCTTGTAATCAAGGTTGTATCAGAGATACATGATCCTGTAACAACAACTGACGAGCTTATTCCATCAGGTGAAACCTCTTCATTCAGGTCTAATCCACTTGGACTTGCAGAATTTACTCTTTCAAGAAAGGACCCGGAGTACGTTGGACGTGCCAAAGAGGTTCAGAAGGCTGAGAAGGCAAGGGAAGCAGGACAGTGCATGGGCGAGGCACTTCCAGAGCTTCGTGATATTATGCATAAGATTAAGGAGACCTTTGAGGCCTCAAGAGAGAACACAGGAGTAGGAAGCACAATTTTTGCAGTTAAGCCAGGTGATGGTTCAGCCCGTGAGCAGGCAGCATCATGTCAGAAGGTTCTTGGTGGATGGGCAAATATTGCTAATGAGTATGCTACCAAGAGGTATCGTTCTAACCTTATTAACTGGGGAATGATTCCTTTCATAATTGATGAGGGAGAGCTCCCATTTTCCAATCTTGATTATATTTTTGTTCCGGGAATTGCAGCTGCAATCAAGGACAAAGCGGCCGTTGTTAAAGCATATGTTGTTAACAGGGATATGAAGGAGTTTGAACTTAAGATAGGTGAACTTACAGATGATGAGCGCAGAATTATTCTTGATGGCTGTCTTATCAATTTCTATAAAGAAAGTAAGTAAAACAAAAAAGGAATGAGGAGGAAATATTAATGCAGTATTCAATTGAAGGTGAATCACTACCAGTGGTAATCTGTACACTTGATGGTGGAGAGACAATGATTACAGAAAGTGGTGCAATGTCATGGATGTCCCCTAACATGAAAATGGAGACGACAAGTGGTGGCGGAATCGGTAAGGTATTTGGACGTATGTTCTCAGGTGAAAGTCTTTTTCTGAACAGGTATACCACAATGGGTGGTACGGGAATGATTGCGTTTGCATCAAGCTTCCCAGGTTGTATCAGAGCTTTTGAAATTGGACCGGGTAACGAGATGATATGTCAGAAGTCATCTTTCTTGGCTTCACAGTCAGGAGTTGAGCTTTCTGTTGCATTTCAGAAAAATCTGGGCGGTGGATTCTTTGGTGGAGAGGGTTTCATAATGCAGAGACTTTCCGGCAGCGGAACAGCATTTATTGAAATTGATGGCTATGCCAAGGAATATGACCTTGGACCAGGACAGCAGATTATTGTTGATACCGGATATCTGGCTGCAATGACCTCTTCTTGTACAATGGATGTTGTTACAGTACCAGGTGTTAAGAATATGCTTTTCGGTGGAGAAGGAATCTTTAATACAGTAGTAACAGGTCCCGGCAGAGTATATCTTCAGTCAATGCCAATTAACCAGATGGCAGGAAGCTTAAGACCATATTTTACAAGTAAGTAATTATGTAGTACATAAGCGAAGCCCCAATGCGTAATGCGTTGGGGCTTCGTGCATGTTAAATAGTCTAGGACTCAGAAAATAACATGCGCCAAAGGCGAGCTGTCGTGGCCAGGGGAAGCCTCGCGC
>CAYTWF010000014.1:27025-47262 GCA_964441705.1 uncultured Butyrivibrio sp.
GGAAGCCTCGCGCATGTTAAAAAGCCCCGAGCGCAGGAAATAACATGCGCCAAAGCCAAGCTGCCGGGGGTCAGGGGAAGCCTCGCGCATGTTAAATAGTCTAGGAGTCAGAAAATAACATGCGCCAAAGGCGAGCTGTCGTGGCCAGGGGAAGCCTCGCGCATGTTAAATAGCCCCGTACGCAGAAAATAACATGCGCCAAAGCCAAGCTACCGGGGGCCAGGGGAAGCCTCGCGCATGTTAAATAGCCAAGTGCGCCGAAAATAACATGCGCCAAAGGCGAGCTGCCGGGGGTCAGGGGAAGCCTCGCGCATGTTAAAAAGCCCCGAGCGCAGGAAATAACATGCGCCAAAGGCGAGTTGCCGGGGTCAGGGGAAGCCCCGCGCATGTTAAATGGCCCCGGGAGCAGGAAATAATATGCGCCAAAGGCGAGTTACCGGGGGTCAGGGGAAGCTTCGCGCATGTTAAATGGCCCCGGGCACAGGAAATAACATGCGCATTAATTTCCTTTGCTGCTTAACGGGTTACTTCTTTCTTCAAAAAAAGGATTATTATCAGGTAGTGGCTTATTGTCTTTATCATATTGGGAGTTCTGGCGGATATGGTATACGTCTATGTCATTTTCATCAAGACCGGCCTGTCCGTCATAATTTTCAGCAGTATCAGTATTCTTCTTATTCATAGCTAATCACCTCACCAATATAGTATGCACATATAATGGATAAATAATTAGCGATGTTCATATAATTAAGTAAAGCTTTTCTGGAGTAACAGTATGCTTAATTATTTATGGGCCTTTATGATTCTGGCAGGAGTTGTGTATGGTACAATTACCGGAAATATTTCAGATATTGGAGATGGATTTATTGAAGGTGGGGGAGAAGCCGTATCGCTGTGTATTACAATGCTGGGAATAATGTCATTGTGGACGGGAATAATGAATATTGCTCAGAAAAGTGGAGTGATTGCTTCATTTGAAAAAAAGCTGCGCCCACTTTTGCATTTTCTTTTTCCGGGGGTTGCAATGGGGCATAAGGCAATGGAATATATATCAACGAATATAATTGCCAATTTTTTTGGATTGGGGTGGGCAGCAACTCCGGCGGGACTAAAGGCAATGGAACAGTTGGCGTTGATTAATACTGACAAGGAGCGCGCATCCAACGATATGTGTACATTTCTGGTTATTAACATATCCTCAATCCAGTTGATACCGGTTAATATAATTGCATACAGAGCGCAGTATGGCAGTGTTAATCCATCAGCAGTAATAGTTCCGGGAATTATTGCAACAACAGTAAGCACCCTTGCGGGTGTAATCTTTTGTAAAATAATGTGTGGTAAAAAACGAAAATAAGACCTATGGCAATTGTGCACAACTGACATATTGTATTATTTTGTATTTAAGTAAAAATACACAATAAAAATGTTGACAGATTAAAGTTGTGGTGGTAATATGAGTTTAACGTTAAACTTGACAAACAACATAAAGTATATAAAAAGCTCAATCAAGTAAAGAATTCGCGGAAATATTTACTTGATAAAAATTTAGGACGTTTAACGTTAAACTGCATGCGGCTACAATTAGTAAAGAAGGGATGGTAACACAATGAGAAAGAGAGTTATCGCAATGGCACTGGTTGCTTCACTTGCAATCGCAGCTCTGTCAGGATGTTCACAGAAAAGTTCATCCAGTTCACAGGGAGCTTCGGGAGACAATACTGAGGCAAAAACAACGCTTGAACTTGGAATCTGGCCATCAGCAGATTTAGCAGATGACATTAAGATGTTCGAGGGTTACACAAAGACAATGGGTGAGCTTCATCCAGATGTAAAGGTAGAACCGGCAAGCTATACATATGCAACTGATACATTCGTATCACTTGCTGAGTCCGGAAACTGCCCAACAGTATTTAAGACATGGTTCACAGAGCCTAAGAAGCTGGTTAAGCAGGGTCTGGTAGCAGACATTACACCAGAGCTTGAGGCAAGAGGCTGGGACAAATCAATGAGCCCTGCAATTCTTTCACTTTTACAGGACGAGGACGGACATATCTATGGTATTCCTGAGGATGTGTATGCACTTGGAATTATGTGTAATGTAGAGCTCTTTGAACAGGCAGGACTTGTTGATGACAAGGGAATTCCAATTTTCCCTAAGACATGGGATGAGCTTGCACAGACAGCAGTTACAATTAAGGAAAAGACCGGGGCAGCAGGCTTCTGTCTTCTTGCAAAGGATAATTCAGGTGGATGGCATTTTTCCAATCTTGCATGGTGCTTTGGAGCAACACTTGTTACAGATAATGGAGATGGAAGCTATACCGCTAATCTGAATTCCAAGGAAGCTGTTGAGGCAATGAAATATGTATATGACCTTAAGTGGAAATATGACGTACTTACAGCATCACCAACAGCTGAGGATTGGGGCACAGGCTTCCAGCAGCTTGGAACAGGCGCATGCGCTATGTATATGGCAGCTAATAATGCTGTTAATCAGCCAACACAGGTTAATGGACTTCCAACTGATAAGCTTGCAATGTGCGCAGTACCGGCAGGACCTAATGGAGACCAGTATTCACTTACTGGAGGAACCCCTTTTATGTTTGCCAAGGACGCAACAGAGGATGAGATTAATGCAGCACTTGATTATCTTGAGATAATGGGCAAAACACCTGAGGTTAATGACACTGTTGTTACAGGACTTGAAGCAGCAGCAGCTAACAATGTATCCAATGGCGTACCTGTAATCAGACCTTTCCCATGCTGGATTAATCAGGATTATATTGATGCTCAGAACAAGGTTAATGATGAGTACAATAATGTGGATGCTGCACTTTATGACAATTATTTTACAGCAACTGCAACAGAAGGCAACTTAAGAGCAGAGGAGCCAGGAGACACACAGAAGATGTATGAGCTTTTGACAAACGTACTGCAGGCTGTTGTTACAGATGAAAACTGTGATATCCAGGCACTTATGGACACAGCTAATGATAATTACCAGAAGACACTTGATGCATTGAAATAAGTGTTATAAGCACCGGAAGGGCGAAGCTGTCCCTCCGGTGCAATAAGATAAAAGATATAAAGGGATGGAGGTTCCTTAATGATAAATAAAAAAAGAAGAAAATTTCAAAAGAAAGACCTGGTGGGCTGGCTGGTACTGCTGCCTGGAATTATACTGTTCGCTTTCTTTGTATGGGAACCGCTGCTTGAAAGTATAAGGCTGTCGCTGTATTCGGCAAAGGGCGTTGAGCTTCAAAGCTTTGTTGGTCTGGATAATTACGTCGCAGCTATACATGATACCAATTTTAAAATAGCAATTCTTAATACCTTCAAATACATAGGCTGGTCACTTGTAATAGGATTTATAGTCCCAATTATACTGGCTGTATTTATTAGTGAAACTCAGAGAGGAAAAGGCTTTTTCAGAACTGCGGTGTATTTTCCTAATATGATTCCCGGCATGGCTGTTGCCCTTCTCTGGATATACTTTTTTAAACCGGGACCAACAGGTGTCCTGAATATTATACTTGGAAAATTCGGAGTAGAACCACAGGTATGGCTTAACAGTGCCGCACTTGTTATTCCTTTAATTATATTGGTTATGACCTGGAAGAGCGCAGGTTCAACAGCTCTTATCTACATGGCAGGAATCAGTGGAATCAATCCTGAATATTATGAGGCAGCTGCAATTGATGGAGCCGGTATTTTTCAGAGAATCTTTCACGTTACAATTCCATGCATATTAAGTCTTGGAAAGACAATGCTTATCCTTCAGGTAATATCGGTGTTTCAGATTCTGTATGAGCCGCTGGTACTTACCAACGGCGGACCAAATAACGCCAGTCTTTCAATTATGCTTCTCGTATACAGATATGCCTTCAGGGATTTCAATTACCCGGTTGCATCCGCTCTGTCAGTGCTGATTTGCATTATTCTGATTATTTTAAGCGGACTATACATGAGACTGACAAGAGAAAAAGAGTATTAGAAGGGAGCGCAGACTATGTTTAAGAAATACAGGGAAAAAACTGATGGAGCGATAAGAGGCTTCGACATTAAGTCCACCAGAGTAAAGGTGCTGTGCATTGTTATAGCTGTAATATGTGTGGTATTTGCACTGATTGCTCTTTTTCCGGCAGTGTGGGTATTCCTTTCAGGTACTAAGGATTTAAAGGAATTTACTAACAGTCAGGCGATACTGCCTAAGATATGGCATTGGGACGGATTTGCAGAGACGTGGAAAAAGCTGCAGTTCTCCAAATATTATGTAAACTCATTAATTGTTGTTATAGGCGCGGTTGCATGCTCTGTGTTTTTCAACGGATTGACCGCATATGGACTGGAGGTACTAAGGCCAAAGGGATATAAGATTATTAATGGACTTGTAATGTGGAGCATGCTTATTCCGGCAACAACCAGCGTGGTTGCATTATTTGTCAACATTAACAGAATTGGTCTTAACAATTCATTTATTCCATTATGGCTGTGCTATGGAGCCAATGCATTTTATGTTATTTTGTTCAAGGACTTTTTTGCAAAAATACCAAAGGAAATAATGGAGGCGGCTAAGATAGACGGCTGCAGCTCATGGGGAATATTTTTCAAAATGATAATTCCGCTGGCTAAACCTATTATTATGGTAATAATTATTTTTACAGTTACAGCAGCCTGGTCAGATTTCCTTTTGCCATATCTATTGCTGAATGGCTCAGGTAAGGAAACAGTTATGGTTAAGCTGTATTCGTTCTCATCATCGAGAACAACGGCAATCGATATGATAAGAGCAATTTTCTTCTCAATGATTCCGCCAACAATAATATTTGTTATTTTCCAGAAAAAGATTACAGATGGAGCTACAGGCGGGGCAGTTAAGGGATAGAGATAATTTAAGGAGTTAAGGAGATTACTATGGCAAAAATTGCAGATAAATACTTTGATGTAGACCAGTGGAAAATTATAGAAAGAGGCTTTAATCCGGAATATGGAGAGGTCGCAGAGTCTGTATTTTCACTTGGCAATGAATACATGGGGGTAAGAGGGTATTTTGATGAAGGTTACTCAGGGAAAAAGCTGATTGGCAGCTATTTCAATGGAATATATGAGAGAACCAAGCCGGATTACGGACATTACAAGGGCATAGTTGATTTTACGGAATATATGGTTAACTCGGCTGACTGGCTGTACACAAGAATCAGTATTGACGGTGAGAAGCTGGATGCTGCTACAGCGGACATAAGTGGCTTTGAAAGAGAGCTGGATTTGCGCAGCGGAAGGCTTACCAGACGAATGACCTGGACTACGACAGATGGAAAAGCAACACAGCTGGAGTTTGAAAGAATTCTTTCTATGACAGATGTTCACAGAGCAGGTCAGAGAATTACAGTAACACCTCTTAATTACAGTGGTGAGCTGACAGTTGTATCAGGTATTGATTTTTCAGTGCCACATCAGGGGCAAAAGCGCAATATGTGGAACAATGCCAGTGCTTCATGCAATATATCCAAAGGACTTGCAGCAGTAGAGGCCTCAACAATTCATACGAAGCAGCGAGTGTTCAGTGGATGTATTGTTACGGCAGAGGCGGCTGATACTCAGGAATTTCTGCAGGAAAAAACAGCAGCACTTTCCATGATATTGAACTTGAAAAAAGGTGTTTCACAGGTTATTACCAAGCATGTTAAGAATTTCACATGTAAGGATGAAGGTGAAAAAGATAAATTCTTTGAAGAATACAAAAGCTTTCTTACAGGAAATGATAAGGGCAGCTTTGACCAGCTCCTTGATGACAATAAGAAGTGGTGGAGCAAGGTTTGGGAGCATGGGGATATCGTAATTGATGGAGACCCGGAGAACCAGCAGGGAATTCGTTTCTGTATATTCCAGATGTTTCAGACCTACCACGGAGCCGTGAAGGGCACCAATATTGGAGCTAAGGGACTTACAGGAGAGGCCTATAACGGTAACGCTTTCTGGGATACAGAGACCTACTGTCTGCCATTCTTTCTTTTTAATGACAGAAAAGCGGCAGAGAACCTTCTGTATTTTAGATATAAAACACTGGATGAGGCCAGAGCCAGAGCAAAAGAGCTGGACTGCCAGGGAGCCTTTTATCCAATAGCAACAATAAGCGGCAGGGAATGCTGTAACCTGTGGCAGCACGCAAGCCTCCAGCTTCAGGCATCTACAGGTGTTGCATATGGCATATGGATATATGAAAAGATATATAACGATTACGATTTTATCTGTCAATATGGACTCGAAATGCTTATTGAGATATCAAGAATGCTGGCAACCCGCGGAGGATATTCACAGGATGGCAGATACGGCTACTACGGAGTAATGGGACCGGATGAATTTCAGATGATGGTTAACAACAACTGTTATACCAATTACATGGGCAAATTTACTCTTGAGTACACACTTAAGGTTCTGCATAGGGTTAAACGTTCCCATAAAAAAGCATATGCACAGATTATTGACAAGGTGGGCTTTAAAGAGAGCGAAGAAGCAGAGTGGAAAAAGATAATTAAGGCAATGTATATTCCTTATAATAAAAAGACAATGCTTTATGAGCAGAATGATGGATTTTTTAAGCTTCCACATGTTGATGTTGATGCAATTCCGGTACAGGATTTTCCGCTGTATCACAATTGGAGCTATGACAGAATATACCGCAATGACATGATAAAGCAGCCGGATGTACTTATGTTCATGCTGATGTTTAACTCATCCTTTACCAATGAACAGTTAAAGGCTAACTATGAATATTATGAGCCTCGTACTATACATGAAAGCTCGTTGTCACCATCGGTTCATTCAATACTGGCAACTCAGCTTAATAAGAGCGAAGAGGCCTACAGCTTTTTTGAATTTGCAACCAGAATGGATTTGGATAATTACAACCGTAATACTCAGGAGGGAATTCATACTACAAGCATTGCGGCGGCCTGGATGAACATTGTATATGGCTTTGGCGGTGTACGTTCAGACGGAGAGCTGCTGGTAATTGCACCGGTAATTCCTGATAAGTGGAATTCCTATTCTTTTAAAATAACATATCAGGATGCAGTTATCACTGTAAGGGTTGAAAAGGGGAAGGTAAGGCTTACAGGAAGCAAAGACCCGGGTGTAAGGCTTAAGGTCTACGACAGGGAAATAACACTGGGCACAGAGGAATACTGCTGTTCAATTTGTGAAAAGAGTGAAGCATAGATGATTAATTGGGAGCTAACACAAAAAGGGTATGACCCGGAGAACAATTCTTTTATAGGGAACAAGTTCTTCATTGGAAACGGGTACATGGGCGTCAGGGGAACAATCGATGAGGCAGAGAAAAATATGCTGCCGGCGGTTAATCTGGCAGGTATATATGACCGGGCGGGGAGTGCCTGGAGAGAGCCACTGAATGCACCAAATGTATTTTATGCGTGCATGAGCGTTGATGATATGCCACTTAAGCTTCCGGACGTAATGCCGGAGGAGCACAGCATCAGCCTTGATTACAGATATGGTATTTTTACAAGAAAAAGCGAATGGACTACCAGACGAGGTAATATCAGAATCCAGACAGAGCGATTTGTCAGCATGGAGGATGTTCACTGTGGAGGAATAAGATATACAGTAACTGCAGATTTTCATGCAGATGTAAAGCTTACGCTGGGAATTGATGGGGATGTATGGGACATTAATGGTCCGCATTACGACAGGCTGACTCTTAGCGAGGATGGGCTTGGGATAAATGCAGTCTCCCACGAAATGCAGCATCGCGTGGCGGTGGCAGCAAGGTATAAGACATATTTTCCCTGTGCCGAAGGTGTGTATTCCAAAGATAAGCTTAATGGTACAATTGTTAATTTTATAACAGATATAGATAAAGACTATGTAATTGAAAAGGTATTCGCAATATACACCTCAAAGGATTGCGAAAATCCTGATTCCTGCGCCAAAATGGCAGCAGAGCAGTGTAATCAGAAGGGCTTTGAGAAAATGCTTGATGAGCATAGAACAAGATGGGATGCCCTGTGGAAATACAGTGAAATTGACATAGAGGGCGATGACGAGGCGATGGAGGCTCTTAATTACTCTGGCTATCATCTTCACAGCATTGCTCCAACTCACAGTGAAAGCCTGTCCATACCGGCAAGGGGACTTTCGGGGCAGACCTACAAGGGCGCAGTGTTCTGGGACACAGAAATGTTTATGCTGGATTTTTACCTTATGACTCAGCCTAAGGTGGCCCGCAGTCTGATAATGTACCGGATAGACTCTCTTGGAGGAGCAATGCGTAAGGCCAAAGCCTATGGCTACGAGGGTGCATTTTATCCATGGGAAAGTCAGGAGGATGGTTATGATGCCTGCTCAGATTATAATGTAACTGATGTTTTTACCAAAAGACCAATGCGGACGTATTTCAAGGATAAACAGATTTATATATCAGCAGCAGTTGTATATGGAATTTCCAAATATGTTGATGTGACCAATGACACCTCGGTGCTTTCTCAGGGCGGTGCAGAGGCGATAATTGAATGTGCATTATTTTACTACAGCGCACTTGTTAAAAGAGTAAACACAGAAAAATATGAGCTGTGGGATGTAATCGGGCCTGATGAATATCATGAAAGAGTTAACAATAATGGATATACCAACAGAATGGCGCTGTACACCTTTAATCAGGCGTTAAAGCTTATAGAAGGTAAATACAGGCTGAATGCGGATGCGGTTGCGAGTCTTGATATGGAATATGATTTGACCAGTCTGGCGTCACAATTTCGTGAGGCCGCAGATAAGATATATATACCGGAGCCGGATGAGGATGGAATAATTCCTCAGTTTGATGGCTACAGGGAGCTTGAGGATACAACGGTGGATACAGTGAGAGGAAGACTTTTGGACCCAAAGGAGTACTGGGGCGGAGCATACGGCGTGGCTTCCCATACCCAGATAATCAAGCAGGCAGATGTAATTACATGGCTGGCAATGTTTCCGGAGGATTACGATATGCAGGTGTGCACCAACAACTGGAAATATTATGAGCCACGAACAGAGCACGGTTCCTCATTAAGTGCATGTATGTATTCGCTTACAGCATGCAGGTGTGGAATGGAAGAAAAGGCAATGTCAATGCTGATGAAATCCGCTACGGCAGATATGCAGCCGGGAGGAAAGGAATGGGCAGGACTTGTATATATAGGAGGAACGCATCCGGCAGCCCATGGTGGTGCCTATAAGGTGGCAATTGAGGGCTTTGCAGGAATCAGCTTTGAGCAGGATAGAATTAAGGCAGCACCAAGACTGCCACAAAAATGGAAGGCAATGCATTTTGCATTATCCTTCCAGGGTAGACACTATAAAGTAAGTATAAAAGACAACATTGCAGATATCAGAAAGCTTTGACACTTTCTCGCTCCATAATTGAAGGCGGAAGCATTATCTCAGTTGGAGATGGTGTATGTCCAGAGAGAAGCTCAAGCATAAAGTCAACGGCTATACGGCCTTTGAGATTCATGTCCTGATGAATGGTCGTCAAGGCAGGGGTGGTGATATTACATATGTTAAGGTCATCAAATCCCATAATAGATACATCCTCAGGAATGGACAGTCCATTTTTCCTGAGATTGGACATAATGTTGGCGGCCAGAAAATCAGAGGTGGTGACAATACCTGTTATATTACGATATTTTGCAACGGCATCTGCAATTGCCTGGGTGTGTTCAATGTCACTGCCACATTCAAATACAAGAGAGTCATCAAAGGGGATTCCGGCTTCGGTAAGGGCTGCTTTGTAGCCAAGATAACGTTCCATAAGAACTCCTCCTTCTTTAACATGAAAGGTTGCATATGCTATCCGGCGATGACCCTTGTCTATAAGATATTTAGTAGACATATAGCTGCCCTTAAAATCTTCAAGTCCTACGTTACAGATGTTGCGTTCATGGACATAGCTGTCAACAAGGACGGTAGGGAGCTTTCTGGCAGCAGAGGAAATAGTATCAAAAAAATCGTCACGGAATATTCCGGCGAGAAACAGACCGTCAATGTGCCAGGTACGGATAAAGGAATTAAACTGTTCAGGAGTCTCTACCGTACGGAGCATAAGATAGTAGCCATTATCACTTAGAACATGTTCAAGAATACCAATAAATTTTGACAGGAACGGGTCCTCCATAAAATTGGCATCCTTGCGGGTGATTATGTGGTTAACAAATCCAATAACTTTGGAATTGTTGGACACAAGGGAACGGGCTGACATGTTGGGAACATATCCAAGGTCATCAATCGCTTTGTTGATTTTGGCAATGGTTTCCTCAGAAACACGACCGGCCTTTCCGTTAATAACATTAGACACGGTGGTTGGACTGACACCGGTAGCAGAAGCAATATCTTTTATTGTAATCATATATATCGTACCTCACTTTTTTTTAACCCCTCAGGTTAAACGTAAAACGTATAGATATATAATAACACATTTATACCAAATATTAAACAGATAAATTAAGGAGAATTCATATGAAGGGTGTGATATTTGACCTGGATGGAGTGCTCGTATCAACAGACGAGCTTCATTATAAAGCCTGGAAAAGACTTGCAGACGAGCTTGGAATTAAAGACTTCAATAGAGAAGACAATGTCAGGCAGAGAGGAGTGAGCAGAATGGAATCTCTGGAGGTGGTGCTTGAAAAGAGCAGCACTGTATATTCAGAGGAAGAGAAGGCAGAGCTGGCAGAGCGAAAGAACAGCTATTATGTAGAAATGCTGGATTCTCTCAATGAGGGAGATGTGTTGCCAGGGGCTTATGCCACGCTTAAGATGCTGAGGGATAATAAGATTTTGTCAGCGGTGGGGTCTGCAAGTAAAAATGCACCGTTTATTCTTAAAAAGACAGGTCTTATTAATCTGATTGACAGAGTTAGCTGTGGACTTGATGTAACACGTTCCAAGCCTGACCCACAGGTATTTCTGGTGGCGGCACAGAAGCTGGGACTTGAACCCGGTGAATGTCTGGTGGTTGAGGATGCAGCTGCAGGAATTGAGGCGGCCAGAAGGGGAGGAATGAAATCCCTGGGCGTTGGACCACAGCACGAAACAATTGGAGCAGATTATAATTCAAGTTCGCTTGAAACAGTAGATAACTGGAGGACAATTTTATGGTAAAGAAAAAAGAATCAAATGGAAAGACAGGAAGAATCATCTTTGTTGCCGGCTGCGTGCTTATATATATTCTTGCAGCCTGCCTTATATATTCAATACCTGCGCTTGTTCAGAAAATTTCAGACAAAAAGGATGCACAGGCAATAGCTGATTCTCAGCTGGTTCTGTATGATGGACCACAGTCACTTAAGGATGCTACGGCAGCAGACCTTGAGAAGGCGGCAGAGACTAAGAGGGATACAACCCTTAAGCATTGTGTTGATACACAGATTACGGTTAATGGCCAGGCTGCCTATGTGTATGATACCAATGTTAACAATACTCACGGCTGGGTTGGCAGTTATCTTCCGGCATTGGAGCGAACACCTGTAACATATTTTGATTTTGATGGAACAGTACAGGTACAGATTACAGTTCCGGACATTGATATAGAAAGCGTTACGATTCGTCCGCTTTCCTATAATATAGAGCCTGAAATTGATAAGGAAAATCATACGGTTACCTTTATGGTAAGCAATCCGGATGCCTATACAGTGGAATTTAATGATTCAGTAGAAAGAGCAGTACATATTTTTGCCAATCCAATTGAAGAGGATGTTCCGGATTTTGAGGACGAAAGTGTTAAATATATTGGACCTGGAGAGTGGAATATTGAAAATATTGTGCTTGAGGATGGAGACACACTGTATATAGCCGGTGGTGCAGTTGTTCATGGAATTATTATTGCCAATAATGCCCAGAACGTAAAAGTATGTGGAAGAGGAATTATTGATGGTTCAACCTTTGAGGGTTGGAAGGGACAGAGCGCCAAGGTACCAATTACCTTTAACAACTGTCAGTATGTAACAGTTGAAGGTATTATTTCCCTTAATTCCAACGCCTGGGGACTTCAGGCATATGATGTTGTAGGCGGAACAATTGATGGACTTAAGATGATTACTGCAAGACCTAACGGTGATGGACTTTCAATACAGTCATGTAAGAACTTTAACATATCCAACTGCTTTATTCGTACATGGGACGATTCACTGGTTGTTAAGAATTATGACGTAAGCTCAAGCAAAATAACCTTTAAGAATATTCAGGTATGGACGGACCTTGCACAGTCAATGGAAATTGGCTTTGAGACTAACAAGGGTAAAAAAGATAACTCTACAATAACAGATATTACGTTTGAAGATATTACAATACTTCACAATTTCCATAAGCCGGTGCTTTCAATTCACAATGGAGATGATGCGGCTGTATCTGACATTATATATAAAAATATTGTGGTCGAGGATGCGGCAATGGGATGCGGAGATGGTGTTAATCATCTGATGGAAATACAGGTTCTGTACAATTCAGGCTGGTCCAGCACTGAAAACAGAGGAACCATATCCAACGTAACAATAGATGGCTTTAAGGTAATCGATGGCAACGAGGCACTTCCATCAGTAATAGCAGGCTTCGATGCTGAGCATGGAATTGATGGAATAACAATCAGTGGACTTAATATTAAGGGTAAGGATATTACATCACTAACTGATGGTGAAATTACAATTGATGAGAACACTGTTAAAAATGTAGAGATAAAGTAGGAGGTCAATATGAAAAAAACAATTATAAGCATAGTAATATGTCTGGCAGTTCTTTTGACCGGAATGAGAATCGCAATAGCTGCAATGGATACTGACGGTAAAATGTCTGATGATAAGTTTACCCATGTAACAGCTCCCAACCAGCAGGAGGCACAGGAAAATTATGCATTTACAATTGAAGAATATGTGCCACCTGTAATTGACGGAACTAATGTGGCACTTACCGGAAAGGTAAGCGCATCAGGCTTTAATGATGTGTATGACCCGGTTAATGTTAACGACGGTGACAGAGGAACCTACTGGGAGGGTTCACCGGATGCTGGGGAAAATGCAGTAACTGTTAATCTTGAAAACAGCTGCAGCATTCATACAGTAGTGGTTGCCCTGAATCCAGGAGCTATATGGTCAAAAAGAACTCAGACAATGACAATAAGCATAAGTGAGGATGGACAGAGCTTCACAGAGCTTAAGCCATCAGCAGATTATAATTTTGACCCTAAAACAGGTAATCAGGTGGTTGTAGATTTTGATGAGGTTACAGCTAAGTATGTAAGAGTCGCAATTTCCAAAAACACAGGTGCTGTTGGCGGACAGATTGCAGAGCTTGAAGTATATTCTAATGACTGATAAGAGAGAGGTGATATTATGAAACACCATATTTTTAAAAGAATTGCAGCGATTGCTGCGGCTATATTGATTCTTCCTGCAATGGCAGTCACAGCGTTAGCAGAGGATGATATTGTTCTAAGTGAAAGTGGAAGTGCATTTATTGGTACATTTGACCCGGGTGAAGGCACTGCATACAAGTATATGGGATATGCCTACTGCTATGAGGCAGGCCCGGAATATAAATACCTTCAGATTACCTATACCGGTGATGCTACAGCCTTCGACCAGCTCAGACTGGAGTTTGTTGTTAATTCAGATGATGATGGTGAGAAAAAGCTGCCACCATGCTGGTTCCGCCAGAATGATGAGGGAACAATTCTCACAGTTGATGGAGAAGAGGTTCCGGCACCATCAGATACAGAGCAGACAGTAGTAATCGACCTTGAGAAATCAGGAATTGACCTTACTACAGGAATTGTAGCATTTCATATTCACGATACACAGGGAACTGGTGCATTTACAATTACGGATGCAAGACTTATGACCTCACCGAATGGCGCAGGAGCAAGTGGAGACACAGAAGCTGCTGATGAGACAGAGGCACAGGAGAATGAGGAGCAGACAACAGCAGGTGTTGTGGATGAGGCACAGAAAAAAACTGGTAAGACTGCAAAGGACTATGTTCCAATTGCTGTAATTGCCGGTGGAGCGGTAGTAGTTGGAGCAGGTGCATATCTGATATCCAGAAAAATGAAGTTCTAATAAGAGCAGGCAGGTCAGGGAAAAAGACAATAAAGTAAAGAGAGGTAGAAAGAAATGAGAAAAAATATTTTTAAGCGTGTATTTACCGCTGTAACAACATTGGCATTTGTTCTTGGAATGAGTGTAGCTGCATTTGCAGCAGAGGATGACATTGTACTCAATGATCCTGCAGGAAGCCCAATGATTAAGACCTGGGATTCAGGCGACGGAACAGGCTACACCTATCTTGGCTGGGTAGCAGTGGGTTCAACCTCTGCTGACTACAAATATCTTCAGATTACCTATACAGGAGATGCCACAGCACTTGAAAATATCAGAATGGAATTTATGAAGAATGATGGCAGTGAGGGTGGATTAAAAGATAAGACCTGTTGGGTAAGAACCAATGATGAAGGAACAATCCTGACCACTGAGAACAAGGAGCTGGCAGCACCTTCTGCTACAGCTCAGACAGCAATACTGGACCTTGGTAAAATGGGACTTGATTTGTCTACCGGCATTCAGGGTTTTCATATTCATGGTGAAAAGGGACAGGGTTCCTTTACAATTACAGATGCACGTCTTATCAAGTCACTTCCAGCAGCTGAAAGTGACAAAGGAACTGAAGATACAGATAAAAAGGCAGATGTTGGCTCAGGTGATACCAATGCACTTCCTGGAATTATTGCACTCCTTGCAGGTGCAGCAGCTGTTGCAGCTGTAACTACAGCTACATCCAAAAAAGCAAAGTTTGAAAAATAAATAAAACAATTCTTTTTTCCTGATTAATCTCCTTATGCAGGGTTCGCAGCAATGTGAACCCTGCTGTTTTATTCACACAAATATCATAGAAAGATAGTGGCTTTATTTTTACAATTGTGCTAATATCAAAATGAAACACAAAAAAGAGGGCTTTTAATATGAAACAAATATGGAGACAGTATGAGAACATACTTGATGCCAAGGGGAAAAGGCAGATAGTAGGAATAATTGTACTAATGGTAATCAGTGGATTTCTTGAAATAGTCAGCCTCTCGCTGATAATTCCGCTTATCACTGCAATCGTAAATATGCAGCTGCTGACCAAGTACAAGATTGTCATGGATATTTTTAACTTTTTTGGATTAAAGACAGAGCGAAGCATGCTGATAGGATTGTCAGCGGGGTTCGCTATTGTTATTGCACTTAAGAATTTGATAATATACATAATGGAAAGAGCCAAGAAGTTTTTTATTGTAAAGGGCTGCAATGATACAGCTGTTAAGCTTTTTGGAATATACATAACGAGGCCATACGTGTATTATCTCAACTGTAATTCAGGAGAGATAATTACCGTTATTAACGTACTGGTAACCAAGGTGTATGCGCTTTTGCAGGATATACTTACACTGGTGTCCAAGCTGATAGTTGTGCTTGCACTTGTTGTTGTAATGCTTACAGTGGATTGGAAGGTGTCCATATTCCTGATTGCTGCATTTGGTATTTTGAGTCTTATAATGTATCGAACAATGTATCGCAAGGATGAGGCAGTAGGTGAACAGGCAACTCTGTGCACCATGAAAATGATGGATATTGTTAACCAGACGGTTAACGGAATTAAAGACATTAAGGTACTTAACAGGGAAAAATATTTTTCAGACAAGTACAAAAGATACAGTAACCGCAATTATAAGCTGGAGAAGCAGAAGTTTGTATATGATACGCTGCCAAAGCACCTGTCAGAGGTGGTTGTCAGTGTGTGCATTGCCATGTATATAATTGTGTGTGTAATACTTAAGCAGGATATGCAGCAGATACTTATTGGGATGGCAGCAGTATCCATTGCAGTTGTGCGAATTGTTCCATCAATTAATGCAATTAATAACTGTATTAACAGAATAATGTATAATAAGCCAATGCTTATGAGAGTGAGCCAGGATGTAATAGAGGATATTAATTCTAATAAAAAGGTTAACTTTGAGAAGGCACCGGATGCATTTCCGCTTAATGACAAGATTGCATTTAATAATGTAAGCTTTATGTACCCGGATGGCAGCCAGTATGTAATAAGGGATATAGACCTGATTATTAACAGAGGTGACCGAATTGGAATTATTGGTGCGTCAGGCGAGGGCAAAACAACCTTTGTCAATATGCTGCTGGGATTTCTGGAGCCTAACGAGGGCCGCATAATGGTGGATGGCGCCAATATTCAGGATAATGTCAGAGGCTGGATGCGTAATATTGGTTACATTCCACAGATGATATTTCTGGTAGATGATACTATTCGTAATAACATTGTGTTTGGCAATAAGAATGTATCGGATGCTAAGATATGGAAGGTTCTTAAGATTGTGAAGCTTGATAAGTTTGTTCAGTCACTGGACAGTGGACTGGATAGTCAGGTTGGTGAGAATGGAGTAAGACTGTCGGGTGGACAGCGCCAGAGAATAGGTATGGCTCGTGCAATTTTTAACAATCCTGACATACTTGTATTCGACGAGGCAACTGCTGCATTGGATGATGATACTGAAAAAGAAATTATGAATGAAATATATGGCTTTAACCGTGATAAGACAATAATTATTATCTCTCACAGACTTTCAACATTGGATGGCTGTGATCGTATATACAGAGTTGAGGATGGCAAGATAATTGCAGAGGATAATATTTTAAGTGGTGATAAATAATCACTGTGTACAAAAGGCGGAGGCTTATGAAGACTATATTAGCAGTAGACGACAGCGTAATTAATCTCAAGGCAATCAAAAGACTTTTATCAGACAGGTATAAGGTAATTGCAGTAAGCTCAGCGGCGGATGCCCTTCTGTATCTTAAGGCGGCCAGACCAGACCTGATATTGCTTGATGTTCTTATGCCGGAGATGGATGGTTTTCAGATGATGGAAATTATGAAGGAGAATCCTGCAACGGCAGACATTCCCGTTATTTTCCTTACAGCTGATAATGATAAGGAGAAAGAGCTTAAGGGCTTTAGAATGGGTGCAATGGATTTCATTGTCAAGCCATTTGAACCGGACATTGTTCTGAGTAGAATTGAGAAAACCATTGAGCTTGAGAATCTCAGACATAATCTTGAACGTGAGGTTATTCTTAAGACCAAGGAAATAGAGAAAATAACGCTCCAGTCAGTCATGTCTGTTGCTAATACGGTGGATTCCAAGGATAAATATACCAAAGGACATTCCGTTAAGGTTGCCAAGCTTTCAGAGGAGCTTGCCAGAAGAATGGGCTGGGATGATGAACGTATAATGAATATTCATTATATAGCATTGCTCCATGATATAGGTAAAATAGGAATTCCTGACAATCTTATAGGTAAGCCTGGCAGATATACCAAAGAGGAGTATGGACTTGTAAAAAGACATACTATTATCGGGGCAGATATTCTCGAAAATATATCTATTAAAAATGCCAAGGTTGGAGCCAAATATCACCATGAATGGTATAACGGTAAGGGCTACAATGAGGGACTTGAAGGCGACGCTATCCCTATAGAGGCCAGGGTAATTGCAGTGGCAGATGCCTATGATGCAATGGCAAGTGACCGCTCATATCGTAAATGTCTGAAGGAAGAGGATATAGTAAAAGAATTTACAGAGGGCAGAGGTACACAGTTTGACCCGGTGATAGCTGATACAATGTTGGCTATGATTGAGGATGGAACCGCCGCAGGAATAATTTCCCATGAGATAGAGGACTTTTCAGAGGGAATAGTGGGTGAAAGCGCATCGCTGCTTCAGAAGGTTATGACTGAATATGCCGTTGAGGCTCAGACTGAGGCATACAAGGATCCGCTCACAGGTCTGTGGAACCGTAAATATTCGGTTCAGGCGGTGGACCGTCTGTTGTCACAGCCGGATGCCAGCGGAACTGCATTTATGATAGATTTGGATAATTTTAAGGCTATTAATGATAATTACGGACATATAGTTGGCGATGAGGTGCTTGCAAGCGTAGCAAAGGTATTGATGGATATAGTCAGACAAAGTGATATTGCATGCCGTATCGGGGGTGACGAGTTCTTTTTGTATTTTAATGATATGGACAACACCGCAACCGTTCATAATCTTGCGGCAAGACTTATCAAAACACTTAATGAGAAGGTTAAATACCCTGACCATAACCGCGGAATGGCCGCAAGTGTAGGAATTGCAATTGCACCCAAGGATGGAGATACCTTTGAAAAGCTGTATTCCAATGCAGATAAGGCATTATATCATGCCAAAAATAACGGTAAAAATGTATTTCATTTCTTTAGCGATGAAGCAGACCACTGCATAACGGCAGACAGCATTCAGGAGGATTTGGATTATATTCGTAAAATGCTCAGCGAGCAGGAGCCAATTCAGGGCTCTTATTATGTAGAATATGAGGGCTTCAAAAATATTTCAAGGTTTATTAGAAGAAGTCTGGTAAGAAAAGACCAGGAGGTTGTGTATATTCTTTTTACCATTACAGGTAAAAATGGCAAAGGAATAGATGTTGACAGCATACCTGAGATGATGACTGGACTGGAGGGTGCAATAAAAGATTCGCTTAGAGTTGGAGATGTTGCTACAAGATATTCCAGCACTCAGATGGTTGTTATCCTTACGGATACGGATTCTGAAAAATCTTCAATGATTGCTAATCGAATATTTGCAGATTATATTAAACGAATTCAGATAAAAGACACAGAGCTTCATTACGATATCCAGAAATTGGATGCAATGAACGACAAATAGAACAAAGATAATCATCAGAAAAGGTTGTTATTTTTTTAACTTAGTATTATAATTATTGCTATAAATCAGTCATGTCAGCTGTTTTCAGCTAAATAATACACTGACTGTTAATAATAGTTAGGAGGACAATTCTATAATGGCAAGAAAAATGAAAACCATGGATGGAAACAATGCCGCAGCTCATGTATCATATGCATACTCAGATGTAGCAGCCATCTATCCTATCACACCATCATCAGTTATGGCAGAATGTGCCGATGAATGGGCAACACAGGGCAGAAAGAACATTTTCGGTCAGGAAGTTCAGCTTACAGAGATGCAGTCTGAAGCAGGTGCCGCAGGCGCTGTTCACGGATCACTGGCAGCTGGTGCTTTAACAACAACATTTACAGCATCACAGGGTCTTTTACTTATGATCCCAAATATGTATAAAATCGCTGGTGAGCAGTTACCTTGTGTAATTGATGTATCAGCTCGTTGTGTAGCTACACATGCACTCAATATTTTTGGTGACCACTCAGATGTATATGCCTGTCGTCAGACTGGTTTCGCAATGCTTTGCGAATCAAGCGTTCAGGAGGTTATGGACTTAACACCTGTTGCACATTGTGCAGCAATTGAGGGTAAGGTTCCATTTGTTAACTTCTTCGATGGTTTCCGTACATCACATGAGATTCAGAAGATTGAGATGTGGGATTATGAAGACCTTAAGGATATGGTAGACTTAGACGCAATCAATGAATTCCGTCGTCACGCTCTTAATCCAGAGCATCCATGTCAGAGAGGTTCAGCTCAGAACCCTGATATCTTCTTCCAGGCAAGAGAGTCATGTAACAAGTTCTATGATGCTCTTCCAGATGTAGTTGAAGAGTACATGAACAAGGTTAATGCCAAGATTGGTACAGACTACAAGTTATTTAATTACTACGGAGCACCAGATGCAACTAAGGTTATTATTGCTATGGGTTCAGTATGTGAGACAATTGATGAGACAATCGATTATCTTGTAAAGAATGGTGAGAAGGTTGGTGTTATCAAGGTTCGTCTTTACAGACCTTTCTCAGCTAAGCACTTACTTTCAGTTATGCCTAAGACTGTTAAGCAGATTTCTGTTCTTGACAGAACTAAGGAGCCAGGTTCAATCGGAGAGCCACTTTACCTTGATGTTATCGCAGCAATCAAGGACACAGAGTTCGCTGATATCCCAGTATTCTCAGGACGTTATGGTCTTGGTTCAAAGGATACAACACCTGCTCAGATTATCGCTGTATTTAACAACGATACTAAGAAGAAATTCACAATCGGTATTATCGATGATGTTACTAATCTTTCACTTGAGGTTGGCCCTTCACCTGTTACTGCTCCAGAGGGAATTACAAGCTGTAAGTTCTGGGGACTTGGTGCAGATGGTACTGTAGGTGCTA
>CAYTWF010000015.1:0-46463 GCA_964441705.1 uncultured Butyrivibrio sp.
ACCTGTGAGATACCTTTCCTAACAGACGAAATGCTTATCTAAATGACATTGAGTATCTGCAGGAACTGAATACCATTAATCTCCGGCATCCTTATGTCCAAAAGAATAATACTTATACTTGATATATACTCATTAAGTATTCTAAGTGCAACCCTGCCGTTCTCTGCCTCAAGCACCTCGTAGCTGTCCTTAAGTCCTTTGGCAAGAATCATTCTGTTAACCTTATTGTCATCTACTATTAATACAGTATCCATACAAGTCATTCCCCTTACTTTAATCTGCCAAATACAATGTTGTTATCCTTGATTCTGACACCCATATATCTGGCCTCAGAATTGGTCTTTATAAACTTATCCCCCACTGTTATCTTAACATTAGGGTATACAGTTCCCTGAACGGCTACCTGATTGGTTCCTGTGTATCTGCCACACCTGTCATATAATGCATTAATCTCATTAGTAATCTCATTAATTATATGACGCTGCGCAGTAACCTCTTCCTGAATCTTGGTTCTGATATTATATGTAGACTCTGATACACCATAGGTCTTGTCTATTTTGTCTAATGCAGCAGTAAGTTCCTTAACCTCACGTTTCCTTTTCTCAAGGTTCTGCTGCTTATTGGTAATGATTATTCTAACCTCAGGAATAAGTCCAATCTCCAGCTCAGTCAGTACATTCGCGGGATTACCCAGTGAATTAACTGTAATTCGCTGAACCGCCTTAACCTTGCCTCCAATAATTACTCCTCGTTTACCAAATACGGTTATGCTCTCCATTGACACAATATTACTGTTCAAAATACTGTTGGCACTGATACTGCCTCCGGCATATACATTACAGCGTTCAAAAAATTTACTCTGTATATCTCCACCAGACCTTATATTGCCTGAATCATCTGCACATACACCATTCTTAATCAGAATTGTAGTTCCTGCACTTATATCGGCACTCTCTACTGTGCCGTTAATAACAATACTGCCTGTTGCCTTAATTACTGAACCATTGGTAACATTTCCTTTAATCAAAACATCTCCGTTGAAATCCAGCTTACCCATTGACCTTGTATAATCCCCGGAATGTATGTACACCTTATCTATATACATTCTGGTGCTTTGACAATCCACAAGTCTGCCTGCATATTCTGCAATGTAGGTATCCTCATCCGGCAGCTGTTTAATACCTCTGCCATGGAGACGCGGAATATCCTTAACCTGCTTAGGTACAAGCATGGTTCCATCTACCTTATATCCATAAGCACCATGTACTGCATGCTGATAGGTTGCAACCACAGCTCTTTCCTGAACAATTACAAATGGATTAACATTGGTAAAATCAACAGCTCCGTTCTCCAGAACCTTAGGCTTGTTATCATCATCTGGAAAAGAATACTTATAATAGCCGTCATGTCCCTCTGTAAGAGGGTGTCCCTTGGCAATGACAATTGACTGTCCAAATCTTTTCCTTGCAATTATATCCTCAATAAGCTTCTTATCGATTCCAAGAACAATCTCATTAAGCTTAAGAATCTCCACAACTACATCCACACTCAGTCTGGCAGAATCCACCTGTGGGCTTATATTAATCTGTGCAGTCATACGCTCTGCATCCATTTTGCACTTAATAAACCTGCTCATATCCTCTACTACAGAATAATCCTGATGTTCAATAATGGCTGGTTCTACCTGACCTACATCTATCTTTTCCTTAAGCCAGTTAAGTCTTGATATCATATCAGATTCACTATACTGCAGCTGTGCGTAGGAGCTGACATCCAGCCCCTCTTCCAGTCCCTTACGTATCTGACGCATCTGTCTGGAGGAGAAAAACTCGTTAAGATACCAGTCGACATCTACCTTACTCTTAAGACCCAGACGAATCTCTCTCATCTGCATCCAGTTATATTCTCCATAAGCATATATGCTTACATCAAGCTGCTCATTAAGTCCAAGTCTTATCTCTGATAGCTGACTTCCAGAAAAGCCTCTCTCAAGATACTCTTTCATATCAATATTATCTATAAGGGCATCCTTAATCTCTTCGAGCTGCATATAATCAAAGCCACTTTTAACATACTCTGATATATCTACGCTGCATTCCCATGCCTTACGAATCTCTCTAAGTACCAGATAGGGATATCCCTGCTCATAATATTTTTTAAGATTAATTCCAATCTCCAATCCCTTACGTATCTGCTTCATAACAGCATACCCAATCGTATAATCAGCATAGACAGCAACATCCAGCTTCTTTTCCAGCCCGACTCTAAGCTCTCTCATCTGGAGCCAGTCAAACCTTGGGTCTGCATATATTGTTGTGTCTATGCCGCTTTTTCTGCCTAATTCTATTTCATGCTGCTGCTGTTTTAACAAATCCATTGAGAATCTCCCCGCTTCTTACATAAGCATTATGAATCAATCCTTCATTAATTCCACAAGCTCAGCCTTCTTATCAAGAAGTAATGCGTATTCCTGGTCAAGTCCCTTCATATCATCGGCTCTCAGTTTCTCTACAATGCCAAAAATCACGTCATACATAGGTGTAAGACCTACATTGGCAAGTACTCCCTTAAGGGCATGAGCATATTCAAATGCAGGCTTGCATTCATTATTCAATATAGCATCCCCCAAAAGCTTAAAATTCTCATCTTCAATTACAAGGTCGATGCAGGACTCAAGACACTCCTCATCATCCAGCATTCTCTCCAGGGCTCCGTCTACATCACATCCCCAGTTCCGTAATTTTTCAAGTTTTTTGCTCATCATTATACCTTCTTCATTATACTTTAGATTGTTTCATAGTTAACTTCATTTTAGTTTACTATGTCACATTATGTCAATAGATAATCGCATAAAAAAACACCATTAAACATTATTAGTGTAAATGGTGTTTTTTTTGACATTATTCGACTTCTTCCATAAAATACATTCTGGAGCCAAAATCCTGATAATATCTTACCTCATTATTATATCCGGTTCCCCCAAAGGACTGCTTAAGTCTCACACCTGTATACATCAGTGTGTCTCCATAGGCTGTGTAATCCTCTGTTTCCCCATCCATTTTAACAAATTTTGCAATTAGATTATGTGCCAGTGAATCCTGTTTAATATGAACTGGTGACACGGTATTAACAAGGTCCCCAAATTCCTTTACGTTATATTTCAGTACCCTGTTATAGAAATGATATCTGCTATCCGGCTTAAGACCTTTGACATTGTAATACTCATATTGTGTGTTTGGAGATACCAGCTTCTGCATAATCATGCCTACTGCTCTGCTGCCGTCCCTTGATACACAGGTCCATTCTGTGGTATTACCTGGCTGCCTCGTAAGGCATGACGGATTGCCATAGCCAGCCTCGCTGCAGGTTCTTCCTCTGTAGAAGCGTCCCCATTGGAGGACCTCTCTCCACTGCTTGTACAGCTCAATCTGAGCTGCAATTTCTGCATTGTCCTCCTTAGACATATCACAGAGATTACATTCATAGCCACAGATTCCAAACGCTGCCACATTAAACCTTGTAACAAGCGGGGTTTTCCTAAGTGTCTGATGATTCGGGCAGCCGGATACGTGGGCTGTTACTGTAGACATTGGATATCCGTAGCTGTAACCATTCTGAATCTCACTCCTGCAGGCAGCATCAGTATCATCGCTTGCCCATATCTGAGGAAAATAGCAAAGAATTCCCAGGTCAAAGCGGTTGCCTCCGGCACTGCAGCCCTCAAAGAGTATATCAGGAAATCTATTGGTAAGCTCCTTCATACAGCGATACAGACCCATAACGTAACGGTGTGCCACCTCCTCCTGTCTGTCCGGCGAAAGTGACCTTGAATATATGTCAGACATGGTACGGTTCATATCCCATTTAACATAGGCTATATTGGCAGAGGAAAACACCTCCGTCATCTTATCTATAACATACTGCACCACATCAGCTCTTGTAAGGTCAAGAATTCTCTGGGAGCGTCCCTCTGAATGCGGCTTATCCGGAATATCCATTGTCCAGTCAGGATGTGCCTCGTACAGTCTGCTGTTAACACTAATCATCTCCGGCTCAACCCATATGCCCATATCAAGTCCAAGCTCGTTAACTTTATCACAAAGTCTTTTTATTCCTCCAGGGAGCTTTTTCTTATTAACATCCCAGTCACCAAGTGAGGTTTTATCGTCATTACGTTCACCAAACCAGCCGTCATCCATGACAAAAAGCTCAATTCCTGCTTTTTTACCGGCTCTGGCAAGGGATAGCAGCTTATGCTCATCTATGTCAAAATATGACGCCTCCCAGCTGTTTAACAGCACTGGTCTTGTTCTGTGCTTCCAGCTTCCACGCACAATATGCTCTCTGACAAAATCATGCATATGCTGGCTCATTCCATTAAAGCCCTCATTGGAATAGGTCATTACTGCCTCCGGCGCCTCAAAATCGTCTTCCGGCGCAACTACAAAGGAAAAGGACTGCGGATTAATTCCGCTTACAAACCTTGTTTTACCAAAGCTTCCTACCTCTACAGCCTCATAATGATTGCCACTGTATATCAGGTTGAAGCCATAGCAGTCACCGTAATCCTCAGAGGTATTCTCCTTGCCAAGCATTACAAATGGATTGGCTCTGCTTGAGGACGTTCCGGTATAGGAGCTGTTAACCAGCTTTCCCGCTGTGACTCTGGTATCATTTCTCTTCATTTCCCTTGCCCATGCACCATTAAAGGTGGTAACAATGTACTCCGGTGTATGAAAATCCACCTGTGTACTCATCAGTCTTTTAAGTCTGATATTATCCTGACTCTTATTAATCAGTCTTGAGCTTCTGGTAATTACGTCACAATCCTCATATACATAATAATGAAGCTCCAGCACTATGTCATAGCTCCTGTCACGAAGAGCAATTACAAGCTGCTCCACGCTGCCCTCCTCATCATAGGAGCCGGGCAGCGTGGCATATTCCTCCTTACCCTTAATATATGAATATTCTTCATATACAAAATCCGAGGTATATGAACCATCTCCATGAATTATCTCTACAAAGGGTTCTCTTATGTCTCCCTTTCCATAGGAGGACATTTCAAGACACATATCCTCAAGGCTGAATTCATTGTGTTCACTGTCATATGAGTTCATATTACCGCCCTGAAAGGTATGCTTTTCCACTATAGCGTCTGCATCCTCCTGGGAATTAACGGTTATTTTTCTCCCATAGCACAGATGCTCAAGATGTCCTGTGGCGGTTACTCTGAACATATATGTGGTATTTTTTGTTGAAAGTATAAAGGTCTGATTAATACATTTAATCATATGAATCTCCTTTTAGTGGTTAGCGGGTTTCTCTTTTTGCCTTAATCTCTTTACCAATTTCCTCCAGCTTTTCATCTGTCAGAATATATTTTTTCAGGAAAAAGAAAAGTGCTATAAGTAAAAGTACTGCCGGAATTACTGTCATTACCATTCTAAGTCCCATAAGTGTTGAGGCCGACTGTGTAACTCCTGCTCCATCATCTGAATTGCCCTTAAGGCCTATAAGCGTAAGTCCAAGTCCTGCTACAAGTGAGGAAAAACCTGATGCAAGCTTAACCACAAAGGTCTGCATTGAGAAAATAACACTTTCCTCACGTCTTCCGTTCTTAAGTTCACCATAATCAACTGTATTGGCAAGAAACATTGTTGTAAGTACTGTAAGCATACCATTACCTGCAAATACAAGGAGACCCGGTATGAAAAGAAGATATATATTGCTTGAAAGTCCTGTAAGTGTCATTATCAGCAAAACTGCATAGCCTGTAATTGCCATTCCAAGGCTAAGCTTAAATACATCCAGTGCCTTCATGAATTTACGAAGAATTGGGAACAGCACCATCATTGCAAGAATCTGCATTCCACCGCCGAAGGCTGTAAATAAGGTATAGGAGCCCTTCCAGCCGTCTGCTCCGCCACCAATATCGTACTTAAAAAAGTAAATAATAAGGTTACTGGTAACGTAAAGTGCCGTATTAACAAGTACAATTGTTACAACTACTGCAATTGCCTGGTCATTCTTGAAAAGTGCCTTAAACATCTGTCCAACAGAGGCTGTCTGCATTTTTTCACTTCTTTTTTCTTTAACTCCCATACATGTAATAACTGCTGATATTACAAAAAGGACTGCAATTATAAGTGCAAACCATTTAAAGCCTGCTATTTCCTGAGCCTTGGAATCTCCGCCGCCAATCAAGCCTACAATAAGTATGGTTGAAATTGTAATAATAGCGTTGCCCACTCCTGCACAGCTTCTTGCTATTACAGAAAGATTCTCTCTGTCCTTAGGTGTATCTGTTGCAGCAGGAATTACTGACCAGTATGGAATGTCCATTACTGTATAGGTCATACCCCATAGTATGTACATTACTGCAAACCATATCATTATCCCCTTACTTCCAAGAGAACCCGGTGCTGCAAATAATGCAAAAAGAACAAATGCGTTAAGAATTGTACCTGTAAAAATCCATGGTCTGAACTTACCCCATTTAGTATTGGTCTTGGCAACAACAATTCCCATTAATGGGTCATTAACTGCATCAAACACTCTGGCAATCATAAGTATTAATCCTACAAATGCCGCACTTACGCCAAGCACATCCTGATAATAATACAGTACATAGCCTGATGAAAGGGCATATACCATATCCTTTCCCACAGCTCCGACGCCGTAGGAGATTTTTTCCTTCACTGATAATTTCATATTTGCCTCCTGATTAATTATTTTTGTTTTTAAGTCCAAATGCAAGCTCTACTACCTTATAGGCTCCATCGTATATTCCGGCCTCTTTATTTTTAATGATGTTGTTACACATATCATTTAAAATACTATTATCATTCATAAACAAATCTATCATCTGTATTGTGTGCGGAATATCCCTGCATTCCAGAGTTCCATCACCAATCTCTGCCGAATGGATTGCACCCCACTGCTCGTGTCCGCCTACGCGCTTAATAAACAGCTTAGGTACTGGATAGAAGGCAAGCTCACTTGGCTTGGTTACCAGTACATCACAGCTTCTCATAAGAAGATTAGTACAGTACACTGCCTCAAAAATATTTTCATGCCAGAAGCCGTGGACTCCTTCAATCCTTCCTGTAAGTGCAGCTGTGGCGAAGTCCTGTGTATTCCTCCAGTCATTAAAATGTTCTGTTGAAAGGCTGGCAAGCTCAGGTATTTCCTTAAGGAGCTGGTCCCACACATTTTTATAATCACCTACGTTAACATACAGTGCTGCTGTTTTGTTCTTGATTGCAGGTATAAGACACTCTATTATTGCAGCAAATATTTCCTTCTGTGCTCCGGCGCCTCCTATTGTAAGAAGAAAACGAATTGGCTCCTTGTCAGCCTTTCGCCTCATTCTTGCCTCACAGTCAGCCTCAATGTTGCTTACAAGCTCATGGTCTATATAATGTCCTGTATATTTAAGCGCCTCATCAGGCATTGGATTAAGTACTCTGTCCTTTTGCATCCCGTTAAGAATCCTGTAGCCCTGATATGCATAATGTGTCTGAACGGTGTGAAGACTTCCCTCTGCAAGGTGAAGTGCCATTGGCCAGTTATCAGGTATTGCATTAACAACATTTTTCATGCCTGCATGTACTGCCGCCTGTGCAGGCCATACATGAGTAGCTACAACCGGAATGTCCTTAGGAACATTTTTGTATACAGGAGCCATAAGCTCTGCATTTTTCTGGTCAGATGAGTTGTAGGAAAGCTTTCTAAAACCCTCATAATTCATTGGTTCCCACACCAGTCTGTTAAAAAGTCTGCTTTTGCCAGAAAGTCTTGAGCCCAGTGAATACAGGTCATTCTGACTGCTGATTACCTTGGTGCAGGTGGTCTGCTTATAGGAATTTAAATCCATCCAGTATGGCGTATAGCCCATTGAGTGAGCAGCTGATGCAATTGCCATAGATATACGGTAATGTCCAAAGCCCATTCTGATATTGCCAACAATTATACCCTTATTCTGGTCAAATACCTCATTACTGCTGCCCTCATCAAGTCTGATATCATATACTCCAAGTGAATCTCCTATATATCCATTCTTCTTAATTACAGGTTTATAGTCTGCAGCTGCGTCATTTCCAAACTTTTTAATATATTTCTGTCTGGACTTAACAGCCTTGCTATATACACTGTTTTTCATTACATTGCCAAAAATAGCCTTACTTTTATCATTCATACTTTTCCCTTTCCTAGCTGATACTAAAATGTATTGTAACAGGCTCACAGCTGCCTGCCTTTATTGTAAGAGCTCCATTGCCGCTTTCGCCTGTGGTCCTGATATAGGTTCCACCCATTCCACCCTGGAGTGCAATACAGTCAGGACCAATGAGTTCTATCGGGCCTTCCGTTACAAAACTTACCGGGTCATTGCATATACAAAGAATATTGCCGTTCTCATCCTTCATCTGAAGCCTTATGGCTGCCACATCATAGGTTGTATTCTCAGTTAATCCGGTGTGGTCTGCCTCTGCCTCAAGATGTGCCTTTGTCATTGGGCATCTGGTTACGCTCTTTACTACCCTTCCATTCTTCACTGCTTCAAACCTATAGGTTGTAGAGGTTCCTCCCCAGTCACCGATATAGCGGTTGTATAATCTGACTGCATCTCCTGCGTTCATGTGATACCGAAGTATCAGCCACAGGCCTGTCAGATATACTGACATTGGAAGATGTCCAAGTCCATACATTGCTGCTGCGTTAAGTGCCTTTTTAATTCCTTTTGTCTGCCCCCTTGGAAGCATTTTCTCCTCAAGTGCATTTCCAATGAAATCATTAATAAGAATTGGACCATAGGCAAGATGGGTGTAGTCAGAATCCTTTTGTGTGTATTCTTTAATAAACCTGTCATTCTTATACATCCTTACGGCATCTGCATTAGTAATTATATAGGTAGCTCCTCTGTTACAGGCCGGGTGCTCTCCAATATCCATTGAGGAGCTTATCTCCAGCACTGGCTCTTTTTCCTGCTGACTGGAATATACTGCTGCTGCCAGCTTGGGATTACGGAACATGTCCATAACTCCGTGATAGCATATTCTGTCCCCGCTTCCAAAGTCCTTATGGGTATTATAGTCAAACATACACCAGCCAAAGCTTCCTGCTATATCCTCCTGGGCTGCCACTGCTTCAAGGACATTTGCATGTCTTATTGCATGCTCTCTTCTATGCTCCTCCCAGTCAAAGGTCTTGGTTGGATACATATGTCCGTTATACTCTGATACCAGATAGGCTTTGGAGCTGTCTGAGGTTACCCTGCGCTTAGGCTCACAGCCTTTTTTACTTCCATCATGCACGAAATCATTATAGGTATATACATCCTCCAGAAGATGGCTTTTTTTGCCTGCCCTGACACCGCCTGTCTGTCTTGAAGGGTCAAGCTCATGTGCTGCCTCATTGGTCCTTCTATAAAATTCATCATCATCCTGTGATTCGTTAATCCGCACTCCCCATAATATTATTGAGATGTGATTGCGATACTGCCTTACCATATCCCGGACATTTTCTACTGCCTGATTCTTCCACGCCGCATCACCAATATGCTGCCATCCGGGAATCTCTGTAAATACCAGCAGTCCCAGCTCATCACACCTGTCCAGAAAATAATGGGACTGGGGATAATGTGAGGTTCTGACTGCATTGACTCCAAGCTCCTTTTTCAAAATATCGGCATCCAGCCTCTGCATTGATTCAGGCATTGCATACCCAACATACGGATAGCTCTGGTGTCTGTTAAGCCCTCTGATTCTCACCTTTTTATTATTAAGGTAAAAGCCGTCTGTACGAAACTCAGCCTTCCTAAAGCCGGTTCTAACAACCCTCTCGTCAACCACTACGCCATCCTTTATCAGCTCAGTTCTAATCTCATATAGAACAGGGTTATCTATATCCCATAATTCTATATTGTTAGCCTCATACTCAACAGTCATTTCACAACCCGTTGTCTTAGTACTGCCAAGCACAATATATTCGGAATCCGTAATTTTGCGCAGGCTCTGTCTGATAGTCAGGGCTTTGGAATAACAGCCAAGCTCAAGCTTTGTAATAAGCTCCGCCTTGTTGTCATATACAGAGGGGATAATGCTTCTGACAAAAATATCCTCTATGTTCTCCTGATTGGCAACATCAATATATACGTCCCTGTATATACCTCCATAAGTCATATAATCAATTACATATCCAAATGGCGGTACATTAACGTCTTCTTTGCTGTTAACCTTAACCGTAATAATATTAAGCTCTCCGCATTCTACCAGCTCCGATATATCGGTTGTAAATGCAGTGTATCCACAATGATGCTCATTAACCAGACTGCCATTAACATAAAGTTCACATTCATGTGCAACTCCCTCAAAGGTCAGTAAAAGCTTTTTCCCCTTCCATTCCTGGGGTATTCTAAGCTCTCTGCGATAGCCGCTTATCATCTGATAGATATGCTCATCAAAATAATGAAATGGTGTAACTGCCACTGTGTGAGGAATTCTTATCCTTTCAAGCTTATCTTCATAATCTCGTTGTATTAACTCATCAGTATATTCAGCTGTAAAACCCCAGTTATCATTAATATATATTCTCTCTGCCATAGCGTTTCCTTTCTCAGGTTATTTGACAACAATCCCGTCAACAAGTATTGATACGGTCTCCTCCAGCGCCTCCTTATAGGATATATTGTTCATTACAAGAATATCCCTCTGGAAGAACTGTTCAAGTGTAGCCTCCATCATTGTCTTAAGTATTGGTATCTTAATATCTCTTATAACGCCTTCCTTTATACCAAGCTCTATAAGGGCAATTGTGGTCTCCCAGCCTGTTTCCAGTCTTTTCTCCACTTTCTTGTAGGTTCTTGGATACTTATCCTTAAGCAGATACAGCTGTCCAAAATCAATATCCTTGTAGCTGTCTGGCAGGACTCCAAGTATTGCCTTAATCTTCTCTACCGTAGAAAGTCCAAAATTCTTAAGTATATTCTGCTCGCTTTCCTTAATAGTATCAAAGCAGTAGTCAACCATCTCATAGATAAGGGAATCCTTGTCCTTAAACACTGTATATATTGTCTTCTTACTGATTCCAAGCTGCGAAGCAATATCATCCATTGTGAATTTTAATCCCTTTTCGTTAAATGCCTGCATTGTTCCTTCAAGGATGCTCTCTCTTAATTCCACTTTTCCACCTCCGCTCATTTTGGAAACTAATTTATCTGTTTCAGTTTCCTATATTGTAGCATTGTATAATGCGCAGTGCAAGAAACTATATTTACAAACTCAGTTTCCTTTTTTTGTGCATATTGCACAAATATTTTTCTTTTGTCGAACTGTATATGCACAATTTTAAGCAAAAGAAAAGCATCTATCATTTTCTGATAGATGCTCACAAACAATTATTTATTGAGAAGGGTTGCTAATCCTTAATAAGTGATGAAATCGCCCCAATGAGCAAATCCGGATTAATTGGTTTGGCAAGATGCATATCTATTCCCGCCTCCTGGGACTTTATTACGTCCTCTCCAAAGGCATTGGCCGTCATTGCAATTATTGGAATTGTGGCAGCATCCTCACGTCCAATTGACCTGATTATCTTAGTTGCAGACAACCCATCCATAACCGGCATTCTGATATCCATTACAATAGCGCTGTAATATCCAACCTCTGAGCTGGAAAAGAGTCTAACTGCCTCCTTGCCATTAACAGCCTCATGAACAATCATTCCCTTGTTCTCTAAAAGCTTTCTTCCAATCTCACGATTAAGCTTCTGGTCATCAACAAGCAGAATTCTTCGGTCTGTAAGAATCACCTCATCTATAACACTCTTAGGGTTGCTTATAAGCCTGTTGTCGGACTTGCGCCGATATTCATATGGATAGTTAATAGTAAATGTAGTTCCTGCTCCAAGCTGACTTTCCACACTAATATCACCGCCCATTGCAGCAACAATCTCCTTAACAAGTGCAAGTCCCAGTCCTGTTCCGGCAGTAGTGTCTGAATATGGATTGTGCTCCTGCTCAAATGGTGTAAACAGCTTTTCCATAAACTGCCTGCTCATTCCACAGCCGGTATCGCTTATTATTATTTTATCTACTGCCCTGATATCACTCTTGGACACATTAGTCATTTTAAGTATAACCGTTCCACCCTCAGGTGTAAATTTATATGCGTTGTTAAGAAGATTAATTAGCATCTGCCTTGTACGCAGCTCGTCCACATAGAATTCCAGATCATCATTAATTCCACTTGAAGGGTATATGAATCTGATTCCTTTTTTCTTCATCTGAGGTTCAATAATACTTATGCAGGAATCCAACAAATCATATACTGATACCCATTTTTTGTTAAGAAGGAACTTACCATTCTCAATACGGCTCATATCAAGAATATCGCTTAACATACCAAGCAGATAATCACTGGAGGAATCTATCTTGCGTATATATTCCTTAATCTCATTAATATCCTCAGATTCCTGTGCAAGCTTGGTAAGCCCAATAATAGCATTCATTGGTGTTCTTATCTCATGGCTCATATTGGACAGGAAAAAGGGTTTGGCTTTTGTGGCTTTTTGTGCCATCTCAAGTGCAATCTCAAGCTGCTGCTGTTTTAACTCCTCCTCAGCAATTATATCTGTAACATCAGAACGTGACATAAGGCATATTCTATTGTCTCTGTCATACATTGCATAATGATTGTTCTTCACATGCATTGTTCCATCATCCGCAAGCTCCCTGTGTGTGAACTCATACACATCATTATACTTAAGCTGAGTGTCCAGGTTGGTTATTGAAGAAAGAGTCATAAATAAATCTCTGTCCTCCGGATAAACCTTTAATTCTGCATAGTCAGAATAATCTTTTGTATAATTCTCTACAGTTATCTCATGTGCATTAGCTTCATTTCGATTATGAAGTATGGTAATCTGATTATTATCAAGCTCAATACTTCCAAATCTTTCAGAATCATAGTCAACAGCCGCCGACATAATCTCATCCGTAAGCTTCTTTCTATGAATATTGTAAATATATTCATAAATACATAAATCACCTGTGCTGTGGTCACTTATCAGCTCAATTATGGAATTAACCCATATATGTGAATTATCTGCAAGTCTAATCTGGTATTCAAGGCTTTCTGAGGTTCCTCCTGCATTATAATATGCCATAAGTCTTGAGGAATGGTGTACTCTTGAATAATTCTCTCTATCAGCACTGTCTGAAATAGTATTCTTCCATAGTTCAACTGCCTTATCATACCTGTCTGTTCTGGTCTTAATGCTTATCTCACTGCCAATTGTTTTCTGCTCAATAATACTGTTCTGTCTCAAATTAGCTATATAATACCCCATAAGCTTCTTATCATCTGCTTTGGCTGTACTGCTGTTAATTCTGTCTTCCTTTTCCTTAAGCTGAGTAACGTCATGAAGATACTCTACCATTACCGGTCTTCCGTTCCATGTAGTTCGTTCACATATACTGGAAATTACCTTTCCAATGTCCGGAACAAGTGTTTCTCTCCTCATGTTATTACTGCCACATCTTCCAATCATGCAATGGCTGCAGGGTGTTGATCTTCCAAACAATACCTCATAGCATCTTCTTCCGCCATACTCACATATATCTTTATTAACAATTGCAAATGCTGCTTCGTTGCAGTAATACAGCTCATAGGTTTTCTCGTCTACAATATGTATTCCAAGAGATGTGTGTCTAAGGGCGTGGGTATACAAATCAAACTGCTGTGACACCTTAGTATATATGGCAAGTATAAGAGTATGTCCATCCTCCGTTCCATAGGATGAAAATACTCCATTAACCCATACATAGCCATCCTCCTTGCGTATTATTCTAAAAGAAATAGACGAGGACCTGTCATTAAGAGCTGCATCCACCACAGCTTCATATATTCTGTCCTTATCCTGATTATATACCAGTGCGAAAATATCCTCGCCAGACATTTTAAGGAATTCATCCTTGGTAACATACAGTACATCATCTATCTTATTAGATACATATACAGGTATAATCCGCCCCCTGTTAATTATCTTATATATGGCAAGCCCACCATCGATATTATCAATGACAGACTCCATGCCACGCAGCTCCTCCTGGTTGTACATAAAAATTCTCCTCCTGCATTACCCTTATACAGTATAATATTATGTCAGGGACAACATTTTTTGCCCCTAGCCTATGTAATCCGAAAGCGTCTCATAAAGCTCTTTTGGATTAATTGGTTTGGACAGATGTGCATCCATACCTGCCTCTTTTGTAAGTCTTCTGTCCTCTTCAAAAGCATTAGCCGTTGTGGCTATAATAGGTACAATTCTGGCATCCTCTCTGTCCAGTGCCCTTATGCGCTTTGCAGCTTCTATTCCATCCATCACAGGCATCCTGATATCCATAAGAACAGCATCAAAATATCCCTCACAGGATTCCATAAATTCCTCCACTGCCTCCTGACCATTGGACGCTGTAGTAACTATAACTCCCTGCTTGTTAAGGAGTCTGCATTCTATATCCAGATTAAGCTGCTGGTCTTCAACTGCAAGTATTCTTTTGCCGGCCAGATTAATCTGAATAGCAGGCCTTGCATGACTTTTTCTTACTGACCTTTCATCTGCTATTCTCTGATGCAGCCTTAATGTGAATATCGAGCCCTCTCCAATAGCAGAGCTTACCTCTATACTTCCGCCCATTATCCGAACCAGATTCTTAACAATGGCAAGTCCCAGTCCTGTACTGGAATTCTCAGAAGAGAAACGGTTATGCTCCTGTTCAAAAGGCTCAAATGCTTTTGACACAAATTCTTCGCTCATTCCACAGCCATGGTCTATAAACTGCATCTCAAAAGTAACACAGCCATTGTCTATTCCAAGCTCCCTGCAGCTCCATGTAACAGTGGAACCGGGGTCAGAGAACTTAATTGCATTACTCAGGAAATTAATAAATACCTGTCTGGTTCTTATAATATCGCAATATACATATGGTGCATCTGTTCTGCCAAAATCCAACACAAGATTGATTTTCTTATTAGAAACAAGAGGTCGTAGAATCTCAACTACCTCTTGTATGAACTCTGTACTGTCCACAGCCTCCTCATGAAGCTCTATTCTGTCATGCTCAAGCTTATTCATATCAAGAATATCATTAATTAACCCTAACAGGTAGTCTGCCGATGTGTCTATTTTCTCGAAATACTCTCGACTGTTCTCATCTTCTGTCTCATCTGCCCCAAGCTTGGAAAGTCCCACTATTGCATTCATAGGTGTTCTAAGGTCATGGCTCATCCTTGAAAAGATTTCATTTCTGGCTCTTGCTGCCTCATCTGACTTTCTAAGTGCCTCAGTAAGTCTTTCATTAATCTCCTGCTGGCGCTTTACTGCCTCCGTATTATCTGTTCTGGCAAAAATAATGTATCTCTTATCTCCATTAGCATAGGTATAGGTACCTTTTTTATATCTTGGTCCGCGATTTTTCTCATTAACATAATAATATTCTATGTATCTGCCGTTCTCATCAAGTCTTTTTCTTACATAATCAAGGGTATTATAATGCAAAAATTCCTTCAAGTCATCTCCATAGTAATTATTCTTAAGATAATCAACTATATACTGTCCTGCATCCCCTGTTTCAACAGGCTGATATTCACCACCGGTATATGTCTTGGCAGTATTCTTAAGGAGGTCTATAAGAATAACATAATCATAATCATTATTAATTACCTGAGTAATTATATTACCCTTTATAAGACTTTCCTCTCTAAGCTTCTCTTCATTCGTAACCTCTCTTGTAATAATAGACACATAATGTGGCAGCTCATCCCGAAGAAAATATGCTGTACTTTCCAACATAATGGATTCACTGCCTCTTCCATTAGTTCTATATCTTACACTTATCTCCAACGGTCCATTACTGTCTGAGCTAATCTTCGTAAGGTGTTCCACTCCTAATTCATCAAGAAATCTGTCGATGTCCTCCTGATGAATTACATTCTGCGCAAGCTTTCGTATATGTGCATCATATATACCCTCTATCATGTCCTCAGCATCATCAAAATGCACACATTTGCACATAAGCGTCTTCATATTAACTTCACAATAAGTAAGAATCGTGGAATTAATCGCACGATTCATTCTCTTGGTCATACCTTCATTGACTGACCTGTCATGTAATGGCATGTCAATCTGCTTTCTGACCGTTATTATATAGGACGGAATACCTTCCCAGACAGTCTCAACTGCCTGGATAATGAACACCATTCCATAATCCTCTCTTATCACAAAGGAAGTCTTATCTTCCCTTCTAAGAGGGCAGGAAGCACACATGGAATTATTACCATGTGTCAAGTAACAGGCCTCACCATTCCTGTTTCTGCCAGTGTACTTTCTGGCCGTGTCATTTTCGTAGTACACCTCCATGGAGTCCCTGTCAATTATGTATATCCCCGTGTGTTTAAAAGAATTAATAAATGTTTCAAGTCCTTTATCCATGTTGATATGTCCTCCATTTGGGATTGTTCAATTACTATCATTTTACTCGCTCAAATGCAGATTTACAATATAGATATTTATTTAACAAAACATTTTATTCCACATTTTTCAATGCCGCGCTCTTTGGAATTCGTTTTATCTTTGCCAGCTGTAACAGCATTACCACAATATAGCAGCCAGCTCCCAGTAGAGCCATTTCAATAAACGTAACCGGGTGAATCACATAAGGCAGCCAGCCTGAATAATCTGACATAATAACCACGAACAGCTTACCCATAATAAAATAACTCATAACCAAAGTTACAATAATTGATATTGCCACTACAATTGTTGTTGACATAACATATAAGCCTGCTATTTCCCGTTCATTATATCCCAGTATTTTAACCATTGATATAGACTGGGCATTCTTCTCAATTATCAGCTTGGCTAAAAGATATATTAGCAAAATAAACATTACTATTCCAAAACCTGCCAGTAATGGCATCATTGTTCCCATTGAATGTTCAAGCTGCCTGGATACCTTTGTAAGGTCATCAAGGGTAATTGTTCCTGCAATATACACTGAAGCTATATCTGTAAGCTCTTCCTCAGAAAAATATCCATTATAATAATCCGATTCATAGTCAAAGGTATCATTAAATTGGCTCTGACTCATAAATATTGCAATAGTGGATGGATAATAATAGGTTCCTGCCACCTTAAAGGAATATTCCTTATCACCATAATTTTCTTTAAGTGTAATTGTATCACCCTTATTAATTCCATATTTTGCTGCATATCCATCTGAAATATACACCTGATTATCATCTACATCCAAATCTACATATGCACTGTTATTATTAATTCCGTATATTGTAATCTCTTCACTCTTTAGTCTGTCCTCAATTGTCTTAAGTGAGCCTGCGCAATATTTTTCAGCACTGCTGTTATCTGTTTCCACCTGCGCTTTAAGAATATACTGATAATCGCATATCATATTATCGCTTATTTTATCCTGAAAATCCGTAAGCAGCGGTCTTAGCATCATTCCGAAAAGCAGAATGAAATTAGCAAAAAAGATGCCAAGAAATAATGTAAGATAATTAGGTATGTTCTGAAAGATAACTCTAAGCCTGAATCTTGTAAATATTTTTATTCTGGTGTTAAGCTTAAAGGCTTTTTTTCTTAAATTTCTGCTGAGCTCATGTCGTAAAAATTTGAGTGGGGACAGCGTCAGCTTATGAGCCAGAATCACCAGATTAATTAAAAATACAAGTATTAACGGAACCACTGTTGTTTTAATAAACGCATCTGCATTCCACACGGTTGTATAGGTTGGCAGGCTATAGCTTCCATAATACATTTTTGCAAAAAACTGCTTAAGGCAGGTGTACCCCAGTATATTGCCAGTTACCGCTCCAACAAGTACAACAATCATTGGCATAGCAAGATAATGTCTCACCAGCTCTCCTCTTCGATAGCCTGATGCCCTAAGTGTTCCTATCACAGATGCTTCCTGACTAATTGTATTGCTGGTGGTTACCCCAAATACAAATGCAATAATAACAATTACAATATATAGCAGCACTGTAAACATGGATTTATCGCTTCCCATATCATTACCCGTAAAAATAATTGCCTGATTCGTATATTTTGGAATATAATTGGTCAGTACGCCATTCTCTCCAATGGTTTTCATCAGCTTTTCAGACATCACCTTGGCCTCGCTGTCATCCTCAGGGGAGCTGTCATATTTCCAGCTGTAGCTGTAATGTATACTATCTGAATCAAAGCTGTCAAAGCCTGCTTTTGTCATTACAGCTACACCGAATTTAATTGCATCAAACATCATATCTGAGGGTTCAGAAAAAAGGGCACTATAATCAGATAATGCTACAAGTCCCGTAACTCTTAGCTGCTTATCTCCCACACTAAGAATATCACCAGTCCCAATATCATTATTGTCTGCATACATTCTGTCTATTGCAATTTCATCAGTGTTTACAGGAAAAGAGCCCTCCATAAGGCAAACCTTATTAATATCTTCCCTGTTAATAAAGATTCTAAGCGTACTGTCTATATTTTTGGTCGTTTCCTCAATATAGTAATTTTCATACAATGCTACCCCTGCTGCTTCAATATTATCTATAGCACCAGCATCTGCCTGGGTAAGCAGTTCAAAATTACCATCCTCAATGTTGTATTTTTCAAAGCCTTCATTATAGGATTTAATCATACTGTCATCTGCAACAAGAAAACCCGATACAAGTGCAATAACTCCGGCAATGAATACAAAAATAACTGCATATTTGCCAAAATCATGAATAAGCTCTCTTTTAAGTCTTTTATTAAGTGGATTTCTCATCATGTGCCTCCCTACCAGTCAAGGTCTGCAGCAGATATTTTTTCTTCATTAACATAATTTCTGCGTATCTGACCATCGCGAAGCTTTATAACTCTGTCTGCCATATTTTTAATGGCATCATTATGAGTTACCATAACAATTGTATTGCCATATTTATGATTAATATCCTCAATTAATCTTAAAATATCCTTGGATGTATTATAATCAAGTGCTCCCGTAGGCTCATCACACAAAAGAATATCCGGATTCTTTACGATTGCTCTTCCAATTGCAGTTCTTTGCTGCTGTCCACCTGAAAGCTGGCTTGGAAGCTTGTGTCTGTGCTCATATAATCCTAATGTCTTTAGTAAATCATCAACATCCAGTGATTTCTCGCTTAAATATGCACCTACCTCTATATTCTCTTTTATATTCAAATTGGGAATTAAATTGTACATCTGAAAGATGTATCCTAGATGTCTGCGTCTGTAAAGAGTCAGATTCTTTTCGTTCATATTAACAGTTTTCTCACCATTAATAGCAATATATCCGGTATCAGCATAATCAATTCCACCGATTATGTTAAGCAGTGTGGATTTGCCGCTTCCTGACGGGCCAAGGAGAACACATATCTCACCCTTTTCTATCTGAGCATTTATGCCCTTAAGTACCTCGCATCGGCTCTCACCTGAGCCATAGCTTTTAGTAACATTGCTGATTTCCAAAAACATTTTCACACCTCTTTGCGCATTGATAATCGTATTAGTTAGTATTGTCTAACTAGGGTTAATCATACCACACCGAAGTGATTTGTCAAGCAGGAAATTTCACATGAATATAAAGAATTGAAGCCTCATAAACCGCCGATATACTCCCCTTCATCTGTTCAGTAAGACTTCTTGCAATGGACAGCCCAAGACCTGTTGACCTGGCTCCACTCTCCACTGTATAAAAGCGGTCAAACAATCTGCCTGCCTGTATTTCATCCATTGAGGAGCAATGGTTGGAAAATACAGCTTCTCCATTATCAAGAAGCTGTATTCTCAGGTCACCGTCACTGTATTTTAAAGCATTACTAATTATATTGCCATATATGCGAAGCAGCTGCTTCTTATTAAGGCTTCTCACTATCCTGGTATCTGTTATACTGATATTCGGTTCAATTCCCGCCTTCTTAAGGGCACCGTAATATGCCAGTATTCCTTCCTCAAGTACGCTGTTGATACACACCTCTTCATCAGGCTCGCCCTCTGTCTTGGTAGTCTCAACCGAGTACCTGAAAAGCTCCTGTGTAAGCTGTTTCATCGTCTCAGTTCTTTCTCTGATTATCCCGGTATAGTGCCTGATTTGTGGTGACTGCTCCTGTTCATCAAGCAGGTCCAGATATCCACATATTGCTGTTAGAGGTGTCCGCAAATCATGGGAAATATTAGTTACTGCTTCCTTAATCTCTCTATCTCCCTGCTGATATTTTAAACGTTCCTTACGAAGAGCCATAAGCTGTCGGTTAAGGTCCGCACAAAGCCTTCTAAGCTGTCTGTCACGACTGCTTATATCTATTGTGGTATTGGTATCGGTCATAAGCCTGTCTGTAAGCTTGTCCTGAATTTCCTTCACACTTTTTTTCATAGTAATTAATTTAATTATCAGGACAATTGCAACAATTCCAAGAACTGCCACAATATACCATGACCAGCTTTCCATACCGTAGCTCCTTACTTAATATCTTTTCTCTTAAATGCAATTATACCAATTCCTGTTGTAATAGTCACGATTGCCGCTGAATATAAAGGCCACTGCCACAGCTGCGCTCCCGTTGCCTTTAGATTGGCATAGAAAAGTCCCTGCCCTGTGGGAAGTATCTGAATTATAGTCTCAAGTACAACCTTTTTAGCCGCTGACAGGTGGTGAAATTCCGGCTCAGCAAGTATCTGGGAAATGTATATGTTAATAAAAAACATAATAATAATTGTAAGTATAACAGAAACTGCTGCCACGGCTTTATTATGTATAAGCATACACATCAGCGTAAATATGCTTACAAAAGCAAATGTTGTCATTAAAGTTCCGCCAGTTACTGCAAGAACCGTTCCTGCCGGTATAGTAAAGCCGCCAATTAATACCATTCCAGGCATTATTACAGGAATAACATAGGCTGCCAGCATAAGCAGAGACGCCAGCATACAGGTTATCAGCTGCGAGCCGTACACTGCTGCTCTTGAATGTCCAACCGCAAGCTTGTTACGAATTGTTCCATCGCTATACTCTGTTCCAATAAACAGCCCGGCAAATACAGCTATTCCAAAGCCAATATATATTCCATAGGCATAAAAGATTCCCTCTATTCCCGGATTAATATCACTTGGAACCTGTGTATTATCTGCGATAAGCAAAACAGCCATACCTGCCATTAATATCATGGCAATCCACAGCACCTTGTTTCTAATCATTCTTGTTATATCTGCTGCCAATAATCTACTCATGTAAAACACCTCCTAAAAGATTAACATAATAGCTCTCCAGTGTTTCATCATGTTCATTTATTGATAATACATTACAGCCTGCCCCGGCAAGTGCAGTAACAAGTCTGGTGATATCAGGCTGTGCATATACATCAGCACTATTATCATATAAAATATCATACTCCAGCTTCATATCATCAAGAACTCTGGTAAGTACTTTGATATCTGATACTACTATTCTCATGCATTTTTTACATGCTGCCTCAAGCTTTTGTGCACTTATTTCCTTTACCATATGTCCTGCATCTATAAATCCATAGCAGGTTGCAAGGCGGGAAAGCCCATCCAGAATATGACTGGATATAAGAACTGTTATCTGTTTTTCTCTGTTGAGCTTAAGAATAAGCTCCCTAATCTCTATAATCCCCTGTGGGTCAAGTCCGTTGACCGGTTCATCCAGCATGAGAAAATCAGGATTGCCTGCAAGGGCCACAGCTATTCCAAGTCTCTGTCTCATTCCCAGAGAAAAATTACGTGCTTTCTTCCTGCCTGTATCACTAAGACCCACAAGTGCAAGAAGCTCGTCAATTCCTTCAAATGACGGCAATCCAAGTATTCTGTATTGCTGTTTAATATTGTCAACAGCAGACATATCCATATATATTGATGGTGTCTCTACTACCGCACCTATCCTTCTTCTTGCATGGTGAATCTGTCTGCTGCTGCCCTTTGCTCCATACAGGGTAAAATCTCCTGAAGATGGGAGCTGCAATCCACTGATAAGTCTTATAAGTGTTGTTTTACCTGCTCCGTTTTTACCAACAAATCCATATATTGAACCTTTTGGAACATGCATACTGAATTCATTAAGTGCCTGAAAGTGACCATATTTTTTATTAAGTCCTTCAGCCGTTAGTACATAGTCCATTAATCAGACCTCCTTTTATGTGATATTGTAATTCTACATAATAAAGGTTAAGGAACCGGTTAAGACAAAGGTTAAGATATGGTTAAGATTCTTCCTTCATCTTAAAGCCGATTCCCCATACTGATTCAATATATTCTCTGTCACTAATTTCCCGCAGCTTCCTTCTCAGATTACTGAGATGAACCTTAAGAGAGCTTTCCATGCAGTCAGGTGTATCCTCACATATATGGTCAAGCATTGCAGCCTTGGTAACAATCTGGTCCGGATTCTGCATAAGCAGCTTTAATATGGCATATTCCGTTCTTGTAAGATGCAGCTCCTGTCCCCTGACAGTAGTCCTGTGACTGTTGATATCAATTGTTATATCACTATATTTTAGGATTCCTGCTGCATCACTTTGCTTTCTTCGAAACTGAATCATAATTCTTGCAAGAAGCTCCTTGGTATCAAAGGGTTTGGTAATGTAATCAGCTGCACCGCCTAAAAGCATATCCACCTTATTATCTGTATCAGTCTTTGCACTTACAACAATTACCGGAATCCCCTTAATCTGTGGCAGCAGCTCCTCCCCGTTAATTCCCGGAAGCATTAAGTCCAGCAGAATCAAATCAGGTGTCATATTCTTAAGAAGCAGCTGTGCCTCCGTACCGGAATACGCTCTTTCCACAGCATATCCAGCCTTATTAAGCACCTCTGCCTCCATATTTCCTATATTTATATCATCATCAATAATAAGTATTTTTCTACTGTCCATCTATCCCTCACATTGTTTTATCCTAATGCTACATCCAGAATCATCATAATAGAAAAGCCTGCTGCAAAAAATATAGTTCCAAGGTTGGAATGTTCGCCCTCTGACATCTCTGGAATAAGCTCCTCCACAACAACATATATCATTGCACCTGCCGCAAAGCTTAAAAGATACGGCAGCGCCGGCACAATAAATCCAGCCGCAAGAATTGTAAGAAATGCTGCCACTGGTTCAACTGCACCAGACAGTACTCCATACAGAAATGATTTGCCCTTACTCATACCCTCTCCACGAAGAGGCATTGAAATTATGGCTCCCTCCGGGAAATTCTGAATTGCAATTCCGATTGACAGTGCAAGTGCACCCATTACTGTAATTCCTGAATTACCGGTAATCCACCCGGCATATACAACTCCAACTGCCATTCCCTCCGGAATATTATGGAGCACTACAGCGAACACCAGCATTGTAGTCTTCTGTATTCTCGCCTTAGGTCCCTCTGCTTTGTCACTGTTCATGTGTAAATGTGGGATTATATGGTCCAACAGCAGCAGGAATAAAATACCAAGCCAGAAACCCACTGCCGCAGGAACGAATGAAAATTTGCCCATTGCTGATGACTGCTCAATTGCAGGTATTATCAGACTCCAGATTGAGGCTGCCACCATTACTCCAGCTGCAAACCCGGTAAGTATACGCTGTACCTTCTCATTAATTGATTTTCTCATAAAGAATACGCACGCCGCACCAAGTGACGTTCCAATAAATGGAATTAATAATCCTCTAACTGCCTCAATATTCATTTGTTCCTCCTATCCTGCCATAAACTACATAATACAATTCTTAAGATATATTTCATCCTCTATTTTAGACGCTTTTACAGCTCTGATAATAGCTCTTTCCATAACCTCAGCTGCCAGTGTTCCCACCAGATTAATATCTGCCGGCACCTTTGCTGTACTTGCGGCGTATATGGTGTCCCCATCCGCCAGTGTTCCCACTGGATTAATGCACCTTGCATACCCATTTGTTGCCATAGCAGCTATTTTATTCATCTCAGCCTTATTGAAATTGCCATTGGTAATTATAGCACCGATTGTGGTATTACCGGTGAACATATCCCTTGGCAAAGCGAATCTGCACAGCTCTGTTACGGTATCCACATACTCAGTTCGTTCACTGTTCATAAGTCCTGCCAGCTTGCTGCCTGTTGAGGGGTCATATATATCTCCCAAAGCATTTACAATTACTGCTGCACCTATCTGAATATCCCCAAGCTGTACTGCATAGGTTCCATAGCCTGATTTTTCTGCTCTTTTCATGCCATAAAGCTTACCAACTGTTGCCCCACAGCCGCCACCAACATTACCAATGCTTCCATCCGTACCATTAAGGGCTTTTTCACATGCCTCGTATCCCATTACTGAATCAGGTCTTACATCACTTTTCCCATAGCCAAGGTCATATATATCTGACTGGCACACAAGGGGCACAAGTGCTGCTCTGGTATCATATCCTATATTATTCTCTTCAAGACATCTCATAACGCCATCTGCCGCTGCAAGTCCATAGGAAGAACCTCCTGCAAGCACAATTGCATTAATTGGATTATCAGCTGTAACCGGACTGGTAAGCTGATTCTCTCTGGATGCCGGACCTCCGCCACTGACATCACAGCCTGTGGTTGCACCATTTGGAAAAAATAATACGGTCACCCCTGTTTTAGCTTCTTCATTCTGTGCATGCCCTATTCGCACGCCATCCATATTAGTAATATCTATTTCTCTGGCATATTTATTCATGTATTTTATCCCCTGTCTCAGGCTTGTCTGCCCATCTCGAAAGCCTCTTTAATTAGCTCCGGCTTGTTATTAATATCTCCCACAAGGTTGGTTTCATAGGCGCATATACTTCTTGCCAGCTCCACGCCATTAAAGCATGAGGCCCAGCCCTCAATCTCTCTTGTGATAATTTCCATAGCCGGACGTTCTTCATCTGCTGCCGCTGTAATCAGATATACCTTTGAAAAGTTATAGCTGCTTCCATATAACGGATTAAGTCTGTCAAGGAAATTTTTTAGTCTTCCACACATTGCGTAATAATAAATTGGAGTTGCAAAAACAAGAACATCTGCATCCCTGACCTTGTTAATATTAGCTGTAACTCCATCGTCCATTACACATTTATGTGTTGTCTGACAGGCAAGACAGCCTCTGCAGTAATTCATATCCAAATCTCTAAGATATATGTATTCCACATCATTACCTGCCTGGGCTGCACCTTTTCCAAACTCCTTTGCAAGAGTTTCTGAATTACCATTCTTTCTCTGACTTGCTGAAATAATAAGTATTTTCTCTGACATAAATATATACCTCCCTAATTAATAATCTTTTATCTCGTCTAAATTATACATCCTGCTGTGAAGCTCTGTATAGCATTCTGCAGGTATTATTTGAATTATTTTATTTTCCATTTGAATTCTTTTATTAAAATAATACACAAGGTCGTCAAAGCTCTCAAAAGAATGTTTCCTGCCATATGGTGAATTTTTAAGATAATTCATCATATCAGAATACCAGCGTTCATTCCCGCTTTCATCTACACGTTCCTTCTTAATCTGCATAATACTCTCAGTTATATCTGCTGTAACAAGTCTTATCAGACGAAAGGCTTTAAGGTCTATTCTCATAATTAATCTTTTATAAAAATCAATTATCTCATCCTCAGAAAGCATCTGATACAGCATCAGTTCATCAACAATATTTTGTAAAAAGGAGCATTCAAATATACTGCCTTCTGATGTATAGTTCTTATACCTGGTAAAAACAATATCTGTAAAATCCTCAAGCGTTTTACGTCCTGAATATATTTCATACTGCTCCATATATTGATAGAATTCATACCTCTGAGTTCTAATTCTTGTATATGCAGTAATATAATGATTATGTTCCATAACTGTATTAGTCTTAATCTGCTCTTCCATATCTGGAAATCCAGCAACAGCGTTTTCATATTGTTCCTTCGTCATATATGCACACCATGCAAGCTCAACAGGTGATATATCGCCTTCTCTGTAGACCGTATAATCAGTCTTATTATCTGCCATTGTATTTAACAGAGTTGTTTTTCCGCTTCCAGGTATTCCCTCAATAAAATAATTATACTTATTCAATATTATTTTCTCCCTTTTGTTCTGATTAGTCTATCTGTTCCACAGGTATTACACTCTTGGGAACAGATGTATGCTCACCAATTATTTTTTCCATCCATATCATGTCATACCAGGTATTGAACTTATAACCGCTCTGGGTAAACCGTCCAACAAGCCTGTAACCAAGATGCTCGTGAAAACCCATGCTCTTATTAGTAAGATGATTATCCTCTTTGTCTGTATAAGCAATACACGCATTAACATTAAGTATATTCTGAAGCTTAAGAATTCTTTCCAGCTCTGCATATAAAAGCACACCTATCCCTTGTCCACGATGCTTCATGCTTACATATATTGAGGTCTCTACAGACCAGTCATAGGCTGCCCTTTGCTTAAATGGTGACGCGTATGCATAGCCTGTCAGCTGACCATTCTCCTCTGCCACAATATAGGGATACCTGGAAAGTGTGTTAATAATTCTTGTCCTAAACTCCTCAACAGATGGCACCTCATATTCAAAGGATATTGCAGTTTCTGTTACATATGGTCTGTATATATCAAGCAAAGCCGGTGCATCCTCCACCGTTGCCATTCTAATATTCATCTGCCATCATCTCCGTTTCGTTGTTCTTCCTTCCATAATTACATATGCGAGCGTATATACCGCCATTATCCCTGATACAATTGGCGCAATTCTTCCAATCATTCCAAGATTATCGCCATAATATTTTCCAAAAAATCCTACCATGGGGATTCTGAGAACAAGTGCACCAAAGGTGGAGCTTATCATTGTCCACAAAGTCTTCTGCCGTCCATTAAGGTAACCATTAAGTATGAATACAACTGAGACAAGAATATAATCATAGCTGCAGGCCTTGAAAAAAGGGATTCCTGCTGCAATTACATTGCTATCATCTGAGAATACTCCTATCATTGAAGCAGGACTTATCTGTGCCCACAGCCAGAATGCTGCAGCAATTACAAGGGCGAAGCCAAGTCCATACCACAGTGACTGCCTGGCTCTTTTGGGCTTCCCGGCACCAATATTCTGAGCCGTAATGGCCGCCAGCGCACTTGCCATTGAGGTAGCCGTAAGCATGGCAAAAACATCATACTTGCTGCTTATCCCTATAACAGAGGCAGCGTACACTCCACAGCTGTTCATAACAGCATCCAGATACAGAAAAGATATTCTGATTAAAAGCTCCTGAAAGGAAATGGGGATTCCAACCCTTGCCAGCTTTCCGGCCAGTGCCGGTACAATTTTAAAGCTGCGTAATCTGAAGTCAAAAATAAAATTATGGCTTTTTAGATATATTATGGCTATAACCATACTGACTCCCTGGGAAATAACTGTCGCAAGCGCAGTACCTGCAACGCCCAATCCCATATATTTTACAAAAATAAAATCCAGTATAATATTAACACCACATGATATTCCAACGAATATCATCGGTCTCGTTGAATCGCCATAGCCCCTTAAAACTGCACTTATGGCATTATATCCGCATATAAAAATATTACCCAGCGAGCATACTGCTACATACCTTACCGTCAGCTCAAAGGCTTCCTTTGGTGTATTGAGCAGTGTAAGAAGCGGTCTTACAAATATAAGCATAAGAATTGTCAGAATTATGGCTGCAATTGCAAAAATACTAAGTGTTGTTCCAATTGTCTGCTTTACCTTATCATACTCTTTGCTGCCCATATACTGCCCAATAATTACAGTTCCGCCAAGCGTCAGACCTGTAATAAGGCTGGTAATTATCTGCGTAACCTGGGTTCCCGTGGATACTGCTGCCACACTTGCAGAGTCACAGTACTGTCCTATAATAAACAAATCTACAGCCCCATATAGGGACTGTAGAATATTGGCAATTAAAAATGGTATAGCAAACCTTGCAAGTGTTTTAACAACACTGCCCTCTGTCAGATTGCGTTCTTTCATCTATGTAGTTCCTCATCAGTATTTTATGCATGTGAGATTATTGGAAAAATAAGCTTTTTCTCTTCAATCTCATTAAGCGAAGCTCCAATGCAAAACAACGTGCAGTCCTCTTCCTTATGACGTTTGACCTCCAGCCCTGTTCTATCCTTTGGAGTATAGCTAAGCTCAACTCTGCCAATTTCACCATCAAAGGACTTTGCAAGTCTTTGCAAATCAATTGCGTTGTTGCCTGCAAGCTGTCTCACATATAACACAGCTTCTTCTATATCTGCAATAACATATGTATCCTCTTTTGGAAGATAATAGATACTGTCTCCATATTCGGCAGCTGTCCAAAACTGATACAGGCCTATATTATCATGCATGAAAAAATCATCATTAGGATTATCACCATTGGCCTCATATCTTTTAATATCCTCATAGAAACGATTACATTCAGTAACATTGGCTGTGTCAAGTCTTTCAATTAAATATGGGCTGTCACATTCCTTTACATTACAGCCATATTCATATTCATCAGCCGCCTTAAAACCGAATTTAGGATAGAAATCCAATACAGAATCATTGGCAAACAGATAAATTCCATCCACACGGTCTTTGTATTCCTCAAGAATTCTTTCCATTATATATCGGCTAAGTCCCTGTCCTCGGTACTCAGGGTCAGTCATAACTGTTCCAAGCTGAATATATCTCCTGTTATGCCCTGCTGTCATAAAATTCATAATATTAACTGATATATTGGCAATTACACTGCCATCATCCACCAGTACATGAGGAATATATAAATCTCCCCAGTGTCCACTTTGATACCAGTCCTCAAAATCAAAGCAGATAATCTTCTGTGTCAATGCATTAAAGCTTTCTCTAAGCTTATCATTATCCCTTACATTTATTACATACTCATACTTCATCTGTATTACCCCTTAAGTCCTCTTGACTGTCTGTCCATATCTTCTACAACTATATCATATATCTCACCTATTGTACTGCAGTATTCAAGTACCTTCCATGGTTCGTTAGTGTGAAAATGAATCTTGATAAGGTCCTCATCGCCAACTGCAAGAAGACAATCTCCTTTAAAATTCTCTGTAAAATAATCACTTATCACATCCTCATCCAGATTATGGCCCTCGATAAGTAACTGTGTATCATATTTAAATTCAAGCATTTTTGCTCCTCCTGACATTTTATACTTTTATTATCACTTACGCAAATATATTACTTTTAAGCCGTTCCACCTGTTCGTGAGCATAATTCTGTGCTCCTGACGGATATGTATATTTAAGTTCACTGGCTGTATCCCAGGCAGCCTTCTCAAACATATGCATTGTGTTATCCAAGGCCTTTATAAGTGAATCTGCATCATAGCCTCCATAGGAATTCCCAAGCCCAGCAATAACATCATCTGCAGCCCACTGGTCAAAAAATCGCCCATCATGCCATACCTCATAATCCATGCCATTTTTGGCAAGAGCATTAAGCTCAAGCATTTGCCTTAACAGCTCTTTAAGATATCCATCTATGCAGGTCTTGCCTGACCAGATTTCACCCCTAAGAATTTTTTTGATTGACCAGATAGTATGAAACCAAAAGGTATTAACCAGGTTAACATATTCCGGCTCCGACATTATATGCTTCTGTTCAAAGCACTGCTCCACACCTGTAAGAAGCTCAGAAAGCTCCATTTTATCAACAACAATCCTGCAGCCTCTTGAAAGCCATGACTGTATTGCTTCATCGCTGCACACGAGTTCTGCATCCTCTGCGCTGAAAAAGGCCATATCCACATCCATTGCATTATCAAAGAATACTCTTCTTTCCATTCCACCGGCAGCAGTAGGTTCAACAAATGAAATATAATATCTGTCTACATCCATAAGCCATCCATTGTCATTAAGAAAATAGTCCGTATCCTCCACAAAAAATATCAAATCATAATCTGAATATTTATCTGCACTGTTAACAGCCCTTGCCTGTGAACCAAAAAGTATTACAGCCTTTATTTTATCACAGCTCTCTGCATACCGTACTATCTGGGTAAAAATATTTTTTTCCATAACGTGCCCGCCTTTCACCAAAATACTACCTGTATTATAGCACGTCCGTATGTTTTATTACACAATTTTTTACATAAATATCTCTTTCAGTCTCGATAGTCCATCCATAAGTGTGGTCCTTGGACAAGCAATATTAATTCTTACAAAGCTTCTGCCTCCGCCTCTGTACTGGCTGCCGTTGGATATATACAGACCTGTTTTTTCTCTTATTCTTCTGCACAGTTCTTTGGTATCATTAGTTATATCACTGCAATCCACCCATAAAAGATATGTGGCCTCAGCCTCAACAAGCTTAAGCTGCGGAATCTCTTTTTGAAAATAATTTGCTGCGATGCTTCTGTTATCTGCAAGATACTGTCTCAATTCCTCAAGCCATGCTTCTCCTTTGGTAAATGCAGCAATTGCAGCCTCGCAGGCAAAAATATTAGGTTCCGCAACCTCATAGGAATTAAGTCCTCTGTCCATTCTTGCTCTTATAGCCTCATTGGGAATTACAACTGCTGCCGTCTGCATACCCGCCATATTAAAGGTCTTAGTTGGTGCAATACATACAATGCAGTTATCTGCGCACACCGCAGACACGGCTGCGTATGGATTATATTCCTTACCCGGAAGCGTAATATCGCAATGAATCTCGTCTGACAGGACAACAACATGATGTCTGGCACACAGCTGCCCAACCTTTTCCAGCTCATCCTTAGACCATATACGTCCGGCAGGGTTATGAGGGTTACATAATATCATCATTGTTGTAAGAGGCTGCTCCAGTTTTTTTTCAAGGTCTTCATAGTCCATTCTATACTGACCGTTCTCATAGATAAGCTCATTTTCAACTACATGGCGTCCGTGATTCTCTATAGAGTTATAAAAGGTATTATATACAGGTGTCTGTACCACAACGTTATCTCCAACATTGGTTATCCTGTTCACAGCTGTAGTAATGGCAGGTATTACACCTGTACAGAATATCAGCCATTCCTTATTAATATTCCAGTCATGTCTCCTGCTCCACCAGTTAGTATAAGCCGAATACCACGTTTCAGGCACAATAGAATATCCCCATACTCCATATTCAGCCTTTGCCTTAACAGCCTCAATTATCTCTGGAGCCGTAGCAAAATCCATATCCGCAACCCACATTGGCAGTTCATTGTCCGCCACATCCCACTTAAGGGAGCCAGTGCCACGTCTGTTAATTACTGTATCAAAATCGTACATGTTTTCCTCCTGTAAATAATCTAACTAAGAAAATAATTCCTCTAAATACCAGTTCTGAGCACATGGCAATCCATACGCCAACAAGCCCAAAATATCTGGATAATACTAATGCCAGTGGGATTCTTACCGCCCACAGGCTTACAAAATTCATTATACTCGGAATCAGTGTATCTCCTGCTCCCCTTAGGGCTCCTGATACAACAATTGACGCTGCATACATAGGTTCCGCAAATGCCTCAATTCTAAGTATTCTAACCGCCAGCTCCCTGACCTGCATATCCGGTGTAAGCATGCCTATCATTGCCGGTGCCGCTATATACATCACAGCTCCAAACACGGTCATTACGATCATTCCCAGATATGTAGACAGTCTTGACAGCTTTCTTGTTAAATCATGTCTTCCTGCACCAACGCTTTGTCCTACCAGTGTAGTTGCAGCATCTCCAATCCCGTAGCCCGGCATATAGCAGATACTTTCCGCGGTAATTGCAAAGGAATTGGCTGCAATTGCCACTACTCCAAGAGGCGCAACAATCCTGGTAGTTATAATCATTGCTGCACACACTACAAAATGTTCAAAGCCAACCGGAAGTGCAATTTTAACAGCCTTTTTAAGACAAGCTTTAACCGGTCTGAAGCTCTCGCCAATATGTATTCTAAGCATTGGAGATTTGCAGCACAGATAGGTAAGCATTACTATGGATATAACCACAACAGACACTGCCGTACCAAGCGCCGCTCCCTTTACTCCAAGACCTGCCCCAGGAATTCTTATTGCTATTTTGCCAATTGCAATAGTATGCTCATCAAATATAAATATCCAGTTGAAAACAACATCAAGAAGACACATAGCCGCGTTAAGAATGCTTGGCATTTTCATGTTGCCACTGCATTGCAGCATTCCGCCTGCAAGCGCATTAATTGCAATGAACGGAAGTGAACAGGCATATATCAGAAAATACCACATGGCATTATCTCTTATTGCCATATCCCCTCCCAGCCATTGTGGGAGGCCTGTGCTTATTCCTGCTCCCAGTAACGCCAAAAGAATTGACCAGACTGCCACTACAACAATTGACTGTCTTAATACACTCCTGGCTCCCTCATTATCCTTTGCTCCTATAAGCTGGGCCACCTGAACATAAAAGCCAACTGCTGCCGATACCGCAAGATTGCCAAACAGCCAGGTGGTAGACGATACAAGCCCTATCGAAGCAGATGCCTGGGCTCCAAGATGTCCAACCATGGCAGCATCTATATATTGCATGATTATTGAGCTAATCTGTGCCATTATTGCCGGAATACTAAGTCTTGCAACAAGGCTGATTAGCTGTGAAGTTGACATTGGGTTACCATCGCGGATTTTTCCCAGCAAAACTCCACTTTTCGATTGTTTACATGAAGACATTATTTTACCTGCTCAGTATTGATTGTTGTATTACTGCTGGATGCATCAGGGTTGTCCCATATAATCTCGTCAATAGCTTTTGCTGTAATCGTGCCGCCTAAAGGATTCTTAACACTGTCAATTCTGCTGTCAATCTGTGCATCAACAGTTGAATACTCAAATGCAAGATTGGTATTAAGCAGTCTGCAGTTCTTCATAACAATATTATCCATGTAGCACATTCCCTGTTCGCTTTCAATTGTACAGTTAATAAGGGTAACATTTCTGGAATTCCAGCCAAAATATTCGCCGGAAATAAATGAATCATATATAGTAATATTCTCTGCATTCCAGAAAGCATCCTTTGACAGCATTCTGGCATTGCGAACTGTAACGTTGCGTGCTCCGTCAAAGCTGTAATTACCGGCAAGTGTAAAATCCTCCAGCTCCATATCAGAGCTGCCCATTGCAAAGTAATCACCCTTAGCTGACACATTCTTCATTTTAACATTATGACAATTCCACAGTGTCTCCGATGCATCAGGTATAACAATATTCTCCATTGACAGGTTATTACACCTTCTAAAGCCCTTTGGGGCATTATAGGTTACATTCTTAAGTGATACATTATCTGTATACCATATTCCAGCTCTTGCCATTTCAAACATGGTAGAATCTGTAACCTCTACGTTTTTGCAGTACCACAATGGATATTTCCACTGAAAAAGTGTATTGCTTATCTTCAAATTACTGCTTTCCTTTAACGGAGATTCACCCTCTCCGAAGGTACAGTAATCAATTTCCAAATCCCTGCTCTGAAAAAGGGAACGCTCTCCAACAAATTTTTCTTCATAATATTTTTTCATAATAAAACCTTTCTTTTCTCTATATATATTTGTACATTTATATATTACATTATTATTTATATTATATCAATCTGGTATGAATTAAATTTCTATAAACTTTTGGGCAGCATACATGCATATGCTGCCCTTATAGCTACAGGTCAAATACCTGTTTAATACTATCATAATGAAGGAAAATACCCTGTGCTCCCAAAGCTTTAATCTCCTCCTTGGTGGCAATTAAAAATCCACTGGTCTCCTCTGTCTGAAGCTTAAGCTCTGATTCACTAAAATCCTTAACGAATCTATATACGTCTACAAAATAATTATCGCCTTCGCCAGGATTCTCTCTATGATATGTAAACATCAGTCCGCCTTCACAGTCTGACACATCAAGTCCTGTCTCCTCTAGAACCTCTCTTTGAACTGCCTGAGCAGATGTCTCTCCAGCCTGTGCTGCACCGCCTGAAACCTCCCACCAGCCCGGTGCCCAGGCTTTGGTCATTACTCTCTGGGTAATCAGAAATCTTCCATCCGGTCTTGCAATAACGCCAAGTACAGTAAGATGATACTCATCATCTTTAAGACACCAGTCATTTCTCTTCATTGTACGTCCTGTTATTTTTTTATCCTTGTCATATATATCCCAATATTCCATTGTGCTGTATTCCTTTTCTATATTAGTCAAGTGCTATAAGCACTCCGTTGCTCCCAAGAACTCCATTATTATAGTTGCGGGCAAAAAGAACCTTTCCTGCCTTAACCTCATGTGACGTCTCATCTGCATTAACATATACATGGAAATTGTCACCCTTAGTATATGCAATAAGTCTTGAATTATCATTAATCTCCCAGCTTGAAACTGGTTCCTTAGTCTGAGGATAGGTATTCCTTATATTAACAAGCGCAGTCATATTACTTATTGCCTCATCATATCTGCCTTCATCTATCTCGGACCACGGCATGCATCTTCTATTACCCCTGTTGCTGCCACCACCACTCATCTCTATCTCAGTTCCGTAGTATATACTTGGACAGCCCTGAAGTGTAAGAAGAATTCCAAGCTGGCACCAGTATATATCCCTGTTGTTATCGCAACGGTCCATCAGTCTCTGCGTATCATGGGAATCAAGGAGATTGAACATTACCTGATTGGCCTGGTCATAATACATATCATAGCAGCTGTTCACCATGTACATAAACTGTCTTGAATCACGTTCCTTATGCATCCAGAAATTGCTTATTCCCTGGAGCAGAGGGTAATTCATAACCGAATCATACTCGTCTCCTAAAAGCCACGGAAATGAATCATGCCATATCTCTCCCAGTAAAAATATCTCAGGGTCGTACTGATGAATATTCAGCCTTATATACTTAATAAAAGCATGGGAAATCTCATTACCTACGTCAAATCGTATTCCATCAATGTTCCAGTTCTTAATCCAGTCAAGCATAATATCTGTAAGATATTTCATAACCTCAGGATTATTGGTGTTAAGCTTAGGCATTCCATCTACAAAAGCAAAAGCATAATAGTCTCCCTTACGTGTTACATGCTCCTGGTTCTTACTTGGCCAGTTATTAACAAAAAACCATGAATAATACCTGGATTGTGGCCCTTTTTCCACAACATCCTTCCACAGCTCGCAGGTTCTTCCACAATGATTAAACACTCCATCCACCATAACACGAATTCCCAACTCATGAGCCTTGTCCACCAGCTCCCTCATATCCTCTGAGGTTCCAAAATCCGGGTCAATAAGTGTATAATCGATTGTATCGTATTTATGGTTAGTATTGGAAAGCATAACAGGGTTAAGATATATTCCATTAAAACCCATACCTGATATGTACTCAAGCTTATCCGTGATACCCTTTATTGTGCCTCCAAAGAATTCATTGTATGCCACATCATCCCGTGTCTCCCACTTATTGGGCTTATTACGTCTCTCGTGGTCACCAGCATTATTAAATCTGTCCGGGAATATCTGATACCAGACAATATCCTTAGCCCACTTTGGTGTAACCATAACATCTGCCGGATTCATCCACGGAAAAATATATCGCTGAATCATACTTTTATCATTAAGCGACGATAAATCCTTATAAAATCCATCCTCCAAAAGATATATATGCTCATCTCCTGAAATAATCTCAAAATGATACTTAAGACGTTTAAATGGAGGTTCTACAATACAGCTCCATACATACTCATTCTCAAGCTCTTTCTCCTTAACAAGTTTAACCGGCTCTCCTGTCCATTTATGTTCATTCTCCGAAATACCTGCCGCAAAAGGGTCTCCGGCGTACATTATTACCTCGTCTATATCCTTTCCTGTAGTAATACTTACCTTGAGTTGGTTCTCTGATAATGGATAGCAGTCTTTAAAATAGGCTCTATGCCTTATCTGTAACGTATTCATGGGAAATCCTCCTGAAATCTATATTAGCTTCTAAGCTCTCTTTTGTACTGATACATGTTTCTGTCTGCCATCTCATACAGCTTCCATGGCGTTACTGCATTGCCCGTATCATCTGATGCATATCCAAAAGCAACTGATATATCATATAAATGCTCATGCTTATTATTCTCAGCTGTAATCTTTTCATTAAGTACTCTCATATACTCCTGAACCTGGGCATCAGTAAGGTAGTCAGAAATAATCACAAACTCATCTCCACCCATTCGTCCAACACACATATCCCGTCCAAATACGGACAGCATTATATCAGCAAACCTGATTAACAGCTCATCACCAACAGAATGTCCATAGCTGTCATTAACCTGCTTAAAAAGATTAAGGTCCATATTGATAATTGTAATTGGTCTGGATGCTTTCTCATAATCATCCATTACCTTCTCACACCATGCTCTGTTCTTAAGATTAGTCAATGCATCATTATATGCCATTTCGTATAAGGTTTTACGTTCCATATCTGCTGCAACATGCTCCATAATTCTAACAAAAAAGCCACCAAACATGGAGAGAATAAATATCAGTGCACCCACAGAAATTATGCTCTGGTTAAGCATATTAACCGGAAGGCACAGCTTATTATATCTGTATCTTGCAAGCTCAAGAATTGCACAGAGAAACATAGCAACAACACCACCAAGTATAATTCTCTCAGCTTTTTTCTGTTGTTTTACCTCCTTAATAAGCAGGTAAATAACCATAACAATTGAAATAGTGGCAACTATCTGAAAGATAAATCCAGTTTTCGGAAAATGTATAATATTAGTATCATTAAGAATAATCAAAAGTATACTCATTGCAAAAAATCCAACTGTATATATTTTGAAAAATCTCTTTTCAAGCCGACCTCGGAAAAATGATGACACAAACATAAGCATACTTGCACATGCCCCATACATTCCTATGTACTCCAAATGGCATATTACATAAAGATTCTGGGTGATACCTTCAACAACTCTGCTGTTACACAGCATCCACATGGAAACAAAGGCTGAGAACAAGCCAAGCCACAAAAGCATGTGGAATCTTTTATCTGCGGTCATAAGCAGCATACAGCCTATGCTCACAATAGCAATTACAATCAGACAGCATGCAATAATACAGGTAATCAAATGTGTATTAACAAGATTGGTAAATATATGTTGTGAATCTATTAAAATAAGCTTATCAATTGCTGAAAAGGCATCGTCTTCACCTATATTATATACAACCGTAAGCGTTTTACCAATATAGTCCTCTGGCAGCGGAATCCAATGATAGCCATTGCCTATTACCTTTCCCTCTTCATAGTATGATATACCTGACTCATATATCATCTCATCCTCCAGATATATTGCAACAGCTGAATATCTGGTCTGTATTCTAAATGCGGTCTGCTTATACGGAGTTGAAGGGAGCGTTGTTGACATTGTGACCTTATCACCCTTTTTCAGCTCTGGCAGACGCAGGGTTGAAAGGTCAGCATTCTCAAAGCTTTTGTCACCTACTGACACATTCCATCCACGATTAAGCACCTGTTCAGTCTTTGCCGTACTTTTATTAAAGCTAATCTGAAGTACTATTCCGATAGCTGCTATTGCTACAGCAAACATTATTATTTTGATTATTCTCGTTTTTGTTCTACTCATATAGCTCCCCACTATCGTGCTGATACAATTATGTATTATTATAGCATATGTTTTTCAATAAGTCACATAAAGCAGGTATGAAAATTTAAAAAGGAGGTTCAATATTGAACCTCCTGTATAGTTATTTATATTCTTCTATCCTGCCTGTATTAATATATTGCTGCACATTAATAAGCCTCTGGTTCTCTGAGCCACGAAATCTTAATGAGATATTCTTCTGTGCAAGAATAAACGGACCATCTACCAGTACCTCAAGACAAGATATAAGTTCGTCCGTAACCTCTGTATACTTTGCCTGACCCGGTCTTAAATCCTTGTCCAAAACATAGCCTGTGTATGCCCATATAGTCTTATCAGGATATTCATCACGAACCTTCCTTATAAACGGCATAAGTGCTCTTTGATTCTCCTCCTCAAAAGGGTCTCCCCCCAGGAGTGTGAGGCCTGCTATATATCCGGGTTTAAGTGAATCCAGAATAGTCTGTTCAACTGACAAATCAAACTCTTCGCCATTATCAAAGCTCCATGTTTCGGGCTGAAAACAGCCCTCGCAATGATTACGGCAGCCGGATACAAAAAGCACAGTCCTGACGCCTGGGCCATTAGCTATATCACAATATTTTATTGCAGAATACTTCATAACATTACCTCTTTGAAAGACTGCTGTTCTATAAATGAAGAACTCTTTCTTTTATCTCCTGTGTACGTCCCTGATTCCAGAACTGTGTTCCAATATATCCACAGGTTCTTCTGGCAACATTCATCTTCTCCTGGTCACGATTGCCACAGTTAGGGCACTCCCACACCAGCTTGCCATCCTCATCATTAACTATCTGTATCTCACCATCATAGCCACATACCTGACAATAATCAGACTTGGTATTAAGCTCAGCGTACATAATATTCTCATATATATACTGCATAACGGACATAACTGCCTCAAGGTTATCCTTCATATTAGGAACCTCAACATAGCTGATTGCCCCGCCTGGTGAAAGCTCCTGGAATTGTGATTCAAATTTCAGCTTATCAAAGGCATTAATATTCTCAGTTACATGTACATGGTAGCTGTTTGTGATGTAATTTTTATCTGTTACTCCTGGAATTACACCAAATCTCTTCTGGAGACACTTGGCAAATTTGTAGGTGGTTGACTCAAGTGGGGTACCATAAAGACTAAAGTCTATATTGTGCTTAGCCTTCCACTGGGCACATGCATCATTGAGCTTATGCATTACCTTAAGCGCAAATTCTGTTCCATCAGGGTCAGTATGAGATACCCCCTTCATGTAACGTGTACATTCGCACAAGCCTGCATATCCAAGAGATATTGTTGAATATCCTCCAAAAAGCAGCTTATCAATTGTCTCGCCCTTCTTAAGTCGGGCAAGTGCACCGTTCTGCCAGAGAATTGGAGCAACATCTGACTTGGTTCCTTTAAGTCTCTCATGACGAATAACAAGAGCACGGTAGCACAAGTCAAGTCTCTCATCCAGAATCTTCCAGAACTTGTCCATGTCCTTGCCTGATGAGCAGGCAACATCTACAAGATTAAGGGTAACTACACCCTGATTAAATCTTCCATAATACTTTCCATTGCCATTCTCATCATTATATACAGTAAGGAAGGAGCGGCATCCCATACATGGATAGCAGTTGCCCTTCTTAAGCTTCTTCATTACCTTTTCAGAAATGTAATCAGGCACCATTCTCTTAGCCGTACACTGGGCTGCAAGTTTGGTCAGCTCATAGAATCTTGTTCCCTCGTATATATTATCCTCCTCGAGAACATATATAAGCTTAGGGAATGCAGGTGTAATATACACACCCTTTTCATTCTTAACACCAAGAATTCTCTGTCTTAAGGTCTCCTCAATAATCATTGCAAGGTCATCCTTAATCTGTCCATCTGGTACCTCATTAAGATACATGAAAACAGTTACAAAAGGAGCCTGTCCATTAGTTGTCATCAATGTTGTTACCTGATACTGGATTATCTGAACTCCCTGCTTAATCTCGTCCTTAACTCTGTCCTCAGCAATTGAATTAACCATCTCATCAGTTGGCTCAATTCCCACCTTAACCAGCTTCTGCCTTGTCTCCTTACGGAATTTATCACGGCTTACCTGTACAAATGGTGCAAGATGAGACAATGAAATGCTCTGTCCGCCATACTGTGAGCTTGCAATCTGAGCTATTGCCTGTGTTGCAATATTGCAGGCTGTAGCAAAGCTCTTAGGTCTTTCAATCATTGTTTCACTTATGACAGTTCCATTCTGGAGCATGTCATCAAGATTAACCAGACAACAGTTATGCATATGCTGGGCAAAATAATCAGCATCATGGAAATGAATCAGTCCATTCTCATGAGCCTCAACAATGTCCTTAGGCAAAAGAAATCTCTTGGTAATATCCTTACTTACCTCTCCTGCCATATAATCTCTCTGAACGCTGTTAACAATTGGGTTCTTATTGGAGTTCTCCTGTTTAACCTCTTCATTGTTACACTCAAGCAGACTAAGTATCTGCTCATCTGTTGAATTAGCCTTACGAACCATGGCTCTCTTATAACGGTAGGTAATGTAGTTACGTGCCACATTAAACGCGTTCTTCTCCATAAGATGATTCTCTACCATATCCTGTACTTCTTCAACACTCGGTGCATGCTTTTTCATGCCGCATTCTTCAACTACTGCGTTAACAATAAGATGAATCTGAAGATCATTAAGTCTTTCAGATTCAATAACGCTAAGATTAGCCTTTACAATGGCTGCTTCAATTTTTTTCTCGTCGAAGTCGTCCTCGACTCCGCTTCTCTTTATTACTTTCACCCCGAAACTCTTCTTTCTGTTATTTTTTGTATAGTTCTAATTATACAATATTTTGTGGTTACGTCAAGAATCAATATCCATATATAGTGTTTTTATTCTGTACATTTTGAAATACATTTCGGGGTGTAAGGTTCTAGCGCTCCTTAGCTTCTATAACTCCATTGTGGACCTTCGCCCTGCAGCTTCTGGCAATATACACTGCCGGAGTGTCCAAAAGACTTGTTGCAATAAAAATAACATAGCTTGATGCCATTATGCTGATAAGTGTTTTTACATCATATTTACCGGCAAAGGCGGCCAGTGTAAAAAGAACTGTGTTTAAAAGCTGAGACACAAGTGTGGAGCCATTATTTCTAAGCCATAAAAATTTTTTTGAATCATGGGATTTTTTCTCTGTAAGCTTCCAAATAGCATGATAAGCCCATACGTCATATACCTGCACAATGGCATACACCAGAATTCCACCCAGCATAAGTCTTGGTGTATTGGAAAATACCTCCTTTATTGCAGGCATAGCGAAATCACTGCTGTTAGGTCTGTATAAGAGCCATGACTGTGAAATGAGAATAAATACTGCTGAGGTTGCAATTCCTATGAATACAGCCTTATTTGCTGCTTTTTTGCCTTCCGTCTCACTTAAAATATCTGTTACAAGAAATGTTGAGGCAAATAAAATGTTACCAAGTGTCATATCCATACCAAATGCTGTTACAAGAATAAGCACCTCAATATTGGCCGAAATTGTTGCAATTACTGTCCAGCAGTATAATCCTGCTTTTCCAAAAAAGCGGTATGCCAGAACGACACATCCATATGTTATTATAAGCGAAACAATCAATAATAATTCATTAATCATTGGTTAATACTCCTCCTACTCCGAAAGCTGTGTTTTCCATTAAAATATCCACTCTGTCATTATCTATATACAGTGGGTAAAGCTCCCTTGCGAATATACCGATAACCTCCGGGTCCGGCTTAATCGGTTTTCCATTCTCCTGCATAATATTAATGCATACTCTGTCAAAATACTTAAGACCGGTTTCAATATCCTTTTTCATTGACTCTAAAGTCTGTCCTGGGATACCCTGTAAAAGACATACTTCATCAAAATAGTCAGCTATATCCTGAGGATTGGTAACCGGCTTTCCATTTTCATCTACAATTCCCTTATCCAGATAGCTTTCTCTGAAAAGAGCATCAAAGCTCTCCACGCCAATCTTCACTTTTACCTTAACACCTAAAGCCGCAAAACGCTTTTTAATCTCAGGTACTGCATTTCTATGGGAATAATGGCACTCAAAATGCACCTCTTTAATATCCTTATCCCGGCAAACCTGTTCAATTTTTTTCATTGTCTGCTCATCCAGGTCTATAAAGCTTCCTGAATTAATTGCTTCCAGCTTATGATACACTCCGGTAACCTTGTTAAGTTCTTCACAATTAAGCTGATAGTTGGCCTGTTCATCTGTGCAATAATCAAGATGATAATCGCAGAAACGACATCTTCTCCATCTGCAGCCGCTTCCTCGCAGCAACACAATTTCACGCTTGTTTTTTTCGTCTATGACCGAGTAACGAGCCATGACTTCATTTTGTTTTTCAAGTTCTTTTTCCATGTGGTCTTTCCTCCCTGATAATCTGTGACCCGTTAATATGCTGGCCAGTGGCATGCTGGCCTTATTGCGCACTTCGCATGCTGGCCTTATTGCGCAAAAAATGCGCACAAAAATTCTGTGCGCATCTGATAACTATAATTATGGATATACTATATCCGCCCTAGTTTTGTTTATAGACAGGATGGTCACGAACTGTCTTATGTAATTATGCCTTTAAGGCAACTGCAATGATACTATTATTTTCCTTGAAAATCAAGCTTTTTTTCTATTCATCTGTCTGAACACATAAACAGTCATAACAATAACAGCTATGAGTGAAATAATATCTGCTGCCGGCGCTGAATACAACGTGCCTGTAACGCCAAAGAATCTTGGTAAAATAATTACAAAGGGAACACTAAGTATAAAATCTCGCAGCAGGGAAAGTCCCAGTGACATTACAGGCTTTCCAAGTGACTGCAGGAAGATACTGGTTGCCTTCTGTACACAGCATAAAATAATCGTACAAAGATATGTTCTAAATGCCAGAACAGCAAATTCATTATACAGACCATCCTCACTTCCAAAAATCCTTGTAATCTGAAGTGGGAACACCTCGAAGGCTATAAGCGCCACAATTCCAACTACTATTTCAGCCTTTATCATTGTACTGTATATTTTCTTCACTCTGTCATATTTGCCGGCGCCGTAGTTATAACCAACTATAGGCTGGGAGCCTGCAGCAATACCAACAACAAATGCAATAACAATCTGGAATACCTTCATAACAATTCCCACAACTGTAAGAGGAATGTCTGCCCCATATTTTGAACCTGCACCATATTTTACCAAAGTATTATTCATGACACCCATAATTATTACTATTGAGAGCTGGGTAAGAAAGCTGCTTATTCCAAGTGGAAGTATTTTGCCGGCTATTCTTCCATTAAGTATAAAGCTTTTTCTGGTAAGCTTAAAAGACCTTGTCCGGGACAGGTAAACTCCGCATATTACGGCAGTTGCTATCTGACCCACAATTGTTGCAAGGGCAGCACCCATCATGCCCCATTTGAATACAAATATGGCAATTGGATCAAGAATAATATTAATAATACAGCCTGTAAGAGTTGCAATCATTGCAAACTGTGGATTGCCATCAGCTCTGATAATTGAGCCCATAGCTGCTCCGAATATGAAAAATGGTATTCCAATAACAATGTAATTAAAATACTCTCTTGCATATTCAATATTATTTTCAGTTGCTCCAAATGCATGAAGAATCTGCTCCTTCATTAGAATGAATACAACAGTTAAAATAATACCTGCAGTTATCAGGATAACTATTGCATTACCCACGCTTTTATGTGCACCTTCCGCATCTTCCTTTCCCTGACAGATGCTTAAATAGGCGGCACAGCCGTCCCCTATCATAAGTGCAATTGCAAGTGCGATAACAGTTATTGGAAAGACAACGTTAGTTGCTCCATTTCCAAGATATCCAACACCCCTTCCAATGAATATCTGGTCTACAATATTGTAGAGTGAGGATACTAAAAGTGACATGATACATGGAATGGAAAATTTAAGCATAAGGCTTCCTATTTTTCCTTCTCCAAGATAATTGTTTGAATTCTGATTCATATGTTGCTCCTTTATATATGCTGGCTTGTTGCTCAAAAAAATAGCCGCACATGCTACTGGCTTTCACATGTACGGCTACCACCATCTGTATTAATTATATAACGATAAAGCTGTGCCTCGTAATAGTTGAATTCTTACAATCTTTTGTGCACCATATGATATATCTATGGTAACAATTACTACTGATATAATCTCAGGCCATCTCTTACAGGCTCACTTGTAAGGTCTACTCCCAGTCTCTTAAAGGACCTGATATCCACATCTGACAGCATTACGGAGGTATGAACCTGGCAATCCTTAAGCTTAGGGAGCTGTTCCATTGCCTTTCTTGCATTCTCATTATTAACTGACACAAGTGCAAGTGCTATAAGGACCTCATCTGTATGCAGTCTTGGATTGTTACCTCCAAGGAATCTCACCTTAAGCTCCTGAATTGGTTCAATTGCCTCTGGATTAATAAGCTTCACATCATGGTCAATTCCTGCAAGATACTTAAGTGCATTAAGAAGCAATGCAGCAGATGCACCGAGGAAATCAGAGGTTTTGGATGTAATAATTGTTCCATCCGGAAGCTCAATTGCTGCGGTAGGAACTCCAAGCTTAGCTGCACGCTCCAAAGCCGCCGCTGTTACCCTACGGTCTGCTGTTGTTATTTTGGCCTGTTTCATGAGGAGCTCAATCTTATAGACCTCACTCTCTTCGCCATCTTCCATGGCAACCTTATCAATGGCTGTATAATAACGTCTGATTATCTCCATTTTGGAGGCTTCTCTGCATGCCTCATCATCAATTATGCAGTTGCCTGCCATGTTAACACCCATATCAGTTGGGGACTTATAATAGGTATTTTCTCCATAAATTCCTTCAAAAATAGCATTAAGTACCGGGAATATCTCGATATCTCTATTATAATTAACAGTAGTCTCCCCATATGCCTCAAGATGGAATGGGTCAATCATATTAACATCATTAAGGTCTGCTGTTGCTGCCTCATAAGCAAGATTAACAGGATGCTTAAGTGGAATATTCCATATAGGAAAGGTTTCAAACTTAGCATAGCCTGCCTTAACCCCACGAAGATTCTCATGGTAAAGCTGGGAAAGACAGGTTGCCATCTTACCGCTTCCAGGTCCCGGAGCTGTTATTACCACAAGTGGTCTTGTTGTCTCTATATAATCATTCTTACCAAAACCATCAGGACTGACAATAAGTGGAATATTAGACGGATACCCCTCAATTCTGTAATGCTGGTATACCTTTATATTCTTTTTCTCAAGACGTTCCTTAAACTGAATTGCACCATTCTGACCATTGAACTGGGTGATTACAACACTTCCGACATAAAGTCCTTTTTTCTCAAATTCACCGATAAGTCTCAAAACATCAATGTCGTATGTGATACCCAAATCTCCTCGTACCTTATTTTTCTCAATATCAGCTGCACTGATTACGATTACAATTTCAGCCACATCGGAAAGCTGCATGAGCATCTTAAGCTTGCTGTCCGGCTTAAATCCTGGAAGAACTCTTGATGCATGATAATCATCAAAAAGCTTGCCTCCAAACTCCATGTACAGCTTGTCTCCAAACTGTCCTATTCTCTCCTTAATGTGCTCAGACTGAATCCTTAAGTACTTGTCATTGTCAAATCCAATTTTCATCTTATTATCTTCCTATCCTGTAATATTAATATTTGTAAAATCCCTCTCCTGAAGCTTCTCCTAATTTACCCTCATCTATATACTGCTTAAGCATCTTTTCCATCCCCCTGAAATTGTATGGGGCCAGAAATGACGGAACCTTAAGATACATCTTAACAATGTTATATGCTGTTGTAAGACCTACTGTATCAAGAATTCTGAATGGTCCCTTTGGTGCTCCTGTTCCAAGTGTCCAGGCTTTATCAATGCTTGCCGGGTCAGATACACCATTAACATATAAATCCATTCCAGAAAAAAGCAGTGGAACCAGCATTGAATTAAGAAGATAGCCAGATTTCTCCTTATTAACCGGCAGTGGAATCATCCTTATCTCCTCTGCAAACTTCATTACCATATCAAAATACTTCATATCCGTTCTGGACTGTGCCATTACCTCTGTCATGTTATTCTTCCATATAGAATTGGCAAAATGCAATGAAAGATATTTCTCCGGTCTTCCTGTATATTTGGCAAACTGAGACGGAAGCAATGTTGAAGAATTGGTAACAATTACTGTTTTCTCCGGCATCAATGGAGCCAGAGTCTTATAAAAGACAACCTTATCATTAACATTCTCTGCCATTGATTCAATAACCAAATCAGCATCCTTTACTGCCTTAGCCATATCAAGCTCAAGCTTAATACTGTGGTATGCATTCTCCGCCTTTTTAAGGCATTCCTCACTGTCAAAGCTGTCATAATCTGCTATTCCCCTTGCCCACGTGGCAGGAGTCTGTCCTTCCGGTTGTGACATAAGCTTAATAGTGTCTTCATAGACCTCTCTTAGGTGGTCAAGCTTTGGCTGTGTACGTGTTATACTTCCTTCACTTCTAAGCCATATTGTAACATTAAAGCCACAATATGCTGCCTGAAAAGCAATCTGACTTCCAAGTACGCCACCGCCGGCAATTACGATATTTTTCATGCAATAATCCTCCTGATTAATATTTAGTTTTCACGTATCATTAGTCAATGTCATTTAGTTAACCAATTTCAAATTAAAATCCAGTGGTTTTCTTTCAGA
>CAYTWF010000016.1:0-46135 GCA_964441705.1 uncultured Butyrivibrio sp.
GAATGAATTAGAAAGAGGTATAATATTAGTTAAGTGTATAAACATATCGAGTGAGAAATATGATATTAGAAAGGAAAAAAGTATGAACCAAACGATGCATTATCTGTTCTGAAATTCAGCGAAATGTCAGACGAATGGCTTGACTTTATTACACAATGCAGAAGTGGAGAAACACATAGATATGATATTGTAGAGGGACCGATGGCAAATGATACAATATGGAATTATGTCAATGATTTTATTGCAGGAAAAATTAATAGAAAGCAGTTTTGGGCATTGGCAGAATTTCGATATCCTACGCACCAGATAAGTTTTCATACATTATCAGCCTTAAGCTGTTTGAAGTTTGAAGGGAGTGAAGTGATTTATGACCGAGAAAGAAAAGAATGATTTATTCTATGTATGTTCGTTGATTGAATACACAGCAAGAAAAACCCAAAATAAACGGGGGAAGATTGTACAATGTCTTGGCATGGAAGGAATAGAGAAACAGTTAAAGGATGCGGAAGTGAACCATTGTCTCTCATTTGAACAGGTCAGTGATGAGATTATTGAACAATATAGTATTTCCCATGGTTCATTTGATACTATTTCTAATTCCAAATACAAAATTCCTGATTTTCAGGATATTGGAAAATTATATTGTATTCTTATAGAAGATTGTGCAAAAAGCGGACAGGAAGTATCGGAAATAATGAATATATTCTCATCTTTTATTAGTGATGAAATATCTAATTTTCAAACAGATTTGTATTATCAAAATCCAAGTTATTTAGAGTGCTCATACAGAGAAGGGCATTTATTGAGTTAGATTAGAAATGCTTTTTCCCATTGTTTTTCGCAAGTGGTGGGACTTAATGACACAGGCATATCTTCTGTATTAATGGAAACACTTTTCAGCAGTATGTGTATTAGATGGGGCACTTGCAAATCTATAGCATACGAATGAAGTGCTTTCCATTAATATAGAAGATAAGCTCTTAATCCTCGTCAACCTTGTCCTTTGGATGGGACAGTCTGTAGAACATCATTATCAGATAGATTATTACAGGTATTGCAAATGTACCTGTAAGGGATATTTTGAGCATTGTATTGGCAAATGAATTATGTATAAGAGCAAATACAAGTGAAGTTACATACATACCAACTAAAAGTACAATGGCAACAATGGCCATAATACGCGCAAATTTTGAATGTTTCATACTAAACACCTCGTTATTATTAATAGCTATAGTATATCAGCAAAGTAACATAAATAACAGCTTTTTATTGTATATTATTTTTTAAAGTGATATAATTATATTCAATTAGGAAGAAAGGGCACTGAAAGTGCAGAGTGGAGCAATGATTATTCGATAGTTTAATTTGTATAGTACGCATATTTGTTAACGAAGACCTGAGAATTCAGGTTAGTTGGTGTACGCATAGATTAGATTATCCCATGATTATCAGGATTATTCCACTGGAACACAGGTGTATTGTATTTCCACGGGTCTGTTTTTGCGTACGCAAAGCAGGCTTATTTTATTGCTATAAGCCGTCAGAATGCAGTAAGGAGGAAATATATGTTACAAATCAAAGAACTTACAATTACACATAAAAAGGATTTAAGGGTTATTCTGGAAAAGTTTCAGCTTGTGCTTAATGATGGAGATAAGGCAGTCATTATAGGTGAAGAGGGCAATGGTAAGTCTACACTGATGAAGTGGATATACAATCCACAGCTTGTAGATGAATATACAGATTGTGAAGGTCTGCTTATATCAGGAAGGGAGAGGCTGGCATATCTTCCTCAGGAGCTTCCGGATATGGACAGGTGTAAAACGCTTTATGAATTTTTTACAGAGAATGAAAAATTTTATGATATTACACCAAGAGAGCTGACTGAATACGCCAGAAGCTTTAAGATTAGTCCGGATTTTTTTTACAGTGAACAGAAAATGGAAAGCCTGTCTGGCGGAGAGAAGATTAAAGCGCAGCTTATAAGAATACTTATACAGGAGCCAACAGTTCTTCTTTTGGATGAGCCCTCCAATGATATTGATATTGAGACACTTGAATTGCTGGAAAAAATAATTAATGACTGGAAGCACATTGTTTTGTATATATCCCATGATGAGACCCTGATAGAAAATACTGCCACCATGATTATTCATATTGAACAGCTTATGCGAAAACAGAAGAGCAGATATACAGTTGCACATATGGGATACAGACAGTATGTAGAGGAGCGACTGCACAAATACCAAAAGCAGGAGCAGCAGGCAGTTAATGAACGTATACAGCAGAAGGCACGTCAGGAGAAGTATGCAAGGATATATCAGAGTGTAGAGCATGACCAGTCAGCAATATCCAGAGGTGACCCGCATGCAGCAAGAAATCTTAAGGATAAAATGCATACAGTTAAGGCTATGGGAAAACGATTTGAGCGTGAGAGTGAGAATATGACAGAAATGCCCGAACAGGAGGAGGCTATATTTTTCAAGCTTGGTGGAACTGATTCGGTTATGCCAAGAGGAAAGAAGGTTATTGAATATGAGCTTCCCAAGCTGATGACTCCAGACGGTCTTCGTCTGCTTGCTGAAAATATTTATCTTCAGATAAGAGGCCCGGAGAAGGTATGCATTATCGGCAACAATGGAAATGGTAAAACAACTTTAATTAAGAAAATAGCCAGTGAGCTGCTTGGGAGAACAGATATAAGAACAATGTATATGCCCCAGAATTATGAGGAGCTGCTTGAGCTTGATAAGAATCCGGTAGACTACCTGGATAATTCAGGAGATAAGAAGGAACGTACAAAAATAAGGACGTATCTGGGTTCTTTAAAGTATACACCGGATGAGATGTCTCATCCAATCCGTGGGCTGTCAGGTGGACAGAAGGCAAAGGTTCTTTTGCTTAAAATGAGTCTTTCGGATGCAGATGTGCTGATACTTGATGAGCCTACAAGAAATTTTTCATCATTGTCAGGACCTGTTATAAGAAAAATGATAAAGGAGTTTCCAGGTGCAGTTATAAGCATATCCCACGACCGTAAATATATAGATGAGGTATGCACAGTAGTGTATGAGCTTACTTCGGATGGATTAAAAAAATCATTCATTGACGGAAAACAATGAATGGTATATAATTTCTAGGTCTGAATGACAAATACGTATGATTCCCATAAGGGAAATTATAAGGAGAATACAGATATGGCATTATTAGATACATGGAGAGACATGGCATATGACCAGAATGCAGACCAGCAGAAGCAGCAGATGTTCTGGGCTAGTTATTTTAACATTGAAAAAGGTATTTATGCAGAGATATTAAAGACACCTGATGAACCAGTTAAGGGAACCGTTAAGGAACTGGCAGACAAGTATGGCGTTGAGCTTCTTACAATGGTTGGTTTTCTTGATGGAATTAACGACAGCCTTAAGAAAGCTAATCCTATTGAGACAATGGATGAGAACACAGAGGTAGTTCTTGACTATGACAAGGAGCTTCTCTACAAGAACATGGTAGAGGCTAAGGCTGAATGGCTTTATACACTTCCTGAATGGGATGCGCTTATTGACGCAGACAGAAGAAAAGAGCTGTATAAGGAACAGAAGATGTCAACTACAGTTATTAAGGGCAAAAAAGTTGGACGTAATGACCCATGCCCATGTGGTTCCGGTCTTAAGTATAAGAAGTGTTGCGGTAAGAACGCATAATATAAGGACAGCATCTGGTATTTTCCAGATGCTGTTTTTGGGCAATAAGCCAGCCTACTCGATTCAATAATCAGTCTACCCGATTGTTATAGCCTACCATTATTTCAGGAAAACGATTCTGAAGTGAATTGATAATTATTTCACATACAGGCTGGGATACATGGTGTATTTTGAATAGCTGCTTATGGTCTGTAACAATGCAAAGGGGATGAAACATTTTTTTACCTCCATGTGAACGACGCAGCTCATTGTATTCATAGACCCACACAATGTTCTCCAGTGGTATAATAATTACATCTGCTGCAGATATGGATATCAGAAAGGTATCGGTAATGAATATATTCTTACGGCCCGTAGCAACGGCAGTATCGAATTCTGTCTCGGCGATAGTAAAAAGAGTCTTTTTGTTGCCGTATTTTCTAAGGTGAAATACAAAGGTGGACAACTCAGGCATACATATGATTATTGCACAAAGTATGGCATATATTAATGATAGAATATTAATAACCACAAGACTTACCAGGTAAAAGGAGGTAAGTCCATGGGAATAGTCATACTGACTTATCAGAACATCACTGCTTATGGAATTGAGCCCTGGACTATTAAGTCTGAGCGCCTCCGCGGTACTTGAAATAAGCTTGTCATACATGGTATGATTATGTATAAGCCTTGCGTTAAGAGTTATGTCCGTGAGGGTTTCATAGTCTGCCGGAAGCTTTTCAACAGAAATAATGAAAAAATAGCATTTGTTGTCATAAAGTGTGTAATATACACGGGCTTTAGTGGCGCCACCTACATTATAATCACTGCCGGAGTACATAAGGCTGTCTGCGTGAATATGCACATATTGTGAATCGTCTGCATATAGCTTGTCTACTCTTGAAATATCTTTAACATTTACAAGCTGAAGGTTGTGGTCAAAAGGATTCATTACAAGAATAATTGTTGTAGCGATAAATACAGCAAGTGGAAATACGAGCCTTGGTATGTACAGTCTGCGTATTATTTTCTTAAGATTTCGTTTGCCCATGATTATTCCTTCCTGACTTGTAATTATTATTTTAAGTATAGTTTAACAGGTGAAAATAATCAAGAAGAAGGATTACGAAATGAATTCATATACGATATTTGCAAAGGTTTATGACATGTTTATGGATGATATTCCATATGATAAGTGGGCAGACCAGATGGAAGCTTTTCTGGCAGCAGCCAATCTGGAAAAATGTGATATTCTGGAGCTGGGCTGTGGGACAGGAAGATTCATGGAGCTTATGGCCGGCAGAGGTCATAAGGTGTCAGGAGTTGATATTTCCGGGGATATGCTTAAGCTTGCGAAGCGAAGACTTGGAAAGTCCGGCTATTGTGATAATATCTCACTGCAGGATATGAGAGCGTTGGAATGTGACAGGTGCTATCCGGTTATTATAAGTATTTGTGATTCTATGAATTACATGGAGAATTATTTTGACCTGAAATCGGTGATGGAGTGTGTATATAATGTATTAATGCCAGGCGGCATATTTATTTTTGACATGAAGACCAGGTCATTTTATGAATCACTGGGAGACCAGGTATTTGTTGATGAGAGAGATGCCGGATATTATATCTGGGAAAATGACTATGACAGTGAAAGCCGGAATAATGAATATTATCTAACGTTCTTTATTAAGGACAGAAAAGATTTATATAAAAAATACACAGAAGAACATGTTCAGCATGCGTTTGACAGTGACGAGGTAGAAAAGGCGGCTGCAGAGGCGGGTCTTGAGGTTACTGCCATTTTAGGAATGGATATGATGTCAGATGCAGATTATAATGCTGAAAGAGTATATTATGTTCTTGAAAGGAAAGAATAATGAAGGATTACATGGTTAGAGCAACGGCAGCAAATGGACAGATTAGAGCCTTTGCTGTATATACGGCAGCTACAGTTGAAACTGCCAGAAAAGCCCATAATACCAGCCCGGTGGTAACAGCAGCACTTGGAAGGCTGTTAACAGCAGGAGTCATGATGGGCATTATGATGAAGGGCGAGAGGGATGTGCTTACCCTTAGAATTGATGGAGCAGGTCCGGTTAAGAGTCTTGTTGTTACGGCAGATGCCAACGGTAATGTTAAGGGATATCCAGGCAATCCTGCAGTTATTTTGCCAGCCAATGATAAGGGTAAGCTTGATGTTGCAGGCGCAGTTGGAGTGGGCGTGCTTACCGTTATTAAGGATGAAGGATTAAAAGAACCATATAGCGGAAGCTGTGAGCTGGTGTCAGGCGAAATCGCTGAGGATATAACGTATTATTTTGCTACAAGCGAGCAGACCCCATCCTCAGTTGGACTTGGGGTGCTGATGAACAAGGATAATACTGTTAACGTGGCAGGTGGATTTATTTTACAGGTTATGCCAGATGCTACTGACGAGACAATATCTGCACTTGAGGAGAAAATAACAGGTATAAGCTCTGTGACAGCTATGCTTTCAGAAGGAAATACGCCGGAGGATATTCTTAAACTGCTGTTGGGAGACCTGGGAGTGGAAATCCTTGATAAAATGGATATTGGCTTTAACTGCAACTGTTCACAGGAAAGAGTTTCAAAGGCACTTATTGCCATTGGCAAAAAAGAACTGGATTCAATTATAGCTGATGGGGAGCCAATTGAAGTAAAATGCCATTTTTGCAGTAAGGCATACAATTTTACTATTGATGACCTTAAAAGCCTTGAAAACAATATATAGACCATAAAATTGGTTTGACTTATTTTACGCTATATGATAAATTATAACTGTTGTGAGATACACAACTAACATTTTATTTTTATTTTTTTTGGAGGTACTATCATGAACAAAGGTACAGTTAAGTGGTTCAATAATCAGAAGGGATACGGATTCATTTCTGATGAAGAGGGAAAAGATGTATTCGTACATTATTCAGGACTTGCTATGGATGGATTCAAGACACTTGAAGAAGGACAGCAGGTAGAGTTTGAAGTTGTTGATGGCGCTAAGGGATCACAGGCAACTAACGTAACAAGAATTTAATTACGGTACGATAATCGATGGTTTGCAGTGTGCCTTTTTCTATTATATATAATTAGATCAAAAGTATATTGTCATTCAACAGGATTACGGACAAGGCTGTCAGAAGTGGCAGCCTTTTTGTGCAATAAGCCAGCATGCAGACTTGTAAAGCCCCCTCCATGGGTCGGCGGCGGTAAGTGCTTGCACGAATTTCTATATGCTGGCCAATGGACACTGAGCCGTCAGGCGAAGTGACCCATTGCTAATCGAGTAGGAGCCAGCCTACTCGATTATATTTAAAGCGAAAGGAAATGATTATGAAAAATATTTTTATGGATGAGAAGCTTACAATACCAGATGGCTATGATTTATCAGCCAAGGTTCCAATGTCTACAATCGTGGTAGGATTTTTAACGCTGGCTGCTATAATTGCAGTAGTTGTAAGCCTTATAGTAGTTATAAGACGACATCAGAAGGGAACAATGTTTGGATTCTTTGGTGGGCTGGCTACATATCTTATTTTCTTTTATTTTGCAACAAGAGGAATAATTGGAGTGGTATTCGGGTATTCGCCACTTAAGGTGCTAAGTGACAGTCCGATTATTTTCTGTATTTGTCTTGCACTTACGGCAGCAGTATTTCCTATTCTTGGACGTATGCTTACAATGAAGATTTATGCTTTTAAATGGAATTCAATTAAGGACATTTTTGCTTTTGGTCTTGGTATTATGTGTATGGAAGCATTAATGGCAGTTATGGGTCTGTTTACAACTGTAATGTCATGCTTTTCAATTAACAATACCGGTATTGCTGAGATAATTAAAAGTGCAACAACTCAGTCTGAGCTTGAGAGCCTTCTGGAAAGTATTTTCCAGGTAATTAATTATTCACCGGTTGATTATATTTTCAGCGCAGTTATGGTAATTGAATATCTTTTATTCCATGTAGCGGTATCGGTTCCTCTTTTTGCTGCATTTGAGAAAAAAATATCAAAGCTGTGGTACCTGATTTCAATGGGTATGTATTTTGTTATTGAGCTTGCTGCATATCTGTTCTCCAGTGGAATTATCAGTCCTGTAGTTGAAGCTATTGCAGGAGCATTCCCAACAGCCGGAATTATATATTTTGCTGTTAAAATATATAATGAACATTACAAGGATGAGGAGAATTCAAGGACAGATACCACCAGAAAAAGCACGGTTAAGACTGAAGAGCCTAAGAAAATGCCTAAGTTTGGAAATCTGAGTAATCTGTAAAATTTGCAATATGGACAGTATATATAAAGGCGGACAGACAGCGGTTTGTCCGCCTTCTGCATTATCAGGCAACAGCTTATAGAGGCAGGCAGACAGCCGTTTGTCTGCCTTCTGCTCCATCACTCATTTACAACGCCTGCATAGGCAGTCTGACGGCCAGAACTCGTCAAACCCCAGTGCGCAGTACATTGAGTTTGATTGAAGCACAAACAGCTGCTACGCAGCCATGAGGTGAAAAATGGATATTAGTATGCAAGCATACATATCCATTTTTTTCACCTCATTATGTTTGTTGCTTCTGGTTAAGATAATGAGTACTGCTTCTGGCGTTTTGACTCAGACATGCTGGCCTTACAGACTATTTGGCTTATGTAAATGACGATTGCGCTGGAAGGCCTACAAAAAGGCTGTCTGCTCTGCCTCTAAAAACTGTCTGAATGCTGCACACTATATAAGTGTATAAAGCATATTTTCGCCAGCCTTTCAAGGGCCTGCGTAGTGAAGCACAGCCACAGCGGATGATACATAAGGCAGAACGCAGCCTGTCTGAATCCAGACGCCGGGAGCACACCTTCAAGTCTATATTGAATTTATGAACAGTAACAGACTCATTTTAAAGCTGTAGGATGCGCAAGCATCTGTTCATAAATTCCCAGTGTTCTACACGGTGTGTGACCGGGGTCGGATGAGTTCTGCGTTCTGCCTTAGTCCTGTATCAGCAGCGGTGGGTGAAGCTTCACAGCAGACCCTTGATGCTGGTTAAAATATACTTTAAAACTACTTAAAAGGATCAGTTACAAGGTCCTCATATGGAACCTTTTCCTCCAATTCACCTGCACTTATTAGAATGTCCTGAAGCAGGTCAAAGGCTTCTTTTTCAAAGGTGGAATCTGTTTTCCAGGTATCCTGACTCTTGTATCGTTCTACAATTAAGGTGATAGTTGAGACATCAGTGTCATCGAATTGCGGAGCTATTACATTGGCAATGTCCTCGGCAGAGTGACTGTCAACATAATCCATACCCTTTTCAAGTGCTTTTGTAAAGCCCTTAATTACATCTGGATTATCTTTAATATAGCTTTGTTTGGCACTGTAGGCTGTATATGGTACATAACCGCTGTCGACACCAAGGGATGCAACAACATAGCCATTTCCTTCAAGCTCCAGTGCAGTGGCATTGGGTTCAAATTCAACGGTAAAGTCGCCTGTGTTAGAAGCAAAGGCACCACTGGTAAGACCAAAATCAATATTCTGAATTATTGTGACATCTTTTCCCGGAATAATTCCGTGCTGCTTAAGAATATACTCAAGAATCATTTCCGGCATACCACCTGGTTTCCACGGATTAATGTAAACAACTGGAATCGTAATGAAGCTCAATATCCAAACAGCCTGATGGATACACACATATTTTATCAAAAAGCATTGCAAGGTCATAGGAGGTAAAGGACTCTTTCTCAATTATATTCTGCAAATGCTTTTTTTCTGATACAACAGGGGTGGATGCCGATTGCTGTTGGGCAAGCTTATATTTAAGATTGTTAAGAGTATCAGCGGTTTCATTAATTAGTCTGTCATAGCATTCAATAACTATTGAAGATGTGTCACTTTTGATAAGCTGAGCGGACCGGCTGTTAATCAGTGCAGTCAGCTTTTCCTCATAGTTAATGATAGAGGCTTTGATGCGGTGGGACTCGCAGATATCAGGGGATACAGGCTCATCAGAAGCAAGCTTAATACACAGGTTGAGGTAGAATAATACAGCTGCAGTAAGGTCCTCATAATGAACCAGATGGGAACAGGAACAGTATTTTTTACCTTTGGAATTGTACAGACTGCAAATGTAATATCTGTGAGGAATGCGATTGGAGGAATATCTGGTAATGGGGGTAAGCAGATGATTACAGCTGCTGCAGTAGAGCAGGCCGGCAAATGCGTCGGAGGGAGTAGTGGATGACTTGCCGCGAAAGGAGGAATTATTTCTTGAAGCCCTAATCTGACATACTCTTGTGTAGATATCATGGGATATTATTGCCGGATGGTGGGATGGAAAAATATACTGCTGTGACTGTGGAACACGTCGGTCAGCTCCATGAATTACAATACGTGAACGCTTGTGAAGCCGCAGAACACCAGTGTAAATATCGTTGCTGATAATAGAACGGACCATGCTGTCTGTCCACATTATTCCTGTATTATCAGGAAGCTTACGCCCTCGCGCAGCAGAGGGAGTCAGTATTTTTTTATCATTAAGACTTAAGGCAATTCGCCGATATCCCATGCCACTGATATACATGTCAAATATTTCTCTGATGCACTTAGCTTCGCTGTCAACAATATTAAATTTTTGTTTATCATGGGGGTCACATTTGTATCCATATGGAGCATTGATAATCAGCGTGCCGGCTTTTTGACGAGCATTAAGAGCACGCCGTATTTTTTTACTGGTATCCTTAATATAGCGTTCATTGTACCAGGTTTTGATGCCTATAAGGTCATCATCTGAGGTGGAGGAATCGTAATCATCATCAACAGCAATTAAACGACAGCCCGTTTTTTTAATATCATCAAGAAACAGAAGAACCCGGGCATTATGACGCCCGAGCCGGGAAAAATCCTTTACAAGTATGGTAGTTACATCCTTATTAATATCCTCCAGCATACGGGAAAAAGCGGGACGATTGAAAATATAGCCTGAGAACCCATCATCCTCATACCATCTTTCTATAGTCAGGTTGTTAGCCTGGGCATACTGGGTTAATATAAGCTTTTGATTGTCAATTGATACATAGTTATGACCATCATCATCACGGGAAAGACGTACATATCCTACAGTCATACTATTCCTCCCGTTTCTCAGCAGAGTGCCTTGCAATAATGGCTTTAAGACCATGGTATATGTCGTGCTCCTTTTGAGAATCCTGAAATGTTACAACGCGATAGCCAAGCTTTGTGTATTTATCCTTTGCTTTTTCATATTCCCCATGGGTGGAATAACTGCTTTCCCAGAGATAGTAAGCTGGTTGTTTCATATTATTACCTGTTTTTATCACATCAATAAAGTATATGCAGGGTAATGTGGAAAATGAATGCCTTTTGATATTTACATTGATATGTGTCAGCCACCTGCACGGCCACCAATGACAGTTTTGCCCTTTATCATGTTCCAGTCAAAGTCTGCAATTTGGTTACGCGCTACAAGAAAATTACCGGCGCGCTGGGTTAATTGGGCAAAATTAACGGCGTAGTCATCAGCCCCCTGGGCATAGGTGTATATAGTGGATTCGGAGCCCATGAAGCCGATATCAGCATTGCCTGAAAGGAGTGCAGTCATTGTTTTATCGGCTCCAAAGCCTGTTTCCAGAGTAATGTCAATGCCCTCATCCTTAAAATATCCCTTTTCAATAGCGACGTATTGTGGTGCATAAAAAATGGAATGTGCTACCTCATTGAGAGTAACCTTTGTAAGGCCACTTTTTTCTTTTGTACATCCAACAAGACATGTGCAGGTAAGAATTACCGCTAAAAGTATAAGCTTCAGATTTCTTTTCATAAATCCTCCTAGAGACTTAATACTGTATTTTATGACAATTTTGTAATAAAGTTACTCATATGAAGAAAAGTATGATATAATTGTCGCCATGAATGAAAAATTAACCTATTTACAGAACAATGGAATAAGAATCATTCGTAATGGAAGCTTCACTGGAAGGCTTATGTATGTTATTGCTGCAGAGAGTGCGCAGATAAGTGCGCCGGAGGGAATATGGCTGTGTATGGTATATCCTTATGACTGGAGCAGCATGATGACTCCCTGGAGCTGTGGTGAGAAGCTGGAGGGAATGGATGTTACCGGAAAGGGTGGAGAATATGCTGCCTGTTTCCATGATGAGGTAATTAATTATGTGGAGCAGTCCATTGATGCTGATGTAACCTGCAGAGGCATTGGTGGCTATTCACTTGGCGGAATTATGGCTTTGTATATGTCATATGTTACCGGGGACTATGATTACGCGGCTTCGGTGTCGGGGTCGATGTGGTACCCGGGTATGGCAGAGTACTTAACTGGTAATGAACCGTCAACACGGACCAGAAGCTACTATTTGTCTTTGGGAACCAAAGAAGCCATGACTAAAAATGTTCTTAGACAGACAGTGCTTGAACGTACCAGTGAGGTATATGAGTATTTAAGGGGAATAAGAGATGCCACTATGGAGATGAACCCAGGTGGACATTTTACGGACATTAATGGCCGTATAGAAAAAAGTATCAGGTATTTTACCTGATATGGTAGGAGATAAGGAACAGAATGAAGAAAATAGCTTTAGTAACAGGCGCAGGCCGTGGAATTGGCCGCGCAATTGCAGTTTCCCTTGCAGAAGCAGGAATGCATGTAATCGTGAATTACAATTCATCTGAGGCAGGGGCAGCAGCTGCTGTTAAGGAAATTACCGAGGCTGGAGGAAGCGCTTCCACATATCAGTGCGATGTGTCTGACTATGAGGACAGCAAAAAAATGATTGATGAGGTTGTTAAGGAGTACGGCAGAATAGATGTACTTGTTAATAATGCAGGTATTACAAAAGATAATATCATAATGAGAATGAGTGAAGAGGATTTTGATGATGTATTAAGGGTTAATCTTAAGAGTGCCTTTAATACCACCAAACATCTTTCGCGTTACCTTCTTAAACAGAGAAGCGGCAGGATAATCAACATATCTTCAGTATCAGGCGTACTTGGCAATGCCGGGCAGGCTAATTACAGTGCGTCCAAAGCGGGAATTATTGGACTTACCAAAAGCACAGCAAGAGAGCTGGCACCAAGAGGTGTTACCTGCAATGCAGTTGCACCAGGTTTTATTGATACTGACATGACTATGGCAATGAATGATGCTGCCAAAAACACAATGGTAAGTCAGATTCCACTTGGCAGAATCGGTGAGGCCAGTGATGTGGCTTATCTTGTAGCTTTCCTTGCATCAGAACAGGCTGGCTATATTACAGGCCAGGTATTTTCTGTTGATGGCGGAATGGCAATTTAGGAGGATAACGGATAATGAAGGATAGAAGAGTAGTAGTAACAGGTATGGGCGTAATTACGCCTATTGGCAATACAGTAGAGGAATTCTGAAATGGAATTAAGGAGGGCAGACTTGGTTTTGGACCGATTACACAGTTTACTCCTCCTGAGAAGAATAAATGTAAGATGGTTGCAGAGGTTAAGGGCTTTAATCCTGTAGATTTCATGGATGTTAAGACTGCAAAAAGAACGGAGCGTTTTACACAGTTTGCAATGGCAGCAGCAGGAGAAGCAATTGCGGATGCAGGACTTGATATGAAAACTGAGGATCCATTTAGAGTAGGGTGTTCAGTAGCTTCCGCTGTTGGTGGAATGAGCATATTTGAAAATCAGTATGATACATATGAGACAAAGGGACCTGGAAGGGTTAATCCGTTTTTTTTGCCAATGTATCTGTCTAATATGGCGTCCGGTAATATATGTATACATTATGGACTTATGGGAAAAAGTCTCAACCCGGTAACAGCCTGTGCTGCAGGAACTAATGCAATTGGAGAGGCTGCAAGAACTATTCAGTATAATGATGCAGATGTCATGCTTGCAGGTGGAACAGAAAGCTGCATTACAAGCATGATTGTTGCAGGCTTTGAGGCTCTTAAAGCACTCTCATTATCAGACGACCCACAAAGATGTTCAATCCCATTTGATAAGGACCGAGATGGATTTGTAATGGGAGAGGGATGTGGAGTTCTGGTACTTGAGGAATATGAGCATGCAGTAAATAGAGGTGCACATATATATGCTGAGATTGCAGGCTATGGCTGTACAAGTGATGCATACCATGTCACCGCTCCAAGAACTGATGGAGAGGGAGCTGCAAGGGCAATGCTTAATGCAATAGAGGATGCGGGGCTTACAATTGATGATATTCAATACATTAATGCTCATGGAACCTCTACTAAATTTAATGATTTATTTGAAACGAGAGCTATTAATAAATTATTTGGGGATAAGGCTGCCAGACTTAAGGTTAATTCTACCAAATCCATGACGGGACACCTTCTTGGCGCTGCAGGTGCTGTTGAGGCAATTACGTGTATTAAGGAGCTCCAGGAGGGCTTTATTCATAAAACAGCAGGACTTAGAGAGACAGATGATGAGCTGAATCTTGATTACTGTAAGGATAATTGCCATATGGATATAGAATATGCTCTAAGCAGTTCTCTTGGCTTTGGCGGACATAATGCCAGCATAGTGATAAAAAAGTACCATTAATTACAATATGTATTGACTTACTGGAAATGTAATGATATATTAACAATATAAGTGTACTAGAGAGCGTAGTACACTAAGCTATTAAATATGAATGAAGAGGGACAACATGAAGAACATTCTTGAATATCTTGAAGCGTCGGCAGAGCGTTATCCTGCCAAGGTGGCCGCAAGAGACGATAGAGGCGAGTGCACATATTCCCAGCTAATGATGAAGGCAAGGGAGATAGGCTCATATATTGCGACAATCAATGAGGTCAGAAGACCGGTTGTGGTATTTATGGAGAAAAGCGTGGAGGCTTTGTCCATATTTATGGGTACCGTATATGCAGGTGACTTTTACGTACTTGTGGATCCTAATTTTCCACAGCAGAGAATTTCACAGATAATAAATGTACTGGAACCGGAGCTTGTTATAACATCAGCAGAGTATGCTGACCGGTTTACAGGCATTGAATTTACAGGGACAGTTGCTGACATATGCAGTATTTCCTGTGATATTGATGAGGACAGACTGGCAGCAATAAGGGCGCAGGCTCTTGATACTGACCCGTTGTATGGTATTTTTACCTCTGGTTCTACAGGCGTACCTAAGGGTGTTGTTGTAGCCCACAGGTCAGTAATAGATTTTATTAATAATTTTACGGATATATTTGGTATTACCAGTGAGGATGTTATTGGTAATCAGGCACCATTTGATTTTGATGTATCTGTTAAGGACATATATTCATGTCTTAAGACAGGAGCAACCCTGGTTATAATACCAAAGTCATATTTTATGTTCCCAACCAATGTTGTGGATATGCTTGATGACAATGGGGTTACAACAGTTATATGGGCTGTTTCGGCACTGTGTATGCTTAACAGACTGCATGGATTAAAGTATAAGGTTCCATCTAAGATTAATAAGATTATGTTTAGCGGAGAATTAATGCCAATTAAACAGCTTAATCAGTGGCGTGCATATTACCCGGACGCTATGTTTGTTAATCTGTACGGACCTACAGAGATAACCTGTAACTGTACATATTACATACTTGACAGGGAATTTGGTGAGGATGAGAAGCTGCCAATGGGCGTGCCATTTCCTAATGAGAAGGTTTTTCTGCTTAATGATGATAATACTATGGTAACGCAGGCAAATGTGGCAGCGGAGGTGTGTGTTGCAGGTACAACACTTGCACTGGGATATTATAATAATCCAGAGGCAACAGCCAGAGCATTTACCCAGAATCCTTTGAATCATTTTTATCCTGAGATAATATATCATACCGGAGACCTGGCACTTATTGGTGAGGATGGTCAGATGTATTTTGCAGGACGTAAGGATTTTCAGATTAAGCATATGGGACATCGTATTGAGCTTGAGGAAATTGACATGGCACTTAACAGCCTGTCTGTAGTTGAGAGAGCCAGCTGCTTTTTTGATACCAGGAAGAATAAAATTGTCTGCTTCTACGTTGGCAGTGATGACAAGAGACTGGTTATAGATGAGCTGAAGGATAAGGTACCGGATTTTATGGTTCCTAATGTGTTCTATAATATAGAAGATATGCCGCTTACCAAGAATGGTAAAATAGACCGTAATGCTCTTAAGGCATTATATGAGGAGGGTGGACGTCATGGAGCTTAGTGCAATAGAAGAGGCAAAACAGAAATATTCCACTCCATCATATATTTTTGATGAGGATATTTTGTCCCGTAGAATAGATTTAATCAGGAGACATATTGGAGACAGAGCCAGAATCTGCTATGCAATGAAGGCTAATCCGTTTCTCGTTAAGTCGCTGGACAAAATAATTGACTGTTTCGAGGTATGTTCGCCCGGAGAATATGAGATATGTAACCGTATGAATATATCACCGGATAAGATAGTTATCTCGGGGGTTAATAAAACCCTTGATTCCATGGAAAGAATAGTATCCTTAAGTCAGGGACATGGGATATACACCATAGAATCTCCTGAGCATATGAGAATACTAAGTCATGTTGCCACAGAATATAATATCAGCGTTAAGGTCATTATAAGACTGTCAAGCGGTAATCAGTTTGGAGTTGACAAAAAGACCCTGGAGGACATAATTAAGAGCTGTATGGCTGATGAACATATTGTGCTTACAGGTATTCATTATTATTCTGGTACTCAGAAAAAGCTTAAAAAGATAGAAAAAGAAATTACAGAGCTTAATGATTATTTTATTGAGCTAAAGAACAGATATAATATTACAGGTCTTAATCTGGAGTATGGACCGGGGTTGGGAGCTGCATATTTTACGAGTGATAAGCCGGTAGACGATTGTGAGCTGCTTGATGGTCTTGCACAGATACTTGATGGGGCAGTAGCTTTTGACCATGTAACTGTTGAGATGGGCAGATTTATTGCTTCTCAGTGTGGTTATTATCTTACAACTGTGATGGATGTTAAACACACAGAGGAAGATAACTATCTGATAGTGGATGGCGGAATACACCAGCTAAATTATTACGGACAGATAATGGGCATGAAGCAGCCATTTATGGATGTGGTTCCAAAGCGGGAGAATAATGGTATGAAGTGGACAATATGTGGCTCACTGTGTACTGTTAATGATGTGATAGTCAAGGAAGTACCATTTGGAGATGTTCATATAGGAGATTACATAGTATTTCATAATTGTGGTGCTTATTCAGTCACAGAGGGAATGGCACTTTTCCTGAGCAGAAATCTGCCTCAGGTAATAATATATTCAGCTAAGGATGGTTTTTCCCAGGTAAGAAAGCCTGTGGGAACACATTTATTAAATTCATATATGATGGAGGAAATGTAAGATGGAAGAGTTAATTGAGATTTTGGAGGATATTCAGCCGGGAGTTGATTACAGCACATGTACAACACTTATTGATGACCATATTCTTGATTCCTTTGGAATTCTGTCGCTTGTATCTGAGATAGAGGATGCATTTGATGTTGAAGTATCTCCAGCTGAGCTTGTAGCAGAGAACTTTAATTCGGCAGACAGTCTTTGGAAGATGATTAACCGTCTGAAGGGAGAACAGTAAAATGCAGTATCACCTGGTAAAATATTTTGCCGTGTTTCTGCCAATTGTTCTTCTGGTATATCAGCTGGTACCTAAAAAATTCAGGTGGCTGGCACTGCTGGCAGCCAATTATACTTTTTTCTGTATGATTAGCGGTCAGCTTGTAATATACCTTTTATGTGCCACATTAATTGCGCACTATGCAGGAATATGGATTGAGAATATCACACTGACAGCCCAGGGAACTTCTCATGAGATAATGAAGCGAAAGAGATATGTTCTTGCTTTTGGAACATTAATAAGTCTTGCGATACTTATTACACTTAAGTATTTTAATTTCTTTGGACAGAGCATATCCGATTTTTTACATATATTTAAGTCACAATGGAATTTTAAGCCAATTGATTTTCTTGTACCGGTAGGAATATCATATTACACACTGCAGGTGATTTCGTATATTACAGATGTGTACAGGGGAACCACTAAGCCGGACCGCAATATTGGAAGGCTGGCGCTGTACCTTAGCTTCTTCCCTCAGGTTATGGAGGGACCAATCAGCAGATATCACGAGGTTGCGGATTCTCTTTATTCAGGAGAGGGACTTAAGTTTGACAATCTTAAATTTGGATACCAGAGAATTGTCTGGGGTCTGTTTAAAAAAATTGTTATTGCAGACAGACTTGGTGCTGTAGCATCTAATGTATTTAAATTTCATGGCTCCTATGATGGTGCCTGTGTGGCGTTTGGTGTTATATGCTACACATTTCAGCTTTATATGGAATTCTCAGGCTGCATGGATATAATAATTGGTAGTGGAGAGCTTTTTGGTGTTAAGCTTCCGGAGAATTTCCGTCAGCCATTCTTTGCCAAGGATGCTTCTGATTTTTGGCACAGATGGCATATAACTCTTGGTACATGGTTCAAGGACTACATATTTTACCCGGTTTCCCTTGCTAAGCCCGTTAAGAATCTTGCCAAAAAGGTTAAAAAGAAATTCGGCAGAAATGTAGGCAAATTTGTTGCACCGATTATCGCACTTTTCTGTGTATGGTCATGTAACGGATTATGGCACGGTGCAAGCTGGACATATATATTCTATGGAATGTATTATTTTGTACTGATTGTTATTGAGAATCTCTTTGAGGAGCCGGTTGTCAAGCTGACTGCCAAGCTTCACATTAACAGGGACAGTAAGGGTTACAGAGTATTTAGAATGCTTAAGCTGTTTATTATTATTAATCTTGGAGAGATGTTTTTCAGGGCACCAACAGTTAAACAGGGATTTGCTATGCTTGGGCAGATTGTTACAGATTTTCATATAACAAAACTGCTTAAGAACATGGATGGACTTGGGATGGACTGGAATGATTTGGCAGTAGTTGGAGTTGGACTTATAATTGTTCTTATTGTTGGAATAATTCGTGAAAAAGGAATTAATATCAGAGAGAAAATTGCGGGATGGAAGCTGCCGCTTAGATGGGTATTCTGGTATGCAGTGATTATGTGCGTAGTTATCTTTGGAGCATATGGAGTAGGATATTCTGCAATAGATATGATTTACGCAGGTTATTAGGAGGCTTTTAATATGAGGAAAATTTTTAGAAGTGTATTTTTTATTGTTGGCCTGATAGGTATTCTGCTGGTAACGTCAGCATTTATGAAGCCTAAGGCAGAAGTGTATGACGCTATTGAGGTAAGCAGCAAGCTTGATGACCTGGCTGAGGAGCCTGATAATACAATTGATGTTCTGTTTGCAGGAGACAGTGAGGCATATTCCTCATTTATTCCATGTCAGATGTGGCAGAATTATGGCTTTACCTCTTATGTGTGTGGAATCAGAGCACAGAGACTGTGTGATACCTATGAGCTCATTAAAAGTGCATTTAAAACACAGTCTCCTAAGGTAGTAGTGCTTGAGGCTGATAATTTTTACAGATATGCAGGAACGGAAAAAGACCCTGATGATAAGTCTATGAGCTATGCTTCTAAGGTATTTCCTGTTCTTAAATATCATTCACGCTGGAAAAATGCCATGAAATCAGCATTTACCAGCAAAGAGACTAATATTAAGGAGAAGCTTCATAAGGGCTTTTGTGTAAGGAATAGTGTTAAGCCTTATACCGGTGGAGAATATATGATTGAGACCAGTAAGGTAAAGGAAGTTCCAGAGCTTTCTGCAGAATATATTAATAAGATTAAGGCTTTATGTGATGAGAATAAAGCCCAGCTTATTATTGTGAGTGTTCCGTCTCCGGATAACTGGAATTACTCTAAGCATAATGGAACCGCAGCCTTTGCAGAGCAGGCAGATATAACCTATATTGATATGAACCTTATGGTTGATAAGCTTGAAATTGACTGGAATAAAGACTCAAAGGATGGCGGTAACCACCTTAACATTCATGGTGCAAGAAAGGTTACAGGCTATATAGGACAGTACCTTAATGACAATTATGATTTACCTGACCATAGTGAGGACCCTGATTACAGTGCATGGAATAAGAACATAATTTAATAATGGAATATAGTTATAATCTATGACGAAGGGTGTTCAATTGATATGACCGCAAGGTTGCAATTGGGCACCCTTTGTTGTACAATCGTTTTTAGGTCAAAATACCCTGTATATGATAGGGAAAATAGTGAGGTTATAGTTATGGAATACAAATGCGCAAAGAGACTTGAACATTTTACAACCGGTATTTTTGCGGCTCTTGATGAGAAAAAGAACCAGCTTATAAGGGAAGGCAGAACAGTGTACAACCTTTCTGTAGGAACACCGGATTTTGCACCACCTAAGCATATTATGGATGCAGTATCAGAAGCAGTGGCAGACCCTGTTAACTACAGATATTCACTTATAGATTCACAGGAAATGCTTGACGCTGTAGTTGATTATTATGCTGACAGATACAATACAGTTATAAGCGCTGATGAGGTTACTGGTGTTCATGGAACCCAGGAGGGAATGGGACACCTTGGAATGGCAATATGCAATCCGGGAGATGTAGTTCTTTTGCCTGACCCAGGTTATCCTGTATTTGAAGCCGGCTCATATCTTGGTGGGGCAGAGATTCATTATTACCCACTGCTTAAGGAAAATGATTTCCTTCCGGTTATTGAGGATATTCCAGAGGAACTTCTTAAGAGAACCAGATATATTGTGTTATCATATCCATCCAATCCGGTTGGAGCTGTAGCACCAAAGTCTATGTATGAGAAAATGATTCAATATGCTAATAAATATGGATTTCTTATCATTAATGATAATGCGTATTCTGATATTATTTTTGATGGAAGAGAGGGCTTTTCGTTTCTGTCCATTCCGGGAGCAAAGGATGTTGGAGTTGAATTTTTCTCGTTGTCCAAGTCCTATGACGTAACAGGCTTTAGAATTTCCTTCTGTATTGGTAATAAGTCAGTAATTGATGCACTGAAGTTGCTTAGAAGCCAGTATGATTTTGGTATGTCATATCCTGTTCAAAAGGCAGCAGTAGCGGCTCTTAAGGGGCCAAGAGACAGCGTAATTACCCAGTGTCAGAAATACCAGAACAGAAGAGATGCACTGCTTGGCGGAGTGAGAAAATATGGATGGAATGTTCCGGATTCACAGGGAACAATGTTTGTATGGCTTCCTGTTCCTGAGGGATATACATCCCAGTCATTTTGTGAGGCACTTATTGATAAGGCTGGTGTAGTTGGAACACCAGGTACAGCCTTTGGACCAATGGGTGAGGGCTATGTAAGATTTGCACTTGTTAAGCCAGCAGAGGAGCTTGCTGCAATAGCTGATATTATTGGCAGGAGCGGAGTGCTTAATTAGAAGAATTTAGAATTGAATACATATATGAAGAAAATATCGTGAGATATTCAGGAGAGAATCCGGTGAAAGTCCGGAGCTACAGCCATAACTGTAAGCAGCATTGCTGCAAGCCAGATCGCTCGTCATATGTGAATATATTGGATTGTTTTTGGGTAGGGAAAAGCAAAGCCGGATTAATCAGACCACAGCCATAGAACTGGGGTCTGTTAGTTAAGGGCACCTGCATATCCTGCAGGTGCCTTATATTATAATATAAGGAGAAATATATGAAAAAGCTAACAGCATTATTGGCAGCGGCGGTGCTTGCTGCAGGAACCATGTGCACAGCAGTAGCTGCACAGGATGGAGATAAGAGTGTAACTCTTAGAATTGAAGGGAATGATGGAAATCTGTTCTATGACACAGTAAGTACATCAGCAGCAAATCTTGAGGAGCTGATGGCAGAGGTAGATGCAGCATCAGATTCAATCACCATAGATATGCAGGATTCATATTATGGAGGCAAATATATTGTGGCAATTCAGGATGAGGGAGCTGCTCAGTTTGGTGGATATGATGGCTGGATGGTTACTGTTAACGGACAGGAATGTGCAGCGGGAATAAGCAGCACTACTATCACTGATAAGGATGTAGTTGTATTTTATTATGGAGGCTCCTATGATATGGGATTTCAGACTCCTGTTGCTGATACCACTGAGCTTGAGGATAAGGGTGTAATAAAATTCACAAGTAAAGATACTTCTTATGATAAGGATTACAATCCATCTACAGAGATTCATCCGGTAGCAGGCGCAACTGTAACCTGGTACAATGGAGACAAGAGTGTGGAATATGTTACTGATGCTGATGGTAAGATTACAATTGCACCAGAGTATCGCACTAAGGGAGACCATAGGCTTCAGATAAGTAAAAAGGGCAGCAATGGCATGACACTTGTGTTAAGATTTGCACCGGATTATAAGATTAATCTGCAAAAGGATGTTGCAACCGCTGATTCACAGCCATGGGTATTCTATGTTATTTTACTTGGTGCAGCAGCTGTAACCGCAGTTTCAATTAAGAGAAAAACAGGATATGAAAAATAAATTAGTAAAATATATACTTGTCATTATACTGTTCTGTACAATGGCAGGTCAGGTGTCTGTGTGGGGAAGTACTGATACTTCTGTAACAGACACCGTCAATTCAATTATTACGTATCAACAGAAGCAGGCTGCTGCCACGAGTTCTCAGGAGTTCGTTGACAACGGCCTTGTTCCTTATGCAGGAGTATCTCCTACTGAATGGATGGTTATTGACCTGGTGCAGCATAATGTTCAGGCTGACTATAGCGGATATGTAGAGGCTGCAAAGAATTATGCAGCAACCTTCAAATACATGAAAGCAACGGATTATGAAAGAATAGCAATGGCTTTTTCCTGCCTGAATGTGGAAAAGGAATGGATAGAAAAGGTTATTAATGAACAGACCGGAAGCTTTGGAATAATGAGCTATATATATGGTCTTATGCTTATTAACAGCCGTGATTATGACTGTGAAATTACAGGTGAAGACACAGCAAGGGCTCTTATAGAGCAGCAGAATGAGGATGGTGGCTGGTCACTTTCCGGGCAGTATTCAGATGCGGATGTGACAGCAATGGCATTACAGGCACTGGCTATATATTATCCTGTGTACAGTACACAGATTGATAAGGCAGTACAATGTCTGTCAGTGATGCAAAAGGCTTCTGCCGGATATGCAAGCATGGGAGTTGAAAACGTTGAAAGCTCTGCACAGGTGCTGATGGCACTTTGTGCTTTACACATAGATTATAGAACTGATACAAGATTTATCAAAAATGGCACCAATCTTCTTGACGCTATTATGGAATATTCCTGTGGAGATGGGGGCTTTGCCCATACCATGGGCGGCACAGGCAATGGGATGGCAACCTCACAGGTGCTGCAGGCAATGGTATGTCTTGAATATTATGAGAACAATGGAATATTTATATATAATTTTGGTAAAAAAATGGAGAACATTAAGGTGGAGCCTGTAGAACCACCTTCTGAAGCTGCGAGTACTATCGCTGCAGAGACTGAAACAACAGAAGAAATAGAGAGTGCTGTTGTTACTTCCGAGACCTCCAATATAAATGGGAAGACTATTAAGCTTATTATTCTTGCAGTGGTTATTATTTTTGCAGTAATACTAATAGCTGTTATGATTGTAAGACATAGATGGTCGCCTGTCAGAGCAATCATTATTGTTGCAGCTGCTGCCAGTCTGTGCTGCTATTTTGGACTGTCAGATATTAAGACGAGAGCCGAGCATTACAGTGATGCAAAGGATGAAGGAGAATATATCACCTATATATCCATAAAGGGATATGACGGTATGATTCTTGATAAATGCCAGGTAAGGATAGATGAGGGAGAGAGCGTCTTTGAACAGCTGTATGAAACAGCAGCAAGATATGAGCTTAATCTAGATTATACCGGAAATGAAATGCTGGGTAATATATATATCAGGGGAATAGACGGACTTAATGAATTTGATTATGGCTCAATGTCCGGGTGGACCTACTGTGTGAATACGCAGTTCCCACAGACCTCAGCGGCAGCCTGCAGACTTAATTCCGGAGATTATGTAGAATGGATTTATACGGAAGGGGAGGTAAAGCAGTGAGAAGCTTTGAAGACCACCATCCATTGGTGAAGGCAGTATATTTTCTTGCAGTTCTTATTCCTGTAATGTTCGTGATGAATCCGGTAACGACAGGAATTGCGTGGATAATCGGAATTCTCTGGATAGTACAGAGACGCAGAAGCTTTCCAACAGCCATTGCTGTAACAGGAATTGCCATTACCGTGGCTATGACAGTAATCAATCCGCTGGTGTCCCATACCGGTGTAACAGAGCTGTTTTTTATTAATGGAAGAGCCATAACACTTGAGGCGGTTAGATATGGTATGACAAGTGGAATTATGATGGCAGCTGCATTTGTGTGGTTTGCTTCAATGTCAGATATTCTAACAGGAAGCGCAATTATGGAGCTGTTTTTGCATATGCCTAAGCTTGGCCTTTTAATGTCCATGATTCTAAGACTTATACCGATGTATATTAAAAGATATGAAACAGTGGAGAAAACGGTGCAGCTTAATGAGGAGACTTGTGGTAAAAAATCCCAGGCTGTGAAGATATCATCAGCTGTATTTTCATGGGCATTGGAAAATTCAATGGATATGGCAGATTCCATGACAATGCGTGGGTATTCCGGGAAAAAAAGACTGCGAACCTGGCGCTTTAGAAGACGGGATGGAATAATGCTTATAGTAATTGCCGGGGTTAATCTTATGTATTTTGCAGGGCATTATGGGATTATGGCGGCCCAGCTTATAACCTGCCTTCTTCCATTAATCTACAGGGCAAAGGAGCGTGTGAAATGGATAATTTATTCCTTGAAAAATTAAGTATTAATAAAGGCGAACTTGTTCTTGTATGTGGAAGGACAGGCTGCGGCAAAACAACACTGCAAAAGCAGATGAAAAAGGATGCCGGTCAGAGTGCCGGTTATGTTATGCAAAATCCTGACAATCAGATTGTATGTGATGAGGTATGTCAGGAGCTGGCGTTTGGGCTGGTTAATTCAGGAATGGACGAGAACAGTACAAGGGCGAGAATTGCAGAGACTGCATCATATTTTGGCATAACCAGGTGGCTTCACCGCAGCACCGATACATTATCAGGAGGAGAAAAGCAGATACTTAATCTGGCTGCGGTTATGGCCCAGAAGCCGGAGCTGTTGCTTCTTGATGAGCCAACAGCTATGCTTGACCCTGTAATGGCTGAAAGACTTTTAGACCTGGTCATTAATCTGAATCGTGATTATGGTATAACAGTAGTTATTTCAGAGCATAGACCGGAAATCCTTTTTGGGAGAGCAGATAAGGTGCTTCTCATTGAAAAGGGTGAGAGGCTGTGCATGGAGCCGGACCGGATGGCTGAATATATGGGGCAAAACAATGAACTGTCCTGGATGCTGCCGTCAGCGGCAAGAATTTTTTCAGGATATACACCTGTTCCTGTAAGCATTAATCAGGGAATCAGAGCAGCCGCCAGACTTGCAGATATTAATTACAGAGAACCGGAGATACATGAAAACAAAAATGACGTGGCACTTGAACTGAAAAAGATTACCTTTACCTATAAACGCCAGCTTCAGCCGGTTATCAGGGATATGGAGCTAAAGGTGTGTAAGGGCGAGGTATATGCGCTTCTTGGAGAGAACGGGTCAGGAAAGACAACTGCGGCATACCTGGCAGCCGGAACTCTTAAGCCCTATGAAGGCCGTGTTGTGAGAAAGGGAAGCACAGCAATGCTTATGCAGGATGTAACCTGTCATTTTCTGGAGGATGAGCTTACAGGAAGATTTGAGGGCAGAAATCCCTATGATTTAAGTGGCGGGGAACAGCAGCTGGCCGCACTTGATATTGTAATGAAAAATAATCCGGATATACTTATTCTTGATGAACCAACCAAGGGTCTTGATGCTATAGAAAAGAATAAATTTGTTAATGAGATTAGACGGTTGTCTGAGAGTGGAATTGCTGTGCTCATGGTAACACATGATGTGGAGCTGGCAGCAATGTCAGCAGATGTTATGGCAATTATGTATGACGGTGGCATTGTTAATGAGGGAACACCTCATGAATTTATGAAAAATAATATGTTCTATACAACAGCAGCTGCAAGGATTTTTAAGAATATTGCTGATGTATGTACAGTTGAAGAGGCGCAGAGGCTTACAGGAGAATGCAAGTGAAGACAACTGCTTTAATAATTGTAATTGCAGTAACGGTTCTATGTTCAATACTGCTGATAATATACGAGAAAAAGAATACAGATGTTAAAATACTTGTACTCATTGCAGTTATGACTGCAATGTCCGTTGCAGGCCGCATTGTGTTTGCAGCGCTGCCTGGATTTAAGCCTGTTACGGCAATAATAGTTATAACAGGAATCTATCTGGGACAGGAGGCAGGCTTTTTTTGTGGTGCCCTTACAGCTCTTATAACTAACTGCTATTTTGGACAGGGACCATGGACTCCATTTCAGATGCTTATATGGGGCATGATTGGAATAGGAGCCGGACTTATTGGCAGAAGGCTTAGGAATGACAGGCTTTTGCTTATTGTGTATGGGGTTGGGGCAGGCATTATTTTTTCACTTCTTATGGATGTATACACTGTTATCTGGACCTTTGGAGGATGGAAATGGAGTATGTATCTTACAGCAGTAGGCGCGGCTGTTCCGTATACAATAATATATGCCGTTTCCAATGTTGTTTTTTTGCTTGCACTTACAGGTCCAATGGGAAAAAAGCTTGAGAGAATAGAGAAAAGAAATAAGGCGTAATTAATGTTAAAAAAATTAGTAGCATAATTCTTGACATAATATACCCCTAGGGGGTATAATGACCCTGCAATAAGGAGGTATGAATATTATGAGCTGTAACTGCAATAATGATAATGAAGATAATCTGATGCCAGTAAAGCACAAGGACAGAAGCGAGGTTCAGAAAAAGACTTTGACAACCCGTCTTAGAAGAATTGAGGGGCAGGTCAGAGGCGTAGAAGCAATGGTTGAGGATAACAGATACTGTGTAGATATTCTTACTCAGGTGTCTGCAATTCAGGCTGCACTTAACAGCTTTAATAAGGAGCTTCTTGCCTGTCATGTAAGAACCTGCGTTGCTGAGGATATCAGAGCAGGCAATGATGAGGCCGTTAATGAGTTGTGTGAGCTTCTTAAGAAGCTTATGAAGTAAAGGAGAATTATGAAAGAGAATTACGATATAACGGGAATGAGCTGCTCTGCCTGCTCCTCCCATGTACAGAAGAGTGTATCCGATGTAAAGGGAGTAGCCAATGCATCGGTTAATCTGCTTACTAACAGCATGAGTGTGGAATATGACGAGAAGCAGACTGGAACAGCTGACATTATAGCAGCCGTTACTAAGGCAGGCTACGGTGCCAGTGTTAAGGGTAAGTCAGTGGATAACAACAGTGTAGTGTCAGGTGCCAGAAAGGAATCTGGCAATATGAAGACAAGACTTATCGTATCACTGATTTTCTGGATTCCACTTATGTATGTATCAATGGGTCATATGGTGTACGGGTGGCTGAGGATGGACATGCCATGGTTTACCATGAATTATCTCCATGGTAATGCCAATGCGCTGACATATGCGTTTTTGCAGCTATTGCTCTTAATGCCGATTCTTTTTGCCAATCAGAAATATTTCCGTAATGGATTTATAACACTGGCACACAGAAGTCCCAATATGGACAGTCTTGTAGCTATGGGTGCAGGAGCAGCAATCGTTTATGGAATATATGCAATATTTCAGATTGGATATGGACTTGGACATGGAGTGGATACCCTTGTAACAAGATTTGCACATGACCTGTATTTTGAATCAGCAGGTACAATTCTTACACTGATTACTGTTGGCAAATACCTGGAGGCCCGCTCCAAGGGCCGCACCAGTGAGGCGATTACAAGACTTATGAATCTTGCTCCTAAGACTGTAGCAGTGATAAGGGATGGCATTGAACAGGTAATTCCTGTTGATAAGCTGGTGGCGGGTGATGAGTTTATAATCAGACCTGGTGAGTCAGTTGCAGTGGACGGTGTAATTATAGAGGGAGAATCCTCTTTTGATGAATCCGTAATTACAGGTGAAAGTATGCCAGTGGACAGACGGGCAGGGGATACAATTATATCTGCCTCAATTAACAGTGCAGGAACTGTCAGAGCAAGAGCAACCAAGGTTGGTGAAGATACTACCATTGCAAGTATCATCAGGCTTGTGGAGGAGGCATCTGCCAGCAAGGCTCCGATTGCCAGAATGGCAGATAGAATTGCAGGTGTATTTGTGCCCGTGGTTATTGTTATTGCAATAATAACAGCAATAGTGTGGCTTGCTACAGGTATGGGAGCTGAGGCAGCACTTTCTGCCGGCATCACTGTACTTGTTATATCCTGTCCATGTGCTCTTGGGCTTGCTACTCCTGTGGCAATAATGGTTGGAACCGGCAAGGGCGCAGAGAATGGAATACTAATTAAGTCAGGAGAGGCTCTTGAAAATGCCCATGATATAGATGTAATGGTTCTTGATAAGACAGGAACCATAACAGAGGGAAAACCTCAGGTTACAGATGTTAAGGGCTATGGAATAGATGAAAAAGAGCTGCTGACCATCGCAGGCAGTCTTGAGCGGCTTAGTGAGCATCCATTGGCAGGTGCCATTGTCAATAGATGTGGCAGTGATAATATAGAGTATCGCAATGTGACTGAATTTAAGGCCATATTTGGGAAGGGAATTACAGGCATTATAGATGGAATCAGATATCTGGCCGGTAATGAAGCACTTCTTAAAGAGAATGCTATTACAATTAATACTGAAGCAGCACAAAGGATTAAAGCCCTTGCAGCACAGGGTGCAACTCCACTGATTTTTGCAGGAGAAAGTAACATAATAGGAATTATAGGAGTTGCAGATACAATTAAGCCATCAAGTGCCAGAGCAATAAGGGAGCTGCAAAAGGATGGAATTAAGGTAATTATGATGACTGGTGATAACCAGATAACTGCAGATGCAATTAAAGAACAGTCAGGAGTGGATGAAGTAATTGCGGGAGTTCTTCCGGATGGTAAGGAACAGCATGTTGCAAGACTTATGAGTGAAGGACATAAGGTGGCAATGGCTGGAGACGGAATTAATGATGCCCCTGCACTTACAAGAGCTGACGTAGGAATTGCTATAGGTGCAGGAACTGATGTGGCTATTGAAAGTGCTGATATTGTACTTATGAAAAGTGACCTCATGGACCTTGCCGGTGCTGTAAGACTTAGTCGTGCTGTAATCCGTAACATAAAAGAAAATCTTTTCTGGGCATTCTTCTATAATGTAATAGGAATCCCTATTGCCGCTGGAGTGCTTTATCCAATATGGCAGATTAAGCTGAATCCAATGTTTGGAGCAGCAGCAATGAGCTTGAGCAGCATATTCGTTGTAAGTAACGCGTTAAGGCTTAAGAGAGTTAAGCTTAATGATAATAGAAGAAAAAGAAAGGTGATAAAGATGACAAAGACAATAGTAATTGAAGGAATGATGTGTGCACACTGCACAGGAAGAGTGCAGAAGGCACTTAGTGAATTAAATGGAGTAACAAAGGTTATAGTAAGTCTTGAGGATAAGAATGCCGTAGTTGAGGTAACGGAGAATGTAACTGATGCCATGCTTACCAAGACGGTAACAGATGCAGGCTATGAGGTTAAGGACATTCTTTATTAATAAAGTTTATAGTTTTTTAACTTTAAATGGCGGCATAAAAGTGGGATAATTAACCTGTTGATAAAAATGTATTGGAGGAATATAGTTGGGAGAATTACCGGTAATTTATGAAGAGCCATTGAACTGGGAAAAGGTGCTGCTTTTATACGAATCAGCACTTGAAGAGGTCAGAACCAGAATTAATGTTATTAACAAGGAATTTAAGCTTAATAATAATTATACACCTATTGAGCATATATCCTTTAGAATCAAGTCAGTTAAAAGCATTCTGCGTAAGCTTTCGATTAATGGTTATGATGCTACGCTGGAGAATATAGTTAAGCACATTAATGATGTTGCAGGTATAAGGGTTATATGCTCCTTTACCTCTGATATATTTGATATTGCTGCATATATAATGAAGCAGGATGATATTAATGTGCTTAAGGTCAAGGATTATATCAATAACCCTAAGGCTAATGGATATATGAGCTATCATATTATTGTGTCAGTGCCAGTGCATCTTGCAGAAAAGGTTGTATATACCAAGGTTGAGATACAGATTAGAACAAGTGCCATGGATTTCTGGGCAAGTCTTGAACACAAGATATATTATAAGTATGATGGCAAAGCTCCTGACCATATAAGCCGTGAGCTTAAGGAATGTGCGGATATTGTTGCATTTCTTGATAGAAAGATGCTGTCGTTAAATGATGAGATTGCAGGGTATCGTCAACGGGATGAACAACAGACTGCACAGCCGGATGTTGTTAATGAGGTGGATATGGTAAGTGAATATCTGGGTGTAATTATGGAGGAAAATAACGGTTAGAAAATTCTAATTTGGTCTTGTTGCAGATTGGTTCCTATGTTACAATTATACATATGTAAATTTTAGGAGATATAAGTCGATGAAGAGACGTTTAATTATAGATTTGGCATGCGCAGGCATGCTTTCTGCCGTTATGCTTACAGGCTGCGGCAGCAATGCAACACAGTATTGCAATAGTGGAATAGAGAAATTTAATGAATCAGAGTATTCAGATGCAGTTGAAGAGTTTCAGAAGGCAGTTGATAAGGAGCCGTCCAACTCTTCATATCTTGTATATCTTGGAATGGCACAGATTGAGACCAATCAGTATACTGAGGCTGTTAATTCCTTTACGAGTGCAATAGAATCAGACAGTAAGAACAGAGATGCCTACAGGGGACTTGGAATAGCATATTACAGTACAGAGGATTATGCGGATGCAATAGTTAATTTCAAGAACGCTATTGATATGTCATCGGACAAGTTTGATGATATTCATATTGATGCATTGAAGTATTATGGCCGCTGTCTGTACGAACAGGGTCAGTATCAGGATGCAGTCGATATATATACAACTCTTCTTGCACATTGCAGTAAGGCTGATGAGGCTGATGTGTATTATATGAGAGGAAGCTCATATATTAAGCTTAAGGATGAGAATAATGCAGTACTTGATTACGAGGCATCGCTGAAGGCAGATGACAGTGATTATAATGTATACTGCAGTATGTATTCTGCTTTTATGAATGCAGGATATACAGACAGGGCTGAGAGCTATCTTAAGAGAATAATTGACAATGAAAGCTCAGATAATCTTACAATTGGCAAGATATATTATGCATTGGGAAGCTATGAGGATGCTGAGACATATCTTAAGAAGGCAGTTGATGAAGAAGAGGAAGAGGCGGAATATTATCTTGCTATGAACTACGAAGCACAGCAGGATTATACTGATGCGGAGGCACTTTATCTGGAGTATCTTGGCAGCCACCCTAACGATTCCAATATCTATAATCAGTATGGAGTATATCTTATTAATCGTTCCAAATATGACAGTGCACTTGTATATATAGAGACAGGGCTTGAACTGAATAAGGATGAGGCTAAGCAGCAGCTGCTATATAATCAGGCTGTATGCTATGAATATACAGGGGATTATGCTAAGGCACTTACCCTTTTTAAGGACTATACGACGGCATATCCAGATGACAAAGCAGCGCAGAGAGAATATGAATTTCTTTTATCCAGATAGGATAAGAAAGGCTAATATGGTAGATACGACAGACATACAGGAGAGAGTAATTCTGGTGGCAGTAAGCCAGTCAGATAACGATAATACAGAAGAATCACTTGATGAACTTGAAGAACTGGCATCCACAGCGGGTGCCGTTTCTGTTGCCCGGGTGATTCAGAACCGCGATAAAGCCAGCTCTGCCACCTATGTAGGGAAAGGCAAGGTTGAAGAGATTAAGAATCTCATCTATGAAACAGACGCCACAGGAATAATATGTGATGATGAATTGACTCCGGCACAGATGACTAATCTTACCGATGCCCTGGACGTTAAGGTAATGGATAGAACACTTATCATACTTGATATTTTTGCCGGAAGAGCAACTACTAATGAGGGCAAAATACAGGTTGAACTGGCGCAGCTTAGATACAGAGCATCCAGGCTTGTTGGCATTCGTGATTCATTATCCAGACTGGCAGGTGGAATTGGTACAAGAGGTCCTGGTGAATCCAAGCTGGAGATGGACAGACGAGTAATCCATGAGAGAATAGGTCAGCTTAAGCATGAACTTGCAGATGTTGTAACCCATAGAGAGCTTACAAGGAATCAGCGAAGAAGAATGGGAGTGCCGGTAGTTGCAATAGTTGGCTATACTAACGCAGGTAAGTCAACCCTGCTTAATACCTTAACGGGTGCAGACGTTTTGGAGGAGGATAAGCTTTTTGCCACGCTTGACCCCACAACTCGCAATCTTGAGCTTGAAAGTGGACAGCAGGTTCTTGTAACGGATACAGTTGGATTTATCAGCAAGCTGCCTCATCATTTGGTGGAAGCATTTAAGAGTACACTGGAGGAAGCAGTATATGCAGATATAATTCTTCATGTAGTAGATTGCTCTAACCCTGCAATGGATTCACAGATGCATACAGTATATGATACACTGGAAAAGCTTGGGGTTGGAGATAAGCCAATAATTACAGCTTTTAATAAGATTGATAAGACCAGTGAGACAATTCTCAGAGATTTCAGGGCAGATAAGACAGTCCGTATATCGGCCAAGCAGGGCTATGGTCTTAACGAGCTTAAGGATGCTGTGGAAGAGGTTTTAAGAAGCAGTAAAATATATCTCGAGACAGTATATCCGTATGACGAAGCAGGTAAGATTGCACTTATCCGCAAATATGGACAGCTTTTAAGCGAGGAATATACAGAGAACGGAATAGAGGTTAAGGCATATGTCCCTGTTGAGATATATGACAAAGTGAGACAGTAATAGTCTGTCAGATAATAAGGAGATAATATGAGCTACGCAGATACAGTATTCATTAATATGTGTAAGGATATTCTTGAGAGTGGTGTAAGTACAGAGGGAGAAAAGGTTCGCCCACATTGGGAGGATGGAACATCTGCATATACAATTAAGAAATTTGGTGTTGTTAACAGGTATGATTTGTCCAGGGAATTTCCTATTATGACGCTGCGCAAAACCTACCTTAAAAGCGCTACAGATGAAATTCTGTGGATATGGCAGCGTAAATCCAACAATATTAATGACCTTCACAGTCATATATGGGACTCATGGGCAGATGAGAATGGCTCTATTGGAAAAGCATATGGTTATCAGCTGGGTGTAAAGCACCAGTATAAGGAAGGCATGATGGACCAGGTTGACAGAGTGATTTATGATTTGAAAAATAATCCTTTTTCAAGAAGAATTATGACTAATATATATGTTCATCAGGATTTACATGAAATGAATCTATATCCATGTGCATACAGCATGACCTTTAATGTTACCCAGAAAAAGGGTGATGACAAGCTTACACTTAATGCCATTCTTAATCAGCGTTCACAGGATATTCTGGCTGCAGGCAATTGGAATGTGGTTCAGTATGCTGTTTTGCTTCATATGATTGCACAGGTATGTGATATGAAGGTTGGTGAGCTCGTACATGTAATAGCAGATGCACACATATATGACAGACACATTCCAATTATTAAGGAGCTTATAACCAGACCGGTATATGATGCACCGGTATTTCATCTTAATCCGGATGTTAAGAATTTTTATAAATTTACAAGAGATGATGTAGCTCTTGATAATTATGTAACGGGACCTCAGGTTAATAATATTCCTGTGGCCATATAGAATGGAGAGATTGATATGAATTTAATTGCAGCAGTAGACCATAATTGGGCAATAGGCTATAAGAACCAGCTCCTTGTCAGAATTCCTGAGGACCAGAAATGGTTTCGTGAGACAACCATAGGCAAATGTGTAATCATGGGAAGAAAGACGCTGGAAAGCTTTCCCAATGCCAGACCTCTTAAGAACAGACTTAATATTGTAATTACCAGAGACACGAATTATAAGGCTGATGGGGCAGTTGTTGTTCACAGTATTGAGGAGGCCGTTAAGGCAGCAGCAGAGTATGCTGACGAGGATATTTACGTTATTGGTGGAGAGTCAATATACAGGGCCATGCTGCCATTGTGCAAGGTTGCTCATATTACCAAGATTGATTATGAATATCAGGCAGATGCGTATTTTCCTAATCTGGACGAGAACCCTGAATGGAAGGCTACTCAGTCAAGTGATGAAAGAACATATTTTGACCTTATATATGAATTCATTAAGTACGAAAGGGTGTAACATATGAGAAAAAACAGCTTTATGTCCCCTGAAGAGAAAAAGAAATTTATTACCTCCTACGTTATTAGGCTTGTATTGAGCATTATCTTTCTTGTAGCAGCTATCGCTCTTGCCTGTCACTGGGTTGGTTAATACAAAATAATATTGCACAACTAATTGGAATCAGCATATCTTATACCATAGTAATAATAAGGATTGGTATAGATATGCTGATTGCTTTAGATGCAGGGCATGGAGGAAGTGACCCTGGAGCAGTATATAATGGACGTCAGGAAAAAGACGACAATCTGGCGTTGGCCATGGCAGTAGGAGACATACTGGAGAAAAAAGGTGTTAATATAGTATATACAAGAACCAATGATATATATGAAACTCCATTTAAAAAGGCAACAGATGCAAATGAGGCAGGAGCAGATTATTTTGTATCATTTCATAGAAATTCCAGTGAAACACCGGGAAATGCAACAGGAGTACAGACCTTGATATTCTCAGATGGAGGTCCGAAGGAAAAGCTTGCCCGTAATATTCAGGATAATCTTACCCGGCTTGGCTTTAATGACCTTGGTATATCCATAAGACCTAATCTTGTTGTGCTAAAAAGAACCCAGATGCCGGCAGTACTTATTGAGACGGGATTCATTAATAATGACAGCGATAATTCCAAATTTGATGATGATTTTGATGAAATAGCCGATGCTATAGCAGATGGAATTCTTCAGACAATAGGGTATGGTGAGGAAACTATGGCTGCTCCGGTGGCAGCACAGGCTGAGTACGAAGGGGTACTGAATAATTCAGATTTTGATTATGATGAGGATTACGAGGAATATAATTATAATGATGGAATGATGGGTACACCTGAGGAGAGGGAAAACAGAAATCGTGATATTACAGATGATAATGATGAGGAATTAACTCAGGACAAATGCCAGTGTGATAAGCTGTACAGGGTACAGGTGGGAGCATATCGTAACAGAGAATATGCAGATAGGCTTCTCAGTTCACTTCTCGCGCTTGAGTTTCCGGCTTTTATTATCTATTCAGACGGTCTGTATAAGGTACAGGTGGGAGCTTACAAGCTGCTTGATAATGCCGTAAGAATGGAAAGGAAGCTTAGAAGATACAGATACAGCACATATATCACGACATAGGCATAAATGTTTATTGACCATCAAAAAAACAGGGTGTAAAATACATGAGGTGCGTTACATATTGTAAACAATATGTATGCAGCACGAAGGATGATTAGGAGGATAAAGAATAATGGCATTTTGTAAGAATTGCGGCGCCGAGTTACCAGAAGGCGGCAAATTTTGCGTAAAGTGTGGACAGAAGGTTGAGGAGCCACAGGTTAGCGCAGTACCATAGGGAGAGACAGTTTCACAGGAGAATGCAGTACCACAGGGAGAGACAGTTTCACAGGAGAATGCAGTACCACAGGGTAACCCGGTACCACAGGAGAACGCAGTACCACAGGGGAATCCAGTACCACAGGGCAATCCAATACCACAGCAGCCAGTATATGGTATGCCGCAGGGCAATCCAGTACCACAGCAGCCGGTATATGGTCAGGCACCAGTTCAGAAGCAGAAGAAGCCTGTTAATGTGAAGCTTATAGTAATTATTTCAGCAGCAGTATTTGCAGTTATAGCGGTAATAGTAGCAGTTGTAGTATTTATGAACATTAAGAAGCGTACAATTAATCTTGATAAATATATCACAATAGAGTATGACGGATATGAGACAATTGGAACTGCATATGCAAGTCTTGATGAGACCAAGCTGCTTGAAGCAGTTATGCATGCCCAGGGTAAGAAGTCAGTATCTGATGTGTATGATTTATTATCAGTAGGCAATAGCAGATATTACGAGAATCTCTATGATTTATTTGATTCTATTGAGGTAGAGGCTGAACCAATAGAGGGTCTTTCTAATGGAGATACCGTAACAGTAACAGTTACATATGACTCATCATTGATGAAGAAGAACAAAGTAAGATTTAAGAAAACAACCAAAACCTTTACAGTAGAAGGGTTAGAGGAAGTTACAGAGGTTAATCCATTTGATGATATCTCACTTACATTTAACGGAACATCTCCAAACGGTTATGTATATTATGACAATAGTTCTGATATAGACGAGGTTCGCTGGGCTACATTTGAATTTGATAAGGATGATGCACTTGCTAATGGAGATACAATTACTCTTACCGTTAGTGATGACAGTATTGAATATGCTATAGAGAATGGTTATAAGTTTACAGAGACCTCTAAGGAATATACAGTAGAGGGACTCGAAGCATATGTAACATCAACAGATGAGCTTACAGATGATGTTCTTAAGCTCCTTAAGGCAGATGCTGAAGAAGAGATTGAGGATGCATATTACTGGTATGATGATGATGTAGCATTATCAGATATTAAATATCAGGGCTATTACCTTCTTGTTAACAAGGATTTGGATACCTACTATAATATCAATGCTTTATTTACAGTATATACAGCAACACTTACAAGTCTCGATAACGAGTTTGAAACACAGACAGTGTATCTTGCAGTAGAGCTTGATGACATTCTTCTTAAGAGTGATGGTAGTGTAGACCATAACTATTCAGTACAGATTGTCGGAGATATTACTGTTCCTGGTCACTACTATACTCTTGATGGATGCTTAAATGCAGCAGATATGTATGGAGCAATTGTAACCTATAATGAGGATAGCTATGACAGCTATACATCAGATGAGCTTCCTGATTACTCCAAGGCTGATACATCAACATCAGAGGATGAGACAACAGGAGAAGACGAGACAACTGCTGAGGATGAGACAGCAGCATAAGCTTATATAATCAATAATTTAAGAGGCTTAGCAAATCACAACATGGTGAATTGCTAAGCCTTTTTTTTATCCAGGCGGATTAGTATAATGAGCAAAACGTTCATTTAAAAGGATATAGCCGGCCCGGTATAGTCGCATTATCTGCCATATGGTCATACCTCGAAGCTTATATTCTTCAACAAGATTAAATTTGGCATTATAGCTTCTTACGTCCTCAAACCATACAACATGGGTAATTCCTTCTTTTTCATAATAAAAATACGGGGCCTGAGAGACAGAATCATATTGAATAATGGCGTTATTATTAATTGCAATCTGTATGGCTTCTACATTGCCAATTGTTGTAGCTGCAGTTGTTCCCTGAACAAACGGAAGCGGCCAGTCATAGCCATAGTTGGGAATCCCAAGCATTATTTTCTCGGAAGGAATTGCACTGACAGCATAATCAAGAACTGCTCGTACATTGGGAATTGGAGCAACTGCAAGCGGAGGACCATATTTGTAGCCCCATTCATAGGTCATAAGAAGTACATAGTCTGCTATAGCTCCGAGAGCCTCATAATCCTTTCCTTCATATAATAGTCCTTGCTGAGTGGCGGAGGTCTTTGGCGCAAGGGCAACTGAGAGTGCATACCCAAGGGGATTAAGAGAGGCTTTCATATAGCTTACAAATTCGGTAAAGCTGTCACGGTCAGTACTTAAAATGTATTCAAAGTCTATATCCAGTCCTTGAAATCCCTTTTCCTCCATAATATCAATGATATTGTCCTTAAGCTGCTCACGGGCAGCGTAATCATTTGTAATTGCCGTAATAAGATTATTATTAAAACGTCCATCAAGACCAAAGGGTGCAAGTGTAATAACAGGCTGGGCTGCTGAGGCTTTGGTAAGCTGTAGTAACCGCTGGTCATCAGCCTGTGGAGGGACAAGCTCTCCGTTGGAAGTAAAGCCGTAGGAAAAATCGTAGAGGTAGGTTAGATATGGCAGGGTTTCATTAAGAACATAGCTGCTGATAAATGGGTAGGCATAGCCTCCGGTATAGATTACTGGTCTGTCATTAGAAGGCATTGATGGAATTAACAGTGCCTCACCGATGGCCAGTGCATAGGGTGGTGGAATCTGGTTCACGTAAGCGATTTCGCCGGGAGATATGGAGTAATCGTAAGCAATTTTATCAAGAGTATCATTAGACTGTACAATATATATTGGCATATGAAATAAACTCTTTTTAATAACAATATGATATGGCGTACATTTTTATACTGGCAATTAGAGCCATCTATGTCTATAATTAGAACAATAATATTAATTTTTAGCACAGGGAGATTATTGATGTCAGATTCTATTTTAATTGTTGATGATGATTCGGAGCTTGCCCAGATTACCTCAGATATGCTGAAGTCATACGGATATAACGTAACAATCGCCGGAGACAGCACAATGGCTTTTGATTTACTGGTGGATAATAGATTCCAGCTTATAATACTGGATATTAATCTTCCGGATGGAACAGGCTTTGACGTATGCCGCGAGCTTAGACAGGTTTCACAGGTACCGGTTATTTTTGCCAGTGCAAGAACCAGTGAGGACGATAAGGTTAATGGTCTTGATATTGGCGGAGATGATTATATAGCTAAACCATATTCACTTAAGGAGCTGCTTTCAAGGGTTAATGCACTTATTCGACGCGCATATGGAAAAAGAACAGATGCAGAGGAATATTATATCAGAAATGTTGATATTAAAGTTAATCCGGTAACTAGGCATGTTGAAAAGGATGGCGAACCTGTAAAGCTTTCATTGAAGGAATTTGACCTTTTGTGGTATATGTGCCGCCATGCCAATCAGGTATTATCCAAAGAAGAGCTGCTTCATGAGGTATGGAGTGCATTTTCAGAAGCAGAGATATCAACAGTGGCTGTACATATCAGGTGGCTTAGAGAGAAGCTTGAGATTAACCCTGCAAGTCCCAGTATAATACAGACAGTATGGGGAGTGGGATATAAGCTGGTTAATGAATAGTGCTGCACATAGAATATCGACGGGAGAAACTGATGAATAGAAAAATCTTCAAAATTACAACTGTAATGTGTGTAATCCTTATATTTACAACAGTGTGCTTTGTGTTTTTTTTAAGGAAAGCTGTGGCAGATATGAGCACAGAGGACAGCCTTGTAATTCTAAACGAAATAGACCAGCTTACAAAGGATGGGGAGGGTAATAGTCCTGCAGCTCCACAGATACAGGAGCTTGAAGACAGACTTAATACATATTCTGATACCTCCAGAGCCAGGGTTATTCGTGACAGTGTAATTATTTACGTTGTATTTGCTGTAATTTATTCCGGAATAGTGATGGCATATATGTATATAAAAATATTAAGACCGTTTGCGCGCCTTGAGCGATATGCAGGCCAGGTGGCAGCAGGTAACCTGGATATACCGCTTAGATATGAGCGCAATAATATGTGGGGCGATTTTACATGGGCCTTTGACCATATGCGGGAGGAAATCAGAGCTGCAAGAAAGAATGAGAAGCGTGCAGTTGAGGAGAATAAGACCATAATAGCAGCGCTTTCACATGACATTAAGACGCCTATTGCATCGATACGGGCATATTCAGAGGGTCTTGAGGCCGGACTCGATAATGACTATGAAAAAAGACAGCACTATCTCAGTGTAATAATGAAAAAATGCGACGAGGTTACAGCGCTTACCAATGATCTTGTGCTTCATTCGTTGTCAGAGCTAGATAAGCTTGAGATACACAGAAGTCCTGCAGCAATTGATAGAATCGTAATTAATACAATTAAAGATTTGGAATATCCATATATCTCTCTTTTACTGCCTGTCCCTGAGGCAAGGCTTATGATTGATGAAAAGAGAATGGCTCAGGTTATAGAAAATATTTTGAATAATGCGAGAAAATATGCACCGGGCTGCAGAGTGGATGTATGGGCAGTCCAATCTGACAGTGATTATCAGGTGCATATCAGGGATTACGGAAAAGGTATTATGCCGGAGGATATGCCTTTTGTATGCAACAAATTCTATCGTGGACATAATACAGGTGAACAGCCAGGTTCAGGGCTGGGACTCTATATTACCAGCTATATTCTTGAAAGAATGAACGGAGAGCTTAAGCTTGTTAATCATGAAAATGGTCTTGAGGCTGTTATTATCTTAAAGATTTCTTAATAATTGAACAGGTATAGTAGGTTCATACATTGAAAGGAATAGAAAAAATGAGAGAAAAGATTATAACAGGAAAAGGCATTTGTAAAAGCTTTGCAAATAATGGAGGACAGAACCATGTGCTGGATATGGTTGATGTGGATATCTACAAAGGAGATTTTACGGTAATAATGGGCTCATCAGGAGCGGGTAAATCCACTCTTTTATATGCACTTAGCGGAATGGACCAGATAACCTCGGGAAAGGTGTTTTACCAGAATCAGGAGATAAGCAGCTATAAGGAGAAGCAGATGGCTGCTTTGCGCTCAATGGAATTTGGTTTTGTGTTTCAGCAAACTCACCTTGTAAGTAATCTTACATTAAAAGAAAATGTGGAGGTAACGGGTTACCTTGATAAAGGCAGAACCACAAAGGAGACACGGGAGAGAGCCTGGGAGCTGCTGGTCAAAATGAACGTTGAAAAAGCCGGTGACAGACTTCCTTCCCAGGTATCAGGAGGTGAGGCACAGCGTGCTGCAATTGCCAGGGCAATGATTAATCAGCCGGGAATTCTTTTTGCAGATGAACCAACAGGTGCTCTTAATAAAAGAAATACAGAGGAGGTACTGGGTCTTCTCGACGAAATTAATCATAATGGGCAGAGCATTCTTATGGTTACACATGATGTCAGGGCGGCAATACACGCATCACGTATTTTATATATTGAGGATGGCAGAATAATTGGAGAAATGACACTTCCACCATATGCTGAGGGTGAGGCCAAAAACAGAGAAATTCAGGTTAATTCATGGCTCACCTCAATGGAATGGTAGGTGGAACCAATGAGAACAATTTTACGTGCCAATATAAAACGCCAGAAGGGAAGCTTTATTGGAATCGTGCTGCTTATTTTTATTATAAGTACAGCAATAGCTACAGTACTGGCAGTATGGAATAATTCAAGGAAATATGAAGAACAGAAAATAGAAGAGCTTGGCTATGGGGATATTACCAGCTGGGTAGGAGGGCTTGAGGATTACTCAGAGCTTGAGTCACAGATAGGAAATGTAGAAGGGGTTGAAAGAACAGACAGTCAGAAGCTTATATATTGCGATTATACAATTAATGGTAAAAAATCCTCTTCCAATGGTATGCTGCTTACATATGAGCCGTCAGAGTATAACTATGGCATATTTACAGATGATATGAAAAATCTGAAATACAATGCAGAGCCAGTTAAAGAGGGCTGCGTGTATATAACCCCTGCGCTCAGGTCAATGTTTGATGTAGACCTGGGAGATAAATTAGTTATTACAGTAGGCAGGGATGAAACAATCAGTCTGACTGTTGATGGATATTTTGAAGACCCATTTATGGGAAGTGCGATGATGGGTATGAAATCATTTATTATTAGTGATGCAGATTATGAAACAATCAGCTCTATGACGATGGATAATGAATATCTGCACAGTGGAAGAATGATTCATATATTTAAGTCAGCAAACAGTAAGATAACCGCAGGAATGCTTCAGCAAAAGATTAATGATGAGACAGCTATAGGCAGCTGCGCAGTTTTCTCATATCAAAAGGATAACATAGAGGGCTTTATGCTTATTCTGGTTAATATAATTGCAGGCTTTCTGATTGTATTTGTTGTTGTACTGCTTATTGTGGCAGGTGTTGTTATAGGTCATAATATCAGCAGCAGTATTGAACAGGACTATGTTAATATGGGGATTTTTAAGGCAGTTGGATATACAGGCAAAAGCCTGAGAACTCTTCAGCTTTGGCAGTATTTTATTGCCATTATTGTGGGCCTGGCAGCTGGGACACCGTGTGCTGTTCTACTTACAAAAACAGTTAACAGGATAATTGTATCAATTACGGGACTGCTAATACCTTCAAAGCTTCCAATTGGACTTTGTATGGCCGCATATGCTGTAATAACGCTTTTATTAATTGGCTTTGTATATATTAAATCCAGAAAAATAGAAAAAATTACACCAATTAAGGCTATCAGACAGGGCAGCGATGATGTATTTTTTTCCAGCGCAGGAACAATGCCAGTATATGGAAAGGGACTTAACTTCTGGCTTGCAATGAGACAGCTTGTTACAGGTAAAAAACAGTATATCAGTGCATGTATTGTAACCGTTCTGCTGGTGTTTTTTGTATCGCTTGTTGGCAGAATCGGTGCATGGATTGGACCTGATGGAGAAGGAATGATGAAATCCTTCGGAGCAGCAGAATATACCCTGGGTGTCAGGTGTGAAGATGATAGTGTGGATAATGAGGTCAGAGAATATATAAGCAGCCGTACAGATATTCTTGATGAATTTTGGATGGGAATGAGTTCTGTTACTATCAATAATATTGATTACACAGTTAATGTTATCTCCGAACCAGACAGATACAGTATATTAAAGGGACGTACCTGTAAATATGATAACGAGGTTGTGTTGACGGAATTTGTTGCAAAGGATATTGGTGTAGACATTGGGGATACTGTTGACGTGTCATGGGGTGGCAATACGGAAAAATACATTGTAAGCGGTATATATCAGTGTGCTAATGATATGGGCTCTAATTTTGGAATGAATCAGGAGGGCTTTGCCAGAATATATTCTACGAGTGACAGATTTGGATTATATCATAACTATATCATTAGGGATACTAATATAAAACAGTCAATATGCGACTATCTTGCTGACAAATTTGGAGACAGCATAGCAGTTGATATCAATTCATGGTCGGGACTGGCAAGCATTGTAAATGCGGTTAATGCCTTGGAGATACTTATGTATGTAATTGTAGTGATATTTATTCTTGTTGTAATATCACTGACTGGAAGCAAAATTCTTTACAAGGAACAGCATGACCTGGGAATATACAAATCTCTTGGATTTTCCTGCGTGAGACTTAGAATTACATTCGCAATACGATTTATGGCAGTTGCTTTGGTGGGCTCCATTTTGGGAATAGTTATCAGCATATTTATAACAGACCCTTTTACAACCATATTACTGAAATTATGTGGAATCAGCAGTTTTACCTCAAATCCAGGGCTTTGGCAGATGCTGTGGCCGGGAATAATTGTTGTAGTATTGTTCAGCGTATTTGCATATATTGCAGCAGGCAGGATTAAAAAGGTGTCACCTGCAATACTGATAAAAGAATAAAATCTCCCCCGAAAAGGGGGAAGAAAAATTTTTGTAGTGGGATTATCATGCTAATATCAGAGATTGTCCAAGGAGGAAATTAGTATGAAGCTACATAAGATAAAGAAAACAGCAGCTATAGGAATTGCAGCTGCAATGACATTTACATGTATTCCAGTTACGGGAATTATGGCAGATAACAGCAGTGCTGTTGTCTTTGAAATAACCATTCCTGATTCAGCGACCAGTACAACTGTTAATTCAGCAATGACAGAGGCTGCAATCAGGCAGGCAGTTGAGAATTACGATATAATTAATTTCGAAGAGGGCAGCTACGATGGAATAGTCATCGGAACTGTTGCAGGCACCAAGTACCTGGTGATGAATGGCAATGTAGTGTTTAATGGTGGAAGTATCAACAAGGCATGTATATCTTACGCAGCAGATACGTCACTTAATATTCTTGGTGGCTCACTTACAATATCGGGATATCGTGATGGTATTGATGCTACTGCAAAGGATGGCAGCGTAGAGCTTAATATTGGTGAGAATACACAGCTGCACCTTGATGAGAATATTGCTACAGAGCAGAATCACGGTAATGGAATATGGGTGGCTGACAGAACAGTATTTACAATCAATACAGAGACTGGAGCAACCTTTACAGCAGATGACAATGCTACATGTGGAATCAATATAATTGGTGCAGGCAAAACAGCAGGACAGGATAATATGATTCTTACCTGTAATTTCAGTAACTGTGCATATGTATCACTAATCCGTAACAAGGCAGGAAGCGAAATTCATGGTGGAATGGAAGTAGGCGCAGGAGAGATAATTAATTTTACATCCTGTGAAGAGGTCCATCTTGATGGTAACCGTATTGATGCAATATGCTGTTCCTCTGGAGCAGTTAATCAGGAGTTGAAGGTTACAGATTGTGATAATATCACTTTTAATAATAATGGCAGCTGGGGAACTAATGGCGGCAATGCTACAATAACAGATTCTGTAATGGATATTTCGGGTAATTCCTCACAGCCATGGTCGGCTGTAAGACAGACAGCATCGAATTTTTATTGTTTTACACTTACAGTTAATAATTCTATTATAACGGCTAACGGAGCCAATGCTAATTGTGGTGTGTGGGTAAGTCAGACAGCAACCATTAATAACTCAAGCATTACAGCTAATGCTAATGGTATGAATGCTAATGGCTACTACAATACAAGGGAAGGCTATGAGACATATTACAGAGCTAATTTCCCTTATTACAGTGGCAATGGTATAGTATTCAGCGGAACAGCTGCAATAAATGAATCCTCACTTACCGCCAATAATAATGGCGGAGCGGGTATAGTATTTCGTAATTCAATGAATGATTCTAATGTGTCAACCGTTACAGATTCAGACCTTATGGCTGATAATAATGGTACAAGCACTATTAGAGACAGCTATATAAGTAGTATGAACAGTAATAACAGCTCAATGGCAATGTACAAGGCAGGAGTTGCTGTACTTTCCGGACTGGTGGATATATCCGGTGGAGCAATGGAGCTTACAGGCAACAGCATGGAAGGAATTGGATATTACCATGACAATGCTTTTGCACAGCAGATATGTGCTGTAAGTATAGATGGCAATTTCATTGGAACAATTAATAGTGACAATGAAATTGAAGACAATGAAATACGTGGAAATGCACAATATAAGAGAACCTATGTAACAGGTGGAAGTCTTGATGCACTTAAAACCAACATGACAGGATTTGCGGCATATGATTTTAATAAAACAGCAGCAGAGGATGAGATATATACAGCACCTGTTAACCGTAATAATACAATGCTTTCACTTTTTGTCCTTAACAGGGCAGACAATTTAGTAGCTTCTGAATTAATCAATGAGTTTACAGTATATGATGATAATGGAGAAAGCTACGAGTATTCATTCAGCTATGATGGTGATGGAAATGCATATATATGGACACCTGTGTCAGTAGTTAATTATGATGCCACTGAGGGCGAGCTGGTAATGACCGGTTCAACAGTTCAGACAGCAGACAATGGTTTGATTAATGGTGACGATGGAACAGCTGTAATGAATGAGCTTACAGGAGAGTATGTTGATGCAGCAGATTATACTGTTGAGGGAGGAAGCCTTGCGTTAACACAGAAGGTTATGCCATCAGCAGCAAGAACATCATATACATTTGGTGGATGGTATTATGTTGCACCTGAGAATGTAGAAGCAGCCGACACAGCTGCTGCTGCAGGAGATTATGATACATTGTACTCATTATTTGCAGGACAGTTTACAAATACCACGGATATTCAATCTCTTGGATACGAGAGCAATGAATACGTAACTGTATATGCAAGATGGAATGCACCAGAGGTTGAAGGTGATGAAGAGGAGACAACTACAGTACCTTCAAGACCCGGAGAGGTTGAGGCAGATGAGGATGAAATACCAACAACCCCAACAACCCCGACAACCCAGGCAAAGCCAGGAGAGGTTGAGGCTGATGTAGATGCAGCTGATACAACAGGAAGCAAAATTATTCTCTACACCGGATTAATTGCTGCTATTGCAGTACCTGCAGTGCTTGCTTTAAGAAAAAAAGAGGATAAGGAGGCATAGAGCCTAATTATAAGCTGTTAATACGATAAGACCGGGAATTTCTAATTATATGACCTGGTGTATATGTTGTGCACAGAATACAAAGTTGTATCTGCAAGTTGATATACTGTCTGTCAAAAGATTATAATAAGAAAAAGTATATCAATAAGGAGCATTCCTGTTAAGTAACAAATGACAGATTTGCAAAAAATGAGTGT
>CAYTWF010000017.1:0-12676 GCA_964441705.1 uncultured Butyrivibrio sp.
TTGACACTTCGGGACTATCTAATCATTTTTTAGATACAATTAACGGAAACTCAAGCTAATGCAGACAAAAAGAAGCAGCACCCCCCGTGAGTACTGCTCCCTGTAAATACTTATTCTGTTCTAAATTAATCTAATTCAGGTTCAATAAGACCATATGTATTAGCTTTACGCTTATATACTACATTAACCTCGTCTGTCTCTGAATTAAGGAATACGTAAAAGCTGTGTCCCAAAAGTTCCATCTGAATACATGCTTCTTCAGCACTCATTGGCTTAATGCCGAATTTCTTGGTTCTGACAATTTTAATATCTGTATCGTCCTCATCATAATCCTTCTCAACGTAAGCCTTACTGAATGAACCTGCTGCCTGCTTAGAATCAATAATCTTATTCTTGTACTTTCTAAGCTGTCTCTCAATTATCTCCTCAACAAGATCTATTGAAACATACATGTCATTGCTGACCTCTTCAGACCTGATGATATTACCCTTAACAGGGATTGTAACCTCAATCTTCTGTCTCTCTTTCTCTACACTGAGAGTAACAATTACCTCCGTTTCTGAGCTGAAATACTTGTCCAGCTTGCCAATCTTCTCGTAAACTGCTGAGCGTAACCCTTCTGTAACCTCGATGTTCTTTCCTGTAATTGTAAAACGCATAATGCCCAACTCCTTTGCTACTAGATTGTATACAAAAACACCCATCTGGAATTGTCAGATAATTTGTTTTTGAATACCTTTATATTATACCATATTTCTAAATACTATCAACTAAATTCATTAATTTTCTAAATATTTTATTGTCAATACTTTTTCCGATTTTTTTCGCCAAAAACTACGATTTATGAGAAATTAACAAAACATATTTTTGTCTTGCAAAACCAAAAAGTTATCCCCGAATAATTATGTCAACTTGGTGGATAATGTTGATAACTCGGTGTAAAACTCACAAATTCACTGGCTATGCGCCTTTAAATTGTGGATAACTTTTGTTATCTAACTGTTACAAAAGGTTTACATAGTTTTAATAATCATTACTATTTTACATGGATTTTATGCAAAGTGACGAAAATTACTTTTTTTCTTACTTTATATTGACACTTTCATATGTTAAAATGTACATACTAAATGTTAAGGAAGGATTACGCAATGTCTAAGACTGTATTAATCACCGGCTCCTCCTCAGGTATCGGCCGTGCCACGGCTCTTTTATACGCTGATAAGGGCTGGAATGTAATAATTAACTGTAATTCCAACGTTGCAGGACTTGCCTCTTTAAAGACCGAAATAGAGAAAAAAGGTGTACGCTGTCTTGATTTGGTGAGAAATGTCGCACAATTTCAACAGGTGGAGGAAATGTTCAAAATAATATCAAATGAATCACTTATACCGGACCTCCTTATTAATAACGCCGGTATTGATTACATTGGACTCCTTCAGGATATGTCCCCGGAGGAGTGGCGGCGTGTAATAGATTGTAATCTCACCTCGGTATTTAACTGCAGCAAGGCTGTCATTCCCTATTACATGGCAAAGCACTGTGGAAGAATAATTAATGTTTCATCAATGTGGGGAAATGTAGGTGCATCCTGCGAGGTTGCATATTCAGCCTCTAAGGGAGGAATCAATTCCTTTACCAGAGCTTTGGGTAAGGAGCTTGCACCCAGTGGTATAGCTGTTAATGCAGTTGCCTTTGGTGCAGTAGATACAAGAATGAACTCCTTTATGAATGAGGAGGAGCTTAACGCCCTGACAGATGAAATTCCTGCCGGTCGGCTGTGCACCCCGGACGAGGCAGCAATGGTGATATACAGGCTGTCACAGATGCCGGTGTATGTAACCGGTCAGATATTAACTGCAGATGGTGGATTAACATAAAAATACGGAGAGTCCTTTTTACAGGATTCTCCGTATTTTTATTCCACAATGGATTTTGCTTTCTTAACTGCTATAAAATAGAAGCTAATTGATAATGTCATTGCAATTGTCCAGCCAAATGGCCAGGACATCCATATTCCTTTATATCCAAATTCGTTAGGCAGAATGAATGCCAGCGCAACTCTGATTATCAGGTCGGTAAAAGTAGTTATCATAAAAAGCTTTACCGCCGCCACTCCATGAAGTACTCCGTCGCATACCAGCTTAATCATTACAACTATATAAAACGGTGATACTATCCTTAGAAAGGTTACGCCCACATTAATAGCATCCACACTTTCTTTTTTAACAAATATACGCATCATAGTGCTTCCGAAGAAGAAATATGCGGTAAAAAACGCTGCTACAATTGCTGCTCCCAGTAAAATTCCTGACCGGCAGCCCTTTTTAACTCTTGCTATTTTGCCTGCACCAACATTCTGTGCTGTAAATCCCGACACCGAATTGGATACAGTAGCAAACAGCGTTATAGCAAAGGTATTAAGCTTAATTGCTGCGCTGTAGCCTGCAACAACTGCATCTGCGTAGTTATTAACGGCCTTTTGAATCATCAGTGAGCCAACGGATACAAAGCTTTGCTGGAGAATTCCAGGTATTGCAAGCTTTGATATTTTGCCCAGCATATCAAAAGAAAATTTCTCATAGTAGCCTGTCTTCATTCTGTGAAGTCTTTTGAGCAATACCACAAGTGCCAGCACGCAGGCAATTCCCTGACAGATAAAGGTTGCCCAGGCAATTCCAGCCACTCCCATTCCCGCAAACTGCACAAGTGAGTAATCCATTACAATATTACCAATAGATGAGCCTGCCAGAAAAATAAATGGCGTTACCGAATCTCCCAGAGCATTAAAGGTTCCTGTACATATATTATATATGAACACAAACATAAGCCCGCCGGTGTATATGTACAGATACTCAGCTGAATCCACGTAAAATGTAGCGGAGGTTCCCAGTGCAGTAAGTATCGGACGGCAGAAAATAAATCCCAGTACCATCATTAGCACGCATAGAACAGCCGACGAAATCAAGGCCGTGCTTATGGCAGTTTTCATCTTAGCTAACAGCTTACCACCAAAGAGCTGGGAAATTACAACTGAACAGCCAATATTAATACCCAATGCAACTGCTGTATATATCATTGTTACAGGATATGAGGCTCCTACTGCAGCCAGTGCGTTATCACCTATACACTGTCCTGCAACCACACTGTCAACGATATTATAGAGCTGCTGAAATGCCGCACTGCCCACCATTGGCAGTGCATATCGAAACAGCAGTCCAAAGGAATTACCCTCAGTTAAATCTTTAGTCAAAATAATTCATCCCCTTCACTCCTACTTAGTCTCCAGAGTCTGGGCACGATAGGCAATATTAGCCTTATAGTTAATAATGTTATGTGTATACTCGCTGTTAAGATATGAGCTGGTTATTATAAAGTCAGCTGTAGCCTTATTGTTGGCAATAGGGATATCATACACCTGCGCTATTCTAAGCAGAGCTTTAACATCCGGGTCATGAGGCTGTGCCTCTAATGGGTCTGATAAGAAAATAACGAGGTCAACTCCGCCCTCAACAATCTTGGCGCCAATCTGCTGGTCTCCGCCAAGTGGTCCGCTGTTATAGCCACGAACCGGAAGTCCTGTTGCATCCGTTATCATTCTTGCTGTTGTTCCTGTTCCACATAGAAAATGAAGCTTTAAAATTTCCTTATTTTCCTGACACCACTCTACAAGTTCTTTTTTCTTGCCATCATGTGCTATTAAGGCGATATTTTTTTGTTTGCCAATTGTAAATGGTATATATTCTTTATCCATTCTTTTTACCTCCTCGGTCAGCGCTTAGGAGAAGTCCGGCTATTGCCAGTGCAATGCCTGCAAATATTCTCCAGGTTACCTGTTCCTTTAATATTATAGCTGAAAAAATAACGGTTACAATAGGTATGGAATAAACATATATTCCAGATGTTACAACTCCGATACTTTTCAGTGCTATATTCCAGATTAAAAAACATAGTCCGGAAGCCACAATTCCCAAATACAGCATATTCAGCAAATTGACAGGTGACGAAAAAAGTGTCAGCTCAAAATGACAGTCGAATATAAAGTACATTGGAATCATTGTGAGAATTCCGTAGAAAAAGACTCTTCTTGTTACGAGAATAATATTCTCTCCTGAGCCCATTTTTTTGCATACAACTGAGTAAATGCCCCACAGTGTTGCTGCAATTACTGCCATTGCTGTTCCTGCCAGTGAAAAGCCTATCTCGCTTCCCTGCAGGCTTACAAGGCTGATTCCTGCCATAGCCAATACAAAGCCGGCAAAAAATTTCCAGTTAAGCTTCTCTTTAAGAAATATCCAGGCAAAAATCCCGGTAAAAAGAGGGGCAGTCGCAATAATGACGCTTGTTGTGGACGCATATGCCTTCTCAAGTGCAAGATTTTCAAGCACCTGGTAAAAGGAAGCACCAGAAAGTGCCGCTGCAAGATAAAGCAGTTCTTTTTTCCATGAGGTTATTCTCATGAATTTGGGACAGATTATCAGTAATATCAAATATGCCAGAATCAGTCTGTAAATTATTATCTCATATGGGTTAAAATTCACCAACAGCACCTTGGTGGATATAAATGTGGTACCCCAGACAATGATGCAGATTACAGCAAGTATATGTCCGAGAACCTTCTTATTAATATTATTCATGTCAATTCCTCTGCAGGTAAATTATTAAAGTACTACTGATTAATATATCAGCAATAGGAGAATTTGGCAAATAATAATGGCGGAATATCATCCAGATTACATGTCTGCATGTATATCTGAATAATATCCCGCCATTAATACCACATAGCTTTTGTTAATCACTTACTCTGCAAACAAAGCTGTAGAATAGTATCTGTCACCACTGTCCGGAAGCAGAGCTACGATAGTCTTGCCCTCATATTCCTGTCTCTGTGCAAGCTCTACTGCTGCCCACAGTGCTGCACCAGAGGATATTCCAACAAGAATTCCTTCTGTCCTTGCCAGTTCCTTGCCATATGCAAATGCATCGTCATTTTCAACCGGTATAATTTCATCATAAATATCTGTATTAAGTACATCCGGTACAAATCCGGCACCAATACCCTGAATCTTATGGGAACCGCTCTTGCCCTGGGAAAGTACAGGAGAAGCAGCCGGCTCGACAGCTACAATATGAACATCAGCCTTTTGGGCCTTTAAGTATTCTCCAACACCTGTAATTGTGCCGCCGGTTCCTATACCTGCTATAAATGCGTCCACCTGACCATCTGTGTCAGTCCATATCTCAGGACCCGTTGTTTTTCTATGGGCCTCAGGATTGGCAGGGTTTACAAACTGTCCTGCAACAATGCTGCCTGGAATAGTATCATGAAGCTCATTAGCCTTGGCAATTGCGCCCTTCATTCCCTTACTTCCATCAGTAAGTACAAGCTCAGCGCCATAGGCCTTAATAATATTACGACGTTCAACGCTCATTGTCTCCGGAAGAACAATTATAAGTCTGTAGCCCTTGGCTGCTGCAATTGCAGCAAGACCAATACCAGTGTTGCCCGATGTAGGCTCGATGATTGTTCCTCCCGCCTTAAGAATTCCCTTCTCCTCGGCATCCTCAATTATCTCCTTGGCTATTCTGTCCTTAACACTTCCTGCCGGATTAAAATACTCCAGCTTTACAAGTATTCTTGCTTTAAGTCCAAGCTTTTTTTCAATATTAGTTACCTCAACAAGAGGTGTTTTACCTATTAATTCTGCTGCGCTCTTATATATTTTTGACATAATTTAATCCTCTTTTCATTAAATAATTATTACTTAACGGCATCGAAGGCAATTGAAAGGTCTTCAATAATGTCGTCTATGTTCTCAGTTCCTATTGAAAGTCTGATTGTATTAGGCTTAATTCCCTGGTCAGCCAGCTCTGCCTCATTAAGCTCTGCATGAGTGGTTGAATATGGATGAATTACAAGGGATTTAACATCCGCAACGTTGGCAAGAAGGGAGAACAGCTCCAAATTATCTATAAATTCTCTTGCTTTTTCCTCTCCACCCTTAATTTCAAAGGTGAAAATTGAACCGCCACCGTTAGGGAAGTACTTGGCATACAATGCCTTCTGCTGTGGGTCATCAGATACTGCAGGATGATTAACCTTCTCAACCTGTGGATTTCTGCTTAAAAAGTCTACTACCTTAAGTGCATTTTCCACATGTCTCTCTACTCTAAGGGATAAGGTTTCAAGTCCCTGAAGGAATATCCATGAATGTATTGGAGAAAGTGTTGCTCCTGTATCTCTAAGCAAAATAGCACGAATTCTCGTTACAAAGGCTGCCGGACCTGCTGCATCAGCAAAGCTGATTCCATGGTAGCTTGGGTTGGGTTCTGTAAGCTGTGGGAACTTGCCTGATGCCTTCCAGTCGAACTTGCCGCCATCAACGATTACACCGCCAATTGTTGTTCCATGGCCTCCGATAAACTTGGTTGCAGAATGTACCACAATATCTGCGCCATACTCAATTGGTCTTATAAGGTATGGTGTCCCAAAGGTATTATCAATTACAAGAGGAATCTGATGAGCATGGGCTATTTGTGCTATCGCCTCAATATCTACAACCTCTGAGTTAGGATTACCAAGTGTCTCAATATACAATGCCTTGGTATTATCCTTAATTGCTTTTTCAAAATTGTTAACATCAAGAGGGTCAACGAAGGTTGTCTCTACTCCATAATCTACAAGAGTATGTGCCAAAAGATTATAGGTTCCACCGTAGATATTCTTGGCTGCTACAATATGGTCACCTCTCAGTGCCAGATTCTCGATTGTATAGGTTACTGCTGCTGCACCTGATGCAACTGCAAGTGCTGCCACACCACCTTCAAGTGCTGCTATTCTTCTTTCAAAAACATCCTCTGTAGGATTGGTAAGTCTTCCATATATGTTACCGGCATCTCTCAGACCAAATCTGTCTGCAGCATGCTGTGAATTCTTAAATACAAATGATGATGTCTGATATATTGGAACTGCTCTGGAGTCTGTAACAGGGTCTGGGCTTTCCTGTCCTACATGAAGCTGTAATGTCTCAAATCTTAAATTTCTCTCTGCGTATGGTTTATTACTCATAATATTATTCTCCTTAATATTCAATAAATTAGTTTATGTTATATGCTGTTATTCTATTCCATTCAACATCGCCACATTCGGCCGTCCTGGATATAGATTCTGTTTAAATAATATTTCTGAACCATATCGTTTTCTCCTTATCCTACAATTCATACTTGTTTAATATGATTTGCTGTTGAAGGAATAATATCATACTAATCCTACTATGTCAATAGGGATTTAAAAAATATTTTTTTCATAAAACTACTTGACCTGTCGTAGTAGTTGTGTTATTGTATCACTACCACGTCAGACGTAGTACTTCTGTCGGGGTACTTTTAGGAACAGGAGGTGCCAATATGATAAGCAGTGACGGCATCCGCGGATACAACGATATGATTATTCTGCACCTGCTTCTTGATAAGCCTTCCTATGGCTATGATATCTCCCGAATGATTCGTGAGATTAGCAGGGAACGCTATATTATTAAAGAAACAACTCTTTATTCTGCATTTACAAGGCTTGAGAAGGGCGACTATATTCATTCTTTTTATGGAACCGAGACTGGGGGAAGCCGGAGAACATATTATGAAATAACTGACGCAGGCAGAGCATATTATAAAGAGAAATGTGAGGAATGGCATATTATTAAAGAAGTTGTAGACCGCTTTAGCAATTAATCAAAGGAGTGAAGATAATGGATACAATAAGAATGTATGTTGAGAATCTTTTTGCAGGACTTCCACAAAGTGAAGAGCTGCTTAAAGCAAAAGAGGAGCTTTTAGCCATGATGGAGGACAAATATCATGAGCTTAAGTCTCAGGGAAAGAACGAAAATGAAGCCGTAGGAGTTGTAATCTCCGAATTCGGCAATATTGATGAGCTTTTAGATGAGCTTGGAATTAATAAAGAACCGTCATCCTATAATGATGATAATGATAATACCGCTAATTACCGCAAGGTAACCTTTGATGAGGCCAAGGACTATATAGCCCATCAGTTTGTAATGTCCAAAAGAATTGCACTGGGAGTTTTTCTCTGCGTAATATCCCCTATAACACTTATCGTTCTTGGAGGTCTTTCAGAGGGTGGACCATTAAAAATAAGTGAGGCAGCATCCTCTGCAATAGGCCTTACCATGCTGTTTTTACTGGTAGCAGCCGGTGTTGCCATATTTATTATTAACGGGATTGCCTCAGAACGCTTCGAATATGTTACCAAAGAGCCTTTACAGCTCGATGAAAGTACACGCCGCTATGTTAATGAACAGATGAACCAGTATAATCCTGTTTTTGCAGCGCAGCTTACTATTGGAATTATACTGTGCATTATATCTGTAGTCCCAATTATTGTTGCCGGCTGTGTTGTAGAGGACATTCCGGCTAATGACTGGATAAGTGCATGCTGCGTAGGTGTTCTCCTGCTGATAGTTGCAGTTGGTACAGCGATAATTATTACCTGCAGTATGAAAAAAACCAGCTATGAGCAGCTTCTCCAGACTAAGGATTACAGTATCAGCAAAAAGACCAAATCAACCCTTGCAGACAAGATTGGTTCTGTCTACTGGCCTCTTGTTACCGTTGGTTATCTCGCGTGGAGCTTTATAACAAAGGACTGGGGCTTTACATGGATTGTCTGGCCTATTGCCGGTGTGCTGTTTGGAGTTATCGCAGCAATATGTAATCTTATTGGAAAAGATAATCAATAATTGATTGTAAAATTTGCAATAATTATGTATTATGATATTAGAATATGCGAAAGGAACTGCTGCCTATGGGGAAATTCAGTAGTACAACAGCATTAATTGCAAACATTGCAATATACGTACAGGGCGTAAGTGATTTAAGCTTTATGATGCCCTGATATCAGACTGCCAATTTGATATTGGCGGTCTTTTTTTATTTACAAATACTCTAATGGAGGTAGACAGATGAGAAAGCGGATTATTTCAGTAATTTTGGCATTGGCAGTTATTCTGACCTTTATGCCATCAATGACAATCCCTGCAAAGGGAGCCGTATCCGGTGAAGGAAGCATGATTACGGGTACAGACAGTATCAGCACCGGTGACCGTATTTATTACGGCAATAATGGCAGTGACATACCCTGGCGTGTACTTTCAACGTCCGGCAATTCCAACAATCTTAATAACGGAACGGTCTATAGCTTTAATGCTATATTCCTTACCTCTGAAAATGCCCTTACAGACGAAAGTGTTCAGTTCAGCAGTTCAGGCTCAAAGGAATATCAGGGCAGTGATGCCCAGACCTGGTGTACTAATCTGTACAATTCCTCTGTGTTTGGCACCGGTGAAAAAGAAGCCATGCTTGCAACAGTTAAATCTGATACATACTATGGCAGCTTTGCAAGCAGCTCCAATATACTCAATGGAGATAAGCTGTTCCTTCTGTCTGCCCAGGAAGTCAGCAGCTCCAGCTATTTTAACAGCAATGATAAAAGAGTTGCCAGCTATAATGAAAGTAATGTATCATGGTGGCTTCGTTCATCTTCCTCCAGCTCAGCTGGAATGGTTAATTCCACAGGAACCACCAATACTTCTGCTGTCAACAGTCAGCTTGCTGCCCGTCCAGCCTTCAACCTCAGTAAGGATTCAGTTCTTTTTTCCTGTGCTGCAGCTGGTGTAAAGCCAGAAACAGTAAACGGTCTTGGTCTTACTGCGATAGCTGACCCTGTAGAGGCACCAACAGAATGGAAGCTTACTGTAGAGGACAGTGGACATTCACTTACAACAGCAACAACTTCTGATGCTCTGACGGCCTCAAACACAATTACTGTCAACTACACAGGAGCAACTCTGGGAACAACTCTTTCTGGAATCATTGTTGTAAACAATTCCTGTAATGTATTGTATTATGGTAATCTTGTAAGTAACGTTTCAAATACAGACGGAAGTGTTGAAGTTACGCTTCCAGCTGATTTTGACAGGAGCTGTATGAAATTACAGCTGTTTACTGAAACCCTTAACGGCGATTACAAGACTGACTATGCAAGTGCTTTGGTTGATGTTGTCATAGATGATAAAGGGTTGTCTGTTTCAGGTGGTATAGCAGATACTGACTATACCTATTCAGAGGGTGTGCTTACTGTTCTCACAGACACAGAGCTTACAATTCAAAATGTTAACCCTTCACTCTACACCAATCATTATATAACAATTAAAAGAGATGTATCTGCAAATATTATTTTGGCAGGTGTTGATATTGACTGTTCATCAACAAGAAATTCGTCCTTCTATATACCTAATGATAGTAGCGGAAATGTTACAATCACTATCAAGGACGGTACCATCAATACCCTAAGAGGTGGTGGTGATTATGCCGGAATTAACAAAGAATCTGATTCCGATAGCGGTGTGCTTACAATTCAGGGAGATACGCTGGGAACTGGTGTGCTTAATGTATTTGGAGGCTCCGATGCCGCCGGTATCGGAAGCAATCTTAGTGCCAGCCCTACCAGTACCAGCAATATAACTATAAACAGCGGAATTATTAATGTTACAGGCGGTTCTTCTGCTGCCGGTATTGGTGGTGGTGGAGATGGATATGCTTCACATATAACGATTAATGGTGGAACTGTAACTGCTACCGGTGGTAACGACGGTGGTGCCGGTATTGGCGGTGGCAATAATTCAGGAAGCCACATTACTATCAATGGCGGAATTGTAACAGCTGCCGGCGGAATCGGTGCTGCCGGTATTGGCGGCGGCAGCTGGGGCAGTGCAGATAATATTACCATAACAGGTGGAACCGTAACCGCAATAGGCGGTTCTAATGCCGCTGGTATTGGTGGCGGATATCCTCGTGGAACAGCCAGTGATATCATTATCAGTGGTGGTTCAGTTAAAGCTGTTGCCGGTACGACTACAGCCACTATAGAAGGTGCCACAGCTAACGCAATCGGTGGTGGCTACGGAAGTCCCGCTGTTATACCTAAAAAGGATTCTACTACCTCTGTTTTCCTTTCCATACTTGATATTGGCACTGCATTTACAACTGCATCAGTTGAGCTCGATGGCACTACCAAAACCTATGCCTCACATCCTGATGGTGACACAAAGCTGTACCTGTATAGACCGGCATCAGAAGCAACAACAGCAATAGTTACGCCTTCCGGCTCTCTAACAGGAATTCCTATTCCACTTGAAGCTATAACCGTTGAGCCCTCTGTATCAGTGAAAACGCAGACAGGCTCTATTTCCGCCGGAGACACAAGTGCTACGGCTACCTTTGAGGTTCAGGCATCAGATTTTGCCAATTCACCTTCAACGGATAATTACAATATCAAATGGTATTCCAATGCAGCTGGAACAGAGGGAGAAACTTCTACAGCTCCAACAGGAATTACGCTGTCCAAGACAAGTACCAGCCTACTCACAGCATCTGTAGATGCGACAGCAGTCGCAGGCACTTATTATTTTAAGCTTACAGCCACTGATACCACCATATTACCTAATAAATCAGCGACCTCTCCGGTAGTTACACTGACAATTAATCCAATGGAGGTAGAATTTGTCTCTCTTACTGCCAATGGTACAGCCAATACAGTAACAACTACAGAGCTTACAATTACACTTGATAAAGCTGTCAATCTTACTTTGGATAATATATCCATTTCTCCATCCGATGCGACAGCAAGTACTCTAAATGGATCCGGCACCACCTATACGCTTACTATTACTAATTTACAGAAAAGTGAAGGAGATTACATATATGTGGATTTAATAAGTGACGACTCCTATAATTTTTCACCAGGATATAAACGGGTGTATATACATAAAGCTGTAACACAGGCAGCATTTACTTCACTTACTGCTAATGGTACGGCAAATACAACCAATACAACTGAGCTTACTCTTACTTTGGATAAGGAAGTAGCACTTACTGAAGATGACATTTATGTAAACGGCGCAACCCTGTATTCTCTGTCCGGCTCAGGTATAACCTACACTCTTACAATTAGTGATATTACTGTTGCTGAGGGTGAGAATGTATCTGTTGAACTTAACAAATCAGACCACATCTTTACTCCATCAAGCAGGAATGTTGCAATTCACAAAGCACCGACACCTGTTACTTTTTCATCCCTGACCGCAGATGGAGAAGCTAATACAACTGAGACTACTGAGCTTACTCTTACTTTTGATACTTATCTATATGACCTTACCGAGGATGATATTACAGTATATGGTGCTACAAAAGGCTCTCTATTCGGTTATGGTTCAACCTACTATCTGTCAGTCAGCAATATTACTGTTGCTGAGGGGGCTGATGTAACTGTTGAGCTTAATAAGACCGGATATGCTTTCACTCCATCAAGCAAGGACGTTGCAATCCACAGAGCTCCAACTCCGGTTACTTTTTCATCACTTGCTGCCAATGGTGTGGCTAATGCTACTGAGACTACTGAGCTTACTATTACTCTTAACAAAGCTGTTAATCTCACTGTAAGCGATATTACTGTAACTGGTGCCACAAAGGGTACTCTATCTGGTTCTGGTACAGCCTACACTCTCACAATTAGTGATATTACTGTTGCTGAGGGAGCTGATGTAACTCTTGAGCTTAATAAGACCGGATATGCTTTCACTCCATCAAGCAAGGACGTTGCTAT
>CAYTWF010000017.1:12776-45796 GCA_964441705.1 uncultured Butyrivibrio sp.
CTGAGGGGGCTGATGTAACTGTTGAGCTTAATAAGACCGGATATGCTTTCACTCCGTCAAGCAAGACTGTTGCTATTCACAAGACACCTGTAACACATACGATTATTGTAACAGCCGGTGATGGAGGCAATATTACCCCAAGTGGCAATGTAATAGTTATTCACGGGGATAATAAAACTTTCACAATAACAGCCAATACAGGTTATTCTATTGAAAATGTAATTGTGGACGGAATTGACCAAGGTGCAATAACTACCCATACATTCACCAATGTAACTGATAACCATGCTATCAGCGCAACGTTCACCCATAATGACACAGAATACCTTTTCATAAAGGGCGCTAACGGTGAGTGGAAAAACAACGCTGATAATACATTGGAATTCACTGTTAATGGTGAACTCGACAATCTTATTAGAATTGAAGTAGATGGTAAAATAATCGATGACACAAATTATGAATTGAAATCTGAAAATACAATTATTATTTTCACTGTTGATTACCTGAAAACATTAAGTGCTGGAACACATAATATAACAGCTGTATACAGCGATGGAAAGGCTGCCACAAGCTTTAAGGTAACACAGACCAGCAACACTCCCGAAGATGAGACTTCTGAAAATGACAATCCTGTGAGCGACGTTCCTACCGGTGATATTCCTCGAAGGAGCCTGGACATAGCAATATTAGCTCTTATTACAGCTGGGGCAATGCTCTGGAAACGCAAAAAACATATCACAATTTGATAGACTGGCCTCTACACTAAGCTTTAGCACCTAAATCGTAAATGGGATTTTCAACTCACTTTTGTGATTTGAAAATCCCATTTTATATTGTTCTGCCTTAAACACCAATTGTGCCTCCGCACACTATCATATCGTCTTTGTAGAACACTGCTGCCTGCCCTGGAGCCGGTGCCCGCACCGCCTCGTCAAATACCGCCTCAAGCCGCCCATCCTTCATCACTCTTAAGCTGCAGGGTGCTGCTAAGTGGGAGTACCTTATCTGCCCAAGTACTCTTTCCACCTGTGCTACCATTGGAGCTGCCATGTAATTAACATCACCTACTACTATGTTTTTTACCATAAGCTCCTGCTCTTCTCCAAGAATTACCTCATTATTCTCTGTATTAATTCCGACCACATACATTGGTCTGCCAAAGGCAATTCCCAGACCCTTACGCTGTCCCGGTGTGTAACTGGTAATTCCCCTGTGTTGTCCAAGTATCCTGCCCTCACAGTCCACGAAATTTCCAGGCTGGCTGGTACGGCCTGTGTAATCCCTGATAAATCCGGAGTAATCATGGTTGGCAATGAAACAGATGTCCTGACTGTCCTTTTTGGCGGCAACTGGAAGGTTATTGGCAGCTGCCATGGCTCTGACCTGTGTCTTCTCATAATCGCATATTGGAAAAAGAGTGTGTGCAAGCTCCTTCTGAGTAAGACTATAGAGAACGTATGACTGGTCCTTCGCTGTTGAAGCAGACCTTGCTACAGTATAACGCCCATTATCAAGGCGGATTATCCTTCCATAATGACCAGTTGCTATATAATCCGCTCCAATCTCCAGGGAACGGTGAAGCAATGCCTCCCACTTAATATATCTATTACAGGCAATACATGGATTGGGTGTGTGCCCTTTTTCATATTCCTGCACAAAATAATCTATTACCCTATGTCTGAATTCTTCCTTGAAATTCATTACATAATGAGGAATTCCAATGACATCTGCTACACGTCTTGCATCCTCAACTGCTGATAGTCCACAGCAGCCTCCGTTGGCAGACATATCACAATAGTCCTCATCCTGCCATATCTGCATGGTTACACCTATTACATTATAGCCCTGCTCTTTTAAAATAAGGGCTGCCACGGAGGAATCAACTCCTCCGGACATCCCTACAACAACCGTTTTACTCATTAATATTCATCCTCAGGTGCCTGTTCTTTTTCGCCAATGTCATTGACCGGTCTTTCAAGTCCTTCAATCTTAATATTGTGCTTCTCGGCATAATCCCATAGTGCTGCATGAATTGCCTCTTCAGCAAGAAGTGAGCAGTGCACCTTAACAGGTGGAAGTCCGTCAAGAGCCTCCATTACAGCCTTGTTGGTAACCTCCAGGGCCTCATATATTGTCTTGCCCTTAACAAGCTCTGTTGCCATGCTGCTTGTTGCAACTGCAGCACCACATCCAAAGGTCTTGAATTTACATTCACGAATTACCTGATTGTCATCTATATCAAGATACATTCTCATTATGTCACCACATTTGGCATTACCAACTGTTCCTACTCCTGAGGCATCCTCTATTTCTCCAACATTACGTGGATTGTTAAAATGGTCCATTACTTTTTCACTATACATTTATTTAGCGTCCTTTCTTAATAAAATCCTCATACAGAGGTGACATGCTTCTAAGTCTCTCAATTATCCCCTTTAGCTTGTCCACCGTATAATCAATGTCTTCCTTAGTTGTATGCTCTGAAATTGTAAGTCTTAGAGAACCGTGGGCAATCTCATGTGGCAGTCCTATAGCCAGCAGAACATGGGATGGGTCAAGTGAGCCTGAGGTGCAGGCTGAGCCGCTTGATGCGCAGATTCCATTCTGGTCAAGAAGAATAAGCATTGATTCTCCTTCAATATATCTAAAGCAGAAATTGGCATTGTTAGGAAGTCTTTTAACCTTATCACCATTAAGTCTTGAATAAGGAATCTCGGTTAAGACTCTGTTAATGAGATAATCCCTAAGCTCGGTTTCATAGCTGCTGCGTTCCTTAAGCTGTGAAACAGCAAGTCCTGCCGCCTTGGCCATTCCAACAATTCCAGGTACATTATGGGTTCCAGCTCTTCTGCTTCGTTCCTGAGCCCCACCATGTATAAAGGAGCGAATCTTAACACCCTTTCTTATATACATCAAACCGATTCCCTTTGGTCCGTTAATCTTATGTCCGCTTGCACTTAACATATCAATATTCATATCGTTAACATTAATTGGTATATGTCCAAAGGCCTGTACAGCATCTGTATGAAAGAGAATACCCTTTTCGTGGCACAGCTGCCCAATCTCCTTAAGAGGCTCAATTGTTCCAATCTCATTGTTGGCTGCCATTATTGATACAAGTATGGTATCCTCTCTTATGGAATCACGTAAATCTTCTATATTAATGAGTCCATTCTCATCAACGGGCAGATAGGTTATCTCATAGCCCTGTTTTGCAAGCCACTCACAGGTGTGAAGCACCGCATGATGTTCTATTGCACTTGTAATAATGTGCTTACCCTTAGCAGCATATGCCTCAGCAGTAGCCTTAATAGCCCAGTTATCTGATTCACTTCCTCCTCCTGTAAAATATATCTCAGAAGAATCTGCTCCCAGTATGTCTGCAAGCTCCTTTCTGGACTGCTCTACTGCGGATAATGCTGTGCCCGCAAAGCTGTATATGCTTGATGGATTACCATAGTATTCTGTAAAATATGGTGTCATTGCCTCAAGGACTTCCGGATATACCTGAGTTGTTGCGGCATTATCTAAATATATCGTCTTCATATTAATCTCCTTTATCCTATCGATTTAGTATGAATTTATTATAGCAGATTATTTCCTAGTGTCAAGATAGGAATTACATTTTATTGACGATATTTTTGTATCATGTTATTATACTTTACATTAGAATATGACAAATGGGGTAGACGAATGAAGATTAGAAAAGTACTTACTCGCGATTTCATCATGGTTGTTATTGGCCAGATTATTTCGCTTTTTGGCAACCAGATACTTAGATTTGCACTTCCTCTGTATCTACTAAACCAGACCGGCTCTGCTGCACTTTATGGCATGGTATCTGCCTGTTCCTTTATACCAATGATAATTTTATGTCCTATAGGCGGAATTATTGCCGACCGTGTTAACAAGCGTAATATCATGGTTATACTGGATTTTACAACTGCATTGATTGTTCTTGTTACCACACTGCTGCTTGGACATTTTAATATTGTAGCACTGCTGCTGTGCACGCTTATTCTTTTGTATGGCATTCAGGGAGCTTATCACCCTGCTGTCCAGGCAAGTATTCCTTTCCTGATGGACAAGGATCACCTTATGGCAGGCAATGCCGTTATTACTTTAGTAAGCTCAGGTGCCAACCTGCTTGGTCCTGTGCTTGGTGGCGCGCTTTATGCATTCCTCGGGATTAAGCCAATCCTATATGTTGGTTTTGGATGCTTTATAGCCTCCGCAGTTATGGAGATTTTTATTAATATTCCATTTGAAAAAACTGAACACACCGGTGGAATATTTTCCACTGGAATTGCTGACCTTAAGGAAAGCTTTCACTATATCAGATTTACACAGCCTGCTATTTTTAAAGTATCTCTTGTAGTAGCCGGTGTTAATATGTTTCTCACTGCAGCAGCTGTAATTGGTCTTCCAATAGTTATTACCCAGCGCCTTGGTTTTCAGCAATCCGTAGGTAACAGGCTCCTTGGCTATGCTCAGGGTGTTGTTGCTGCCGGAAGTATTATTGGTGGCGTACTTGCAGGAACAATTGGCAGGAAAATACCAGTTTCCAGAAATCCAATTATTCTGGGACTGTGCGGAATTCTTGTTACTCCCGTAGCATTCGTTCTGCTATTTGCCCTGCCATCACGAACAGCATATATTGTTATTCTTTTCAGCTGCTTTTTCGTAATGCTGTTTGCCGCGATGTTCTCAGTACAGATGATGTCCTACCTGCAGCTTATGGCACCTGCCAACCTGATTGGTAAAATAATTGCATGTGCAATGTGCATAGGCATGTGTGCATCCCCTCTTGGACAGGGACTGTTCGGAGTTTTGTTTGACCGCTTTGTTGACAACTGCTACATACTGTTCTTTGCATCAGCGCTTATAACAATACTTATTGCCCTTGCCTCCATCAATACCTTCAGACATATGGAAAAGGCAGTATCCTTTACAGATTAAATTCCACCATATACAATAATAGAGGCTTGTGTGAATATTCATCACACAAGCCTTTAATTATGATTATATGCTGTAATTCTCTGAATTATTATTCTGCCACTCGATTAGGTCAGCCAGGGTTATATTGTCTACAACATCATTAACTGCCTTATTAAGCCGCTTCCACACCTCTATTGTTGCACAGCTGTCTATTCTGTCACATGGAAGTGCATCCTCCTCCACACATGCAACCGGTGCAAGTGAGCCCTCTGTAAGTCTAAGTATCATTCCTACCGTGTACTCTGCCGGCTCCTTACGAAGCCTGTAGCCACCCTGTGCTCCTCGTATACTTCTTACGAAGCCTGCACTGTTAAGTATTGATATTATCTGTTCAAGATATTTATCTGAAATATCCTGTCTTCTGGCAATATCCTTAATGCTTACAGGATGCTCTGATTCATTAACCGCAATATCAAGCATAAGTCTTAATGCATATCTTCCCTTTGTTGAAATCCTCATTTGCTCTTCCTCCCATTCAATACTGAAATTATCTTATATCAGTATAAAACAGAATTCATACTATTTCAATAGGAATTTTACATTCTACAGGCAGCAAGGGCAAGCGCGCCAGGTCCTATATGACATCCAATACTAAGTGACAATGGTTCTATCATCAGCTCACGGTTAGGGAAATTTTCCTTAACCTCTTCAATCCAGCTGTCAAGGGTTTCCTTATCCACATAGCTGTATGCTATACACAGCTTAATCTGTCCTGCATCCTCAAGCTCCTTAAGTCTGGTGGCAAAATCCTTCTTCATTGCCTCAACCATTGTATGTCTCGCCTTTTTCATGCCTCTTTCCTTGGCATAGGCATCAAGCTTTTCGCCCTGAATTGTAAGAACCGGCTTAAGATTCAGAACTGTTCCTACGGCCGCTGCTGTTGCAGTAATTCTTCCGCCCTTTTTCAGATAAGCAAGAGTATCCACCGCAATATATATGCTTGCGTCATATGCTTCCTTTTCCATACGTTCCTTTATCTGAACAGCACTCATTCCGCTCCCGGCATATTTGATTGCATCAAATACAGACTGCTTCATAGTAACTGATATTCTGTGGTTATCAACTACCTGAACCCTTCCTTCAAATTCCTCTGCAAAAACAGTTGCGCTCTGGCATGATGCACTAAGTCCGCTGGACATTGGAATATATACAATTTCATCATAGCCATCAGCAAAAATACTTTCCCACATATCCATAACATCTCCAGGTGATGGCTGTGAGGTCGATACATCTGCGCCTTCCCCAAGATGAGCGTAAAATGCATCCCTAGTAAGGTCTGCGCCCTGATATCTCAGCTCTCCATTAATAAAAAAAGGCATGGGCATAAGAAAAATACCAAGCTTGTCTGCCTCTTCCTTCAGCATTCCGCTGTTCTCATCTGTCATTATGGCAACTCTCATATTCTCTCCTTATATTTGAACAATTTGTACAGTAATTATCATTTTAACATATTGACTGTTATTTATACAGGTATTAAAATAAAACAAAAACGACTTAAAAGCAACTACAAATCTTTACCATTTGTAGAATTAGTTATACAGTCAAACGAAAGTGTATATATTATGGAAGACAAAAGAATTAAAAAAACAAAAAAATATCTTAAGGAAACCCTGATTAAAATGCTTGAGGATATCCCATTTGAGCAGATAACCGTTACCCAGCTGTGTGACCAGTCAGATATCAGCCGCATTACCTTTTACTCCCACTACACTGACAAATATGACCTTGTTGAAGATATTTTCGCAGATATGGTATCAATTGGTACGGAGGATTACCGTAAGCGCCAGCTGTCTAATAATGCGGACAATGACATAACAATTGGCTTTACCAATGTTATGGACAGTATTCTTGCCCTGTACTACAACAATTTTGATTTTTTCAAGCATACCTCACCTGATGAGAATCCATATCTTGCTTTTACCTTTTATAACCACGTGCTTAACACTGTTGAGCACCATACCAACAAGGAGAAGAACCGTCACAGGCTTAACTACACATCACGCCAGATAACCGGTTTTCTCTGCTATGGTCTTCTTGGCTTTATTAACGAAAGCTCAGCTGAGGCTCTTGACACCCAGCGAATCCGCAATGATGCCCACAATCTCCTTGATAATCTTTTACATTCAAGAATTCTTTTCTAAAAGAGCGTCCACCTCGGTCCACTCCTCCATGACAGCCTCCTGCTGTCTGGACAGCTGGTCAATCTGCTGCGTAAGCTCAGCCAGCTTCTGGTAATCGCTTTGCAGCTCTGGTCTCTCATATTCTGCCTTAAGTTCTCCCAGCTTTTCATCCAAAGCTTCTATTTCCTCCTCCAGTTTCTGAAGCTTCCTTCTGTTCCTGGAGTCCTCCTTGCCCGGATTAAAATATGTCTTTGTCTCTTTAACTGTTTTTTCCTCAGTAATATCCTCCATGGCAGCCGCCTGGTCCTCCAGATACTGGTCATATCCATATGGATAATAGGTTACTCCTCCATCCTTAAAGATAAGAAGTGAATCTGCAACCTGCCTGATAAAATATCTGTCATGTGATACAAAAAGTATTGTGCCCTTAAAGCCCTGAAGCATTGATTCCAGTGTCTCCTTGCCCACGATATCCATGTGGTTGGTAGGCTCATCCAATATAAGGAAATTAGGCTTGCGCTTAAATATTTTACACAATGCCAGCCTTACCTTTTCACCACCGGAAAGCATGTTAATCTGCTTGAACACATCCTCCTGTGTGAACATAAATGCACCAAGTGAGGAGCGTACCTCCTTTTCCACAAGGGTAGGAAACTCATCCCAGAAATCATCTATTATCGTCTTGTCACTTCTATACTGTGCCATCTGCTGCTCAAAATAACCCACATCCACATTAGGTCCTATTCTGTATTCGCCACCCAGTGCAGGAATCTGCCCCACAATTGTCTTAAGCAGCGTGGATTTACCGGTTCCATTATCACCAATTATACCAATTCTCTGGCTCTTTTTCTGGGTAAAGGTAACCTCTGACAGCACCTTGTCATATCCAATTGCAAGGTCTTTTACATACAGCACCTCAGAAAAACTCTCCCTCTCAGGGGTAAAGTTGGCATGAAAGCTGTTGAGGTCATATCTGGCTGGTGCCTCAATAATGTTCATATGCTCTATCTGCTTCATCTTGGACCTGGCCATTGATACCTTGGTTGGCTTATTTTTAAATCGTTCAATAAGCGCAGAAAGTCTGGCAATCTCCTTCTGCTGCAGGGCGTGGTCCTTGCTCTGCTTAAGCCAGTTCTCTTTTTTCTGTCTCTGGAATGCCTCGTAGTTGCCTGCATACCTTGTGGTTGAGCCATATTCAATCTCATATACTACACTGACGATCCTGTCTAAGAACATTCGGTCATGGGATACAATAACAACCGCCTTACTGTAATCACGCAGATAGCCCTCCAGCCAGGTAATAGTGTCCATATCCAGGTGGTTGGTAGGCTCATCCAGCAACAGAATATCCGGCTTGCTTAAAAGCATCCTGGCGAATGCTATTTTGGTTCTCTGGCCTCCTGAAAATTCAGACAGGGGTTTCTTTCTGTCCTCATCTGTAAATCCAAACTTTCTGATAACTGTTGAAAGCTCCTTCTCATAGGTATAACCTCCAATATACTCAAACTGCTCCTGCATTCTGGTATATTTGGCTATATTTTCCTCTGTTGGATTGGCATCCATCAGCTTAACCATCTCCTCAAGACGGTGTCCCATTGCAATCAGGTCAGCAAAAGCCTTTAAAACCTCATCCTCAAGGGTTGCTCCTTCATCATCAAAGGCCACCTGCTTCATATAACCAATAACAGGATTGCCCGCCTTGGCAATGAATATGTCCTCATCGCTGTCTCTTTTGGCAAGGTCGACTTCTCCGGCAATAAGCTTAAGCAGTGTGGTCTTTCCACAGCCATTTCTTCCAACGACTGCTATTTTTTCGTTATTTCTAATCTCAAAATTAACTTCATCTAATATGGTATCTGCGCCAAACTGTACGCAGCCATTAACTATTTGGTATAACATATCTTAACTCTCCATTGTGTTCGTGTGATACAGGCTTAAAAGCATATTCTTCAAGCTTTCCGTGAATAAAATTCCTTCATTGCCCTGTACATGTATTCCGTGTCCTTCACACCTGCCGTCTCATATGGTGAATGCATTGCCAGCTGAGCCAGTCCAATATCAACTGTGCGCATTGATACATGGGTATTAGCTATATTGCCAAGGGTTGAGCCTCCCGCAATGTCTGACCTGTTAACATAGCTTTGAACCGGCACCTGTGCTGCACTGCATACATCTCTAAATATAGCATATGAAACTGCATCCGTGGTATATTTCTGATTGGCATTGCCTTTAATTACAACTCCGCCATTAATATATGGCCGATTAGTAGGGTCAGCCTTGTCTGCATAATTAGGATGTACACCATGGGCATTATCTGCTGACAGCATAAAGCTCTCTGTAAGCGCCATCATATATTCCTCCTGTGTTCTCCCAAGTACCTCATTAATTCTTTTGAGGGTATTCTCCAGGAAATCAGAGTCTGCCCCCTGTCTGGTTGAGCTTCCCACCTCTTCATTATCAAATATGCAGCACATATTCACTGCTGTCTCACTGCTGCTCTCAAGCATAGCTTTAACACCGGCATAGACACATTGCAGGTCATCAAGCCTGCCACTTGATATAAATTCGTTATCAGCTCCCCATATTGTTCCCAAAACTCTGTTATAGAGAAAAATATCACTTCCGCATATATCCTTTTCCTCAACTCCGGCCGCTTTTGCAATAAGACCTGTAAAGCTGCCCTTTGATTCCTTTAAGCCATACAGTGGGAGCATATCTGTCTGTGGATTGTAGCTTACATTGGAGTTGGCATCCCTGTTCATATGAATAGCAAGACTTGGAATTATAAGCAGGTCCCTGTCCACATTAACAAGCCTTGTCTCATAGCTGCTGCCCTTCCTTACAATTACACGTCCAGCCACCGACAACGGTCTGTCAAGCCATGGAGCCATAAGCATTCCACCATATTTTTCAGTATTAAGGCTGATATACTGCTCCTTTTCCACCTCTGGGTTATTCTTAATCTTAAAGGAAGGTGAATCACTGTGGGCTGCCACTATATTAAACGCCTTCATATCCCCATCAGGAATTGCAAAGGCTATAATTGAGGAATCATTTCTTATTACGTAGTAATGCTCTCCCCGTGACAGGCTCCAGTATTTGTTTTCTTTTAGTTCAATATATCCAGCTGCTTCCAGCATTGTCTTAATATTACTGACTGCATGGTAGCTGCTTGGACTTTTCTGTATATAATCTATAAGCTCCTTGGATAGGCTTTCATATTGTGTCATTTTTAATACTCCTTTATCCTTCTTCATGTATTATAACATCATTTGTGTATTTTCGCTCCATTTGGTGATTCTTTTTTCTGTTTTCTACCGTTTCAAAAATAATTGAGAAATCATAGTCAGCCGGATACATTTCCTCTGCTGCCACCAGCAGCTTAATACGCTTGTGATTAATATATATTTTTTTGTTCTTAAGCTGTACCTGGAGCACACCCTTTTCATCAGCAGTCCTGCATACAATTCCAATTGTGTGGTCCGGATATACCATTACGCTGTCTCCCAGCCTGTAGCGTTTAGCAGCAGTCTGTACTGCTGATGACCTGGTGGTTTTTCGTATTTTAACTGCCGATTCCTTTTTCATGGTATCAGGTGCACCCTCTAAAAGCTCAGGGTCCAGCTCACTGCCATAGGCTGCCTTGGCCGCCCGCTTAAGCATATCTACAGGCATTCCCAGTCTTTTGGCTATATAAAAGGCACAGCTCTCACCTGCCTCACCAATAATCATTCTGTACATTGGCTTAAGACTTTCCTTGTCAAATTCCATTCTGGCATTAACTACGCCCTCAGTGCGCGCGGCATAGCCTTTAACCTCAGGATAATGAGTTGTCACAAGGTACAGCGCTCCACTTTTCTTAAGCTCCTCCAGTATGGCTATTGCAATTCCCATTCCCTCTGCAGGGTCTGTGCCAGAACCCAGCTCATCCATAACTACAAGACTGTCCCGCCCTGCCCTTCTTAAAATATCCAGTGCATTAGTTATATGCGCTGAAAAGGTTGATAGATTCTCTGCAATATTCTGTCCATCTCCAATATCACAGAGATATTCGCCATTCATGCAGAAATCTCCCTTTTCACAGGCCACATGAAGACCGCTCTGTGCAAGCATTCCATTAAGTGCTACCGTCTTAATTGCCACAGTTTTGCCACCGGTATTGGGTCCGGTAATAATTACGCCATTGATTCCATTGCCAATAGTGAAGTTAAGAGGAACACAGCTTTTGGCGTCCATAAGCGGATGTCTGCCATTAACTATATTAATATATCTTTCCGTGTTAATGGATGGCTCTGTACCATCATACCACAGGCTCAGCTTTCCTTTGGCAAAAATAAAATCAAGCTTCTCCACAGTCTCCTGATTAGCCTTCATAATGTCCTTAATATCTGCCAGAAGTCCGGTGAGCTCATACAGAATTCTTTGTACCTCATTCTCTTCATCTATCATCAGCTCCTGCAGCTCCTCATAAAACCTGGCAACTGCTGCAGGTTCAATGAACACGGTATTACCCGTTGAGGATTTGTCCATTACTATTCCACTTATCTGATTTTTGCAGTCCTTTTTCACTGGAATACATATATGCCCATTCCGCATTGTGCTAAAGCTGTCTGAGACGTAATTCTTATTGGCACGTATAACTGAATCTGCCTTCTCTCTCATTTTGGTCTGAAGCTGTTCAATATTACCTCTAAGTGAACGCAGCAGTCTGGTGGCATTGTCATCCACCCTTCCACCTCGAATCTTCATATTAACAGCCTCTCTAACACTCTCCTGAGAGTCCAGATTTTCCCCGTAAAAAGCTATTCCTGCATCATATTTTTCACAGCCCTTCAGGTAGCTTTTAAGTCTTTTTATTCCGGAAAGCGCCACTCCAAAGCTTTCCAGCTGGGGTGCGCTAAGACATCCACCCTTGTCCGCGATTGCAAGCAGCTTTTCTACTCCCTGCATAGCAGTAATAGGCGGATTTCCAGCTTTTTCAATAAGCATCCTTGCCTCTGTTGTATCACGAAGTGCAGCTCGCAGTTCATTCTCATAGGTTATTGGCTTCATTGCCATTACCTGCTCTCTGGCATTATCCGTGAGGCAGTAATCAGCCATTATTTCTTTAATTCTGTCAAGTTCCAGTATATGTTCAGTATTATTCATTATATTTTCTCCATTATAAAAAAGTAAAGCATAGTATCATCTCGTATACTATGCTTCAAACCGTCTGTCAGTTATTGTATGCGTATGATTGAAATTGGCATAAGCGTCCTGAGGACATTAATACCACAGCTATTTAGTTAGCTTTTCTCTCAATTACAATTAACATACAATCACTTTGTTCCCTACGGAACTCCTTTATAAAATATAATCTATTATACTGCTATATGTATTTAATAAGCAATACCTGTTTTAATAATTCCTGAAAATATTGTTGACTGCTATGGTGTACTGGGTATAGCCTTCACATCTTTTAATCAGCTTCATACATTCCTCCGGCTGTGAAAAGGAACGGCAAAAGAACACCCAAAGCTCCTTCATCTTATACATTGTATTGCGTTCCCCTGACATTGTTTCCTTATACTGTTCAAACAAATCATCATGAAAGGCTCTCAGTGTATCGCGGTCAGCCCTGGTATTATTCTTAATCTCCCTGGCAAGACCTGGTGCTGCAATCAGTCCCCTTCCAAGCATTATTCTGTCAATATCAGGATGCTTGGCCGTAAAGCTGTTGTAGTCCTCTACGGAATTAATATCCCCATTATAGCAGATATTATGTCTGGTTATTCTTACCGCCTCATCAAAGCTGTCCATTCTTGGAGAGCCTGTGTAAAAGTCCTTCTGAAATCTGGCATGAATTATCAGCTCCTCCAATGGATAATCATTATACAGCTCCATTAATGGTGCACATTCCTCCGGACTTTCAATTCCAAGTCTTGTCTTAATTGATATTTTTACCCTGCTGTGGGTATATATCTCATCCAGAAAATACTTCAGCTCGTCCGGTACTGCCAGAAAGCCTGCACCTCTGTGCTTGGCAGCTACAGTTCCGGCAGGACAGCCCAGATTGAGATTGACTGTCTCATATCCATAATTATCTTTAAGATGATTGGCTATGTATACAAATTCCATAGCCTTATTGGTTAATATCTGGGGCACAACATCAATTCCCTCATTATGTTCAGGAAGCACATCATTTTTTTCCTTGCTGTTAAGCTTTTTGCTTGCTATAAAGGGAGTAAAATACCGGTCAATTCCTCCAAAATATCCGCGAAAGGTATTCCGGTATATATATCCGGTAAGTGCCTCCATTGGTGCCATATATAACTTCATCACTTACTCTTTTTCTCCTGTGATACTCTTATAATTTCAAGAATGTCTGCAAGCTCATCCTCAGGCAGATTAGTATATGCACCAATCTCTGCCACAGTTGGTTCCTTGGCATTATGCTCAGTCAGATATCTTTTAGCCTCATTAACAAGGTTAACCTTTGCAAGAACCGCATGCTCCGAATCATCCTCTCCTGCCAGCTCAGAAATATATCCATCCATAGCTGCAGTTATGGCATGAAGTATCTCTGATACTACGTCTGTTTTTTCATTGACTCCGCACAGCTCATTGAGTTTGGTAAACATTGCAATATTACCCTCCTGGATAACGTCCTCAATGTTGGCCTTAAAAAGCTTTTTCTGCCCCGCCAGCTCTATTACACGTGGAAGCCAGCTCTCTGAGATTGCCTTAATATCACTGTTATCACCTGCAAGCAGTCTTGCATACATTGCCTTAAGCTCCTCAGGACTTCTCTGTGGTATAGTGGCCACTTCTTCTCTGTACATCTGAAGCATTCTGGACTCCGGCCGGGTCTGGACTGTCTCTTCCTTATCAGGCTTTTCAAGCTCCTCCCTGGCAATATCAGGCTCCTCCTCATGAGGTGTAAGCAGGTATTCAAATACCATATTTTTCTGTTCTTCACTCAGCTCCATATCTGCAAAATATCCCATTATCTCCTGTCGTGAAAGAGGTTCTGCTGAGGTTCTTATTATCTCTGACACTGCGTGAAGTGTCTCCATAAATGCTGTCTGGTCTATCATATTATGTTTCCTTTCAAAAAAATTTGTCATTATTATTACGTAAAAAACCATTAGTCAAAATGAATATCTGTATTGACATATGGGCATAATCGTAGTAGTATCTAGTTACTAGATGATGTAGTATTCAATACTACATCACGCATTTTATTAAACCGTTAGGAGGTCTTAGTATGAAAATAACAATTCGTGAACCGGTAAGCGCACTTACGCATTACATTGGCATGATGCTGGCTATTTTTGCATCCATTCCTCTGCTTATTAAGGCAGCCCTGTCGGGAAGCCCCGTAGTATTTGCAGCTATGCTTGTGTTTATCGCCACAATGGTAATGCTGTATGGTGCCAGCGCCACCTACCATTCCCTTACCATATCTGATAAAGTGCTTACAATTTTTCGTAAGCTTGACCATATAATGATATTCATAATGATTGCCGGCTCCTACACTCCAATATGTCTTCTGGTTGTAGGCGGCAGACTTGGCAGAATACTTTTGATAACCGTATGGTCCGTTGCTCTTGCCGGAACATTGATTAAAGCCTTCTGGATAACCTGTCCTAAGTGGTTCTCATCTGTATTATATATTGCCATGGGATGGATTTGTATATTCGTATTTAAGCAGATATTGATGGTGCTTCCTGTAAGCGCCTTTATGCTTCTTCTCATTGGCGGTCTTGTATACACAGCCGGCGGCGTAATATATGCGCTGAAGCTTAAGGTGTTTGAAGGTCATAAGTATTTTGGCACCCATGAGCTTTTCCATCTTTTTGTTATGGCAGGAAGTATTTTCCATTTCCTGTTCATGTATCTTTTCCTTGCATAAGGTCGTATATAGTCATCTGCTGTGGTGCATTATGGACCTCATACCTGTGCATATAGGTAAAAAGCTCATCTGTACCACAGACAATGCTGTTATGACGGCATTGTTCATATACCAGCTGTGACAGCTCTCTTGCATTGGGTGAAACAATCTCATAGGCATTCCCATATGTCCTGATGTATTGTTCCTTTAAGCCTGGGAAGTGCCTGTCCAGCTGTGAATAAAAATACTGCCTGTCTCCATCTCTTAACGTCAGCCCTATTCCAAAGAAAAGAATTCCATAAACTCCTGCATCTATACAGTATTTAAGTATCTCCTCAATATTCTCCCTTGTATCGTTAATATATGGAAGAAACGGACTCATCCATACAATTGTCTCTATTCCTTCCTCTCTGAGGATATTAAGTACCTCCGCCCTGCGGCTGGTTACACATACATTGGGCTCCACAATTCTGCAAAGGCTGTCATCAAAGGTGGTAAGTGTCATCTGTACTATACACTTGGAATGACTGTTAATTTTTTTGAGAATATCAAGGTCTCTTAGAATCATATCTGATTTGGTCTGAATTGCCACACCACATCCATATTCGTCAATTATTTCAAGACACTGCCGTGTTATCTGCAGTTCTTTCTCCGCATGCAGATATGGGTCACACATTGAACCTGTGCCTATCATACATGGCTTTCTTTTGTGAACAAGTGACTCTCTAAGCAGCTGTGGTGCATTAATTTTCACCTCAATGTCCTCAAAATCATGGTCCATCTGATAGCAGGTACTCCTTGAATCACAATATATACACCCATGACTGCACCCACGGTACATATTAATTCCGTTAGAGGCCGACAATATTGTTTTGTATTCCTTATAATGCATAGGCGCTCCTGTTATGCCTTAACTGCCCACCTCATCTTGGTTGACCTGGCACGCGTATTTCTTGCACACTCCTCTGCTGACGGTCTTATGACCTCGTCTGCAATTTCACTGTAAAGTCCCTGCCTGTAATACTCCTTAAATGCCTTCTTAACCAGCTTATCCTCCCCCGAATGGAAGGTCAGAACTGCCACTCTTCCACCTGGTGCAAGCGCACCTGGAAGCTTCTCCATAAGAGAATACAGCACCTCAAATTCATTATTAACATCAATCCTTAATGCCTGGAATACTCTGGCACTTGTTTTTTTCACTATATCGGTCTTATCCCTGTCAGGCAGAAAAGATAATGCCTTTTCTATTACCTCGTGAAGTCTCAGTGTAGTATCAATCGGATGTTTTCTTCGTTCACTTATAATTGTACCTGCAATAGCCTCTGCATATGGCTCATCTGAATTCTCAATAAGCATACCGGCCAGCTCTTCCTCTGTAATTGTGCTGATTCGCTGTGCTGCCGATATTCCCTTTTCCGGATTAAGTCTTAAATCCAATGGACCCTCAAGCTTATAGGAGAAGCCCCTCTCTGGATTATCTATCTGCATTGATGAGACTCCCAGGTCAGCCATGATAAAGTCAAATGGTCCAACCTCCTCCACCAGCTTGTCTATATCAGCAAAATTCATAAGCTTAATAGTAAGAAAATCCTCTCCAAAGCCCTGCTCCTCCAGTCTTTTCTTCGTCTTCATGGACTCAATAGGGTCCACATCCGTTGCATACATATGTCCCTGGTGGTCCATGCATTTCATCATTGCCAGAGTATGTCCACCATATCCAAGGGTACAGTCAAGACCTTTTTGTCCCGGCTTAATCTGAAGAAAATCCAAAATCTCCTTAACACATATGGAAATATGCATGCCCGCAGGAGTACTGCCCTTACTGATTACCTTCTCAACAGTATCCTTATATCGTTCCGGATGCAGTTCCTTGTATTTCTCATTATAATTACGGGGATGGGTTCCCTTGTATCGTACACGTCTCACATGATTTTCATTATTATCCATCTGTATTCCTCCATTACATTTATCTTAACACAATCAATTGACATATAAAATATACAATTCTATAATCATGGTAGTTAATTATTATTACTTAGGTTAAATCAGGGGGAATTATCATGCAAAAGAAAAAAAATCTATACATTCTGCTGGCAGTACTTTGTGTCATTCTTATAGCATTAATAGCTGTTACTGTTATAATAAGCCACAGACAGCATAGAAGTGTGGTAACGGCTGCTCCAGCCACATCCAGTGAGAACGAATCCATGCCTTCACCTGCTCCGTCTCCTACAACATCCCAGCCCGCGACGCAGTCACCAGCTACACAGGCTCCAACTACCGAAGAGCCATCGACTACTGAAGAACCTTTAACGCAGGCGGATAGCTATGACCAGCAGAAGGCTTTGCGTGATGCCTATTACACACCGCTTGTTAATGAGGCTATTGCAGCTGGACGAAAGGTGGTATATCTTACCTTTGATGACGGCTCAAGTGAATACACTCCAACTGTAATTGATACACTTAATCAATATAATGTTCATGCAACATTTTTTGTAGTAGGAACCTATTGCTCTGAGGATTATGCAAAAGAAATGTACAACAAGATACTTGAGAACGGCAATACTCTTGGAATTCATTCCTATACACATTCAAGAGCCAATATATATGCCTCCGATGAAGCTTTTCAGAATGATTTTAATCAGATGTATGACTATGTGTACAACCTTACCGGCTATCGTCCATGGCTGTGGAGATTTCCCGGTGGTTCAAGCACAAGCATAGCTCCTGAGGGTGCAATGAAGAACTCATATATTCCATATATTACCTCAAAAGGAATGACCTATTATGACTGGAACGTCAGCTCCGGTGACGGAAGTAATTCCACCACCTCAGAGCAGGTATACAATAACGTTATTAATGGTGTAAAGGATAAAGCCGTAAGTGTTGTGCTTATGCATGACGGGTATGGCCACGGCGCAACAGTAAGCGTTCTGCCACAGCTATTGGACACATTGATTAATGAAATGAATTGTCTTATAGTTCCAATTACCCCAGGCACTACACCTGTGCAGCACCATATCTAATCCTTTAATAATTTTTCAATTCTCTCAATGGCCTGTCGGCCCATAGTTGCCGCTGTTGGTATCCCACCCGGATACCTCAGCCAGTGACTTGCAAGAAATACATTTCCCAGCCCCTTAACGTCACTTGACAGAAAAGCATTTCTATTGGTCATGGTGGTTATAAACCTCATATATGCACCATGATAGCAGTTATTCCTTGCTGCATATGTATAAGGAGTCCACGAATCCAGAATATGTATTTTACCCTCATACTGTGGAAAACGCTGGAGTATTCTATACCGTACAGCCTCAGCGGTATTTTTCTTCTTAAGCTCATACAGCTCTCTGTTCCTGTGAAGCTTCTCCCAGAACCTGTAATCGTCCTCATACTGCACAATACTGCACTGAATAACGGTTTTGCCCATAGGTGCAATATAATCCCCATAGACTCTGTAATTTTTGACAGTTATCCTGTCATATGCTCTTTTACCCACATCCAGTGAATCGCATTCAAAAGATAAAGTATCATCTACCTCTCTCATCAGTCCATCAACTGCAAATGCAACCTGAAAGGAGCTGTATACAGGGTTATCCTTTTTATTCCTGTATACCGCCTTAACTGACTTAGGGGTATGCCTGTTGTTAAGAAGATTTCTAAAAGTATAGTTAATATCGCAGGCACAGATTACATAATCGCCCTCAACCATATCCCCACTCTTAAGTCGTATTCCGCTGGCATTTCTGGTAGTTATTTTTTTAATCTTATACAGATTAACAGATGTCTCATCAAATATTTCTGTATTAATCATAAATTTATTTTTGTTAATTATAATTGATGATACATCGTTATTGTAGTGTATCGTCCCGCCAAGCTGTGTATAGGTTTGAAGCATTCGTCTGACAATTCCTGTTGAGCCACCCTCCGGAAGGTCTCCATTGCCAGCCACAAAAAAAGAATATGCTGCCACAAGCCAGTATGCCTCATAATCCTTAGCCATAAAATCCAGCATAAGCTTCTTTAAAAGCGGATGTCTGAATTTTCCAGACAACCCTTCCAGGTCTATTCCCCCATTCAAGAAGTGTTTTAACAAGCTCTGTTCTTGAAATAGAAAGGTTCCATTCCCGTTTGCCACGAACCATTGCCCAGGTGTCATCATCAGGATTTTGCAGTGAAAGGCCAAGCCTTGTATATTCAATAAATCGGCGTATTTCCTTCTCGTCCTCAGGCGAAAGTGCAAGCATCTCCTCCTGAGTACGGTCAAGGTCTCTCCACAGTGTTATGGTCTTACCATTAAGCTCTGAGGTATAAAAGGAGTCCCTCTTTATAATACCTGTATCCTCAGTCAGTGCACCAAGCTCCTCCCACACCTTGTATTGCGGCGTGTCTGACTTAGTTCCCGTCATCCAGTGTATACAGTTATCTATGTAATAGCTGCCTCTGGCCCAGCCTGAGCAATTGCCTCCCGCTACAGGATTTTTCTCATATATTACAGTCTCAAATCCAGCCCTTTGCCCATATATTCCTGCACTTAGACCTGCAATACCTCCGCCAACAATAATGATTTTTTTCATTCCAGTCCCCCATCTATGTATGATTATATGATATCGTATGCCTTTTATTCCCATATGTCAAATATGGTCTGATATTTTGTATAAAATATAATTAATAGCAGTCGAATTTCCGGTATAATTAATGTATAATCAAATAAGAGGTGATTGATACATGAAAAAAAATAAAGGCATTTCACTTGTAGAAATGGTTATTTCTATTGTAATAATGGGAGTATTAATAGGATTGCTTGTACCTATTCTTGTAAGAAATATTAACAAGAGCCGTACTCAGGTATGTGTATCCAACCGAGATAACCTGCGAAGAGAGATTGACATTGAGCTTATTACCCGAACAGATATCAATGCCGAGGATATCTTTCGTGAAATATATATAGACGGCAGCAACTATGACAAGGGCTGTCCTGCCAAGGATGAATACTCCTTCAAATGGATTGATAAGGATGCCGGAACATTTAAAATCTTATGCTCTAAGCATGAGGAGGCAGCACAGTCTCTTGGAGATTCCAATGTAATTGACAAGATTATGGAGATAATGCAGGCCCAGAAGGTATCCAATCTGGATTCAGGTGCGGTCGAGCTTGGCGGAAGCTTCTCCAATACAGTATATTCGCAGCTGCAGGCACTTGGAATAAGCTTCGGTAACATGAATGTAGGCTCCTGGAGCTACCGCAAGGGTTCAACCAAGGCTGATGACAGATTTTATTTTACCCCAGTTGACATCAGCACAATGAAGGGTGACGGCAAAACATCAATTCCTGTTATCTGCTATGACCCAACTCTGAAGACATATACCGTGTATACTACCAAGCTGACTACCAGTTCAACCAGCTCTGCCTCATCTTCGGAGGATAAGAATAAAAAATATACAGCCATTGATACCAACAGCAAGCAGGCATATACTCCAAGTACAACAGATAAGGAGCACCAGACCTACTCAGATGCATTAAAATACTACAATGAGCTCCTTAAATCTCAGGAATAAAAGGTCTTCCTCTGTCATATGATATTAATTGACTTGCAGCCATTACCTTTTTTTACTTTTATCATATATTAATAAAAAAAGGAGTTTTCATATGGCTACTCAGATTACCAATCAGGCGACCCTGAATTATAACTCCGGCACAACTCCACTTTCTGCTTCATCCAACGTTGCCTCAGTTACTCTTCAGGGTCCTCTTGAAATTACCAAATATTCCCTTGATAACAGCTACCGCATGGGCGACAAAATAACCTACAATGTATTTGTCACCAACAGCAGTGCCAATACACTCAGCAATGTTACTGTAGAGGATGACCTTGGCACCTACGCTCTTTCTTCAACAATAAACGTAACGCCGCTTACCTATACCGGTCCTGCCAAGCTCTTCATCAACAATATTTTTTCCAGCAATATAACTGGCACCGTATCTGCTGAAGCTGATTCCGTTACCTTTGTAATTGGCACGCTTACCTCTGGAAGTACAGCTCTTATTCAGTACGAAACGGTTGTTAATGAATATGCAGGTACTGTTGTGGGAACCTCAGTAATCAGCAATATTGCCTCTGTCACCGCAACTGGCTTTGAGACACCTGTTGTTGCCAACAACACGATTCCTGTAGCATCCTATGCTGATGTTACTATTGAGAAAAGGATGTTCCCTGATCCCGTTGTTGATGGAAGCACACTTACCTACACCTTCCTTATTAACAACTATGGTACAATTGCGGCAACTGATGTTGTTCTTACTGATGCCTTTACCTCAATTCCAGTTATCACCTCCGTAACAGTTGATGGTGTAGCTACATCAGACTACTCACTTACAGGCAGCAATTTCCGCTACCCTGCCACAGGAGCAACAAGCTACACAATCCCAGCTGCATCCTTTACCCAGGACCCTGCAACCGGTATTACTACAGTTACCCCTGGAACAAGCACAATTGTTGTTACCGGAACAATCTGACCTGCCTGACTACAGTAAAAGACCCACGCCATTTCGCGTGGGTCATATTTATATAGTGTTAAGCTTTTTTCTGTATATATAAGTAAAATAAATAATCTCTGCTACCGCCGTCAGCGTCCATGAAAAAACATAAAGCAGATATATTGACTGAATTGTTCTAAAATGCACAAATATTGTGTAAATCCACACAATTCTAAATACGCAGGAGCCTATAATAACAATAATAGTAGGAATAACACTCCGGCCAAGTCCTCTTGACGAAGCAATTGTACAGTCCATAAATGCCGATACTCCATAGCTTAAGCCCATTATTGTAAGTCTGTATTTGCCAGCTGCAATCACCGCCGCATCTCTTGTAAAAAGACTAAGAAATCCACTGCCGGCCATAACAAGCATTAATCCTAAGACCACTCCAATGCCAAAGGAATATCCAAGACAGATAAAATATGTCTTAAGAATTCTGTCCTTTTTGCCTGCACCATAATTCTGTCCAATAAAGCTGCTGCAGGCAGTGTAGAATGCTGCCATAACGTCATATACAAGTCCATCTGCGTTAGCTGCTGCCGCATTACCTGACACAACGGTTGCACTGAAATAATTAACACCTGACTGAATGAATAGATTGGCTACCTGGAATATCGCATACTGTATTCCCGTTGGAATGCCTATAGCCAGAATCATTCCCACCTTTTTCATTGACAAGTATTTTCCTGAAAAATGCAATCCATATGCCTCTTTCGTGCGCAAAAGAGTAATCATAATCAATACTGCAGAAATATACTGGGATACTACACTTGCCACAGCAACACCCTTCACTCCCATGTGGCACACTATCACCAGAAAAAGATTCAAAAGAACATTAATCACACCTGCTATACTAAGAAAGATAAGTGGTTTTTTGGTATCTCCGACAGCACTGAATACTCCGTTGCCGTAATTAAATACAGCTACTGCAGGCATACCCATTGAATATATTCTAAGATATGCAACTGCACCATCCATCAGTTCGTCCTTGGTGTGAAGAAGTCCCAGTATTCCCGGAGACAAAAAATATCCCGCACCCAGCACTACAATTCCTACGCCAAAACACAGCACTACCGCTGTATGCACTGTTTTGGCAAGCTCTCTGGTATCACCTGCTCCATAATATCTTGCAGCAATTACATTAACTCCATTACCAAGGCCAATGAGAAATCCCGTGTACAGGACAACAAGTGTGGTCGTTGAGCCCACTGAGCCCAATGCTTCTGTTCCTGCAAACTGCCCCACAACTGCAATATCGGACAGGTTGAAAAGCACCTGCATTACATTTGACAGCATGAGGGGCAGACTAAAAATCAATATTTTTTTCCATAAGGAACCTGTTGTAAGGTTCTGTGATTCTTTTACCATAATTAATTAATTGTAAATGTGTATGTCATATCTACTGGCAGCGTGTCACTGTATACAATAAGTGTAAGTGTACTTCCATTCTTGGAAGCCTTAACAACTCTGCCTGTATTATCTGAACAGCTTACCAGCTTCAAGGTTCCTAAATCCACAGCATAATCCGGGCCCTTCTGTGTAGAGAATTTCAAGACATTATTCTCTATCGTCTGTGCTGTAATCTCGTCAGACTCAGATTGAGCAAGATTAACTACATAGGTGGAATTAACAGGATATTCATCACTGTATAATGTAATTGTAAGAACGTCCCCATCCTTAGTATAGCTGACTACCTTTGCACCCGTACTTGTGCAGTCTGCAACAGTCATATTGCCAAGATTAATAATGTAATATGGACCCTTATCAGAATCTAAATCCATAACTCCATCATGAATTGTATATGCAAACTTATCGCTGCTGTCTGTACCAACAGTTCCTGTTCCCTGTGCACCCTGGCTGTCACTAATAACGCCATTGTCAGCTGCAGCCGTGGTTCCATTATCTCCCTGTGTTACATCATTCTGCTGCTCACTGCTCTGCAGCTGTGGATTAGTATATTCGCCTCTTGTTACTCCGTTGTCTGCAGCTTCTTTTGCTCCACATCCTGTCAAAACAAGTGCTGCTATCATTGGAATTACTAAAAATATTTTCTTCATAATATAATGCCTCCCTAAAAGCAATATTCTGCTCTTGAATTCACATTATAGTGTTCGCACAATGAAAAAACAACTTAATAAATTACCAATAATATTATGTAAAAAGCTAGATTTTTAGTGAATTTTCCTGTCATTCCTTCCAATACTTGGAGCCATCCTTCAATCTGCCGATATACCCATACTGGAACAGCTCACGCCGAATTGTCTCCACATCTGAGAAATCTATATTACTTATAATTATCTGATTAATTTCTTTCTCAGTGTATGTCCTGTCCTTTACAAATTGTTCTGCAATTCTGGAAAGAACAATTTCTCTTAAAGGCCTCTTGGTTGGATACTGACTAAGCTTTCCTTCCTTATTATAGTATGACAAAATCTTTTTTTCATAATCTGGTTTATTATCCATAATTACCTCCATTGTTAAAATATCGAATTAATATTCCCATATTTAGACAAAATTGTCTGATTAACGGTCCTCATATTATATTTCATATTCTCCTTCTCACAGGTCTCAACAAAAACATTCCACAGTCTCTTAGAATCATAGGACCAGCATCTGTAATATTCCTTGTAGCGTTTTTCAAATCGCTCAGTATATCCTGGGCAGATTTTCTCTGCTTCCTGCAGAAAATACTGTCGTTGAATGTCTGCCATTGTAACTCGTGTAGAAATATACATATAAGCTGCACCATACGCCTTAGCTTTTTTTACCATTTCTATAACATTATCTTTATTGTCAGTAATAAATGGAATCATTGGATCCATCAGAACGCCTGTGGTTATTCCCCTTTGAGATAAATATTCTATTGCCTGAAATCTTTGTGTAGTTGTTGCCACATATGGTTCAAGCTTCTTACTCATCTCATCATCTGAGCAGGTAATGGAAAAATTAACGCTTGCCGGTGCATTTTCTCCAATATCAGTCAGAATATCTGCATCTCTAGTGGCTAAATTACTTTTAGTAATAATACATGCGCCAAATTCAAAGGCATTAAGCAGCTCCAAAGCATGACGTGACAATTCCAATTCTCTTTCTTTAGGATTGTATGGGTCCGCCACTCCTCCCATTAATACTACGCCACTTTTCGCTTTTCTCCTAAGTTCATCACGTATTATACGGAGTACATCCTTCTTCGCTCTAATACAACTGAAATTATCAGTTTTCTCATAATAACTACTTCTTGCGTAGCAATATATACAGCCATGACTACAGCCCCTGTATATATCCATAGCGTAATCATACCATAGATAATTCCATATTGGCTTACATCTTCTTATCACAGTCTTAGCATCAATATAATCCATGATTTCACCTCAATAATCCAATCATCCTTATTAATTATGTCCATTAAAAGCTGCTTTCTTTTTTCTTTAGAATTACTCACTCCATATGTATCAGCATTATTATCCCATTGTATATCATCAAGGTCGTAATGTTGAATTTCCAATTCACTTGACATTTTATTTGCTAAAAAGGATTTTCCCGAACCGCTTCCGCCTATAATACGAATTTTCATGTCTTTCCTCCCTATAAGAAATTAAAAACGCAATTTTACCCTTCAAACAAAATGATGGTACCATATTCGGTAAGCAGTTGCTCCTTCACCAGAGGGACTGCAACCCGCCTCTATAAAAAACCCCAGAAAAATTCTGGGGTGTAATAAACATTTAGGTAAAAGATTATCTCTTTGATATCTTGAAAAGACCAGAAATACAGGATTTGTGCAATATTATGTTGCATACCTGTTAATTACCCTGCAAGTCCCATTACTTCCCAAAATGCTTCTATTTTCTACGCTGCCGTATGATAATCCATAATAAATATCTTGCTAGCAATCTTCTCCACTTTTTCTAAAATGTCATCGATTTTTTCCATGACAGATGCTGCAAAAAATTCTTCTCCACATTGTTTGCATTTTTTACATGGAACATGCTCGATAATAACATAACAATTATTTAATTGTGCAAAATAAGTTGCTGTTGAATCAATCATATCGTCTGCTTTACAACTCATACATCTCATAATTGTCACTCCTTCCTTGTTATTAAGTCCGCTTCCCATTTTTCAAAATCAGGAATATATGCTGTAATAATTTTGGCCCCTGTTCCCTCATCATTCATAACAATGTGTATTGGTCTCTTATCACATGTATAACCTAATATCAGACAACTCGGAAATGGATAGTCTTCTGGATACTGCTCAATAATTTCTCCCGTCAACACGCCTTCTCGTATGTCTTTCATTCTTATATTACGCTGACGAAATCGTTCCGATGCATGATTGGTTATTGATACTAAGTATACCATCTTTTTAATAAAAAAACACCCCAGAAAAATTCTGGGGTGTAATAAGTCTCTTGATATAATTGTCCTTCTCTTTGAGAACCGAAATTATCTCTTTGAGAACTGTGGTGCTCTACGAGCTGCCTTGAGTCCGTATTTCTTTCTTTCTTTCATTCTTGGATCTCTTGTAAGGAATCCTGCTGACTTAAGAGCTGGTCTGAAGTCTGCGTCTACCTTAAGGAGAGCTCTTGAAATACCATGTCTGATAGCACCAGCCTGACCTGTTGTTCCACCACCATGTACGTTAACGATAACGTCATACTTGTCCATGCCATCGATAGCATTAAGTGGCTGACGAACGATAACCTTAAGTGTCTCAAGACCGAAGTACTCTTCGATATCTCTCTTATTTATTGTAATTGTGCCATTACCTGGCATAACGTATACTCTAGCAATACTGCTTTTTCTTCTTCCAGTTCCGTAGAACTTAGCTTTTGCTGCTGTTTTCTTTGCTGCCATTGTCATTTCCTCCTTCTAATTAAAATGTTAAAACTTCTGGTTTCTGAGCCTCATGCTTATGATCAGGTCCAGCGTAAACGTGAAGTTTTGTATACATTTCTCTTCCTAAAGGTCCCTTTGGAAGCATTCCTTTAACTGCATGCTCAATAACTCTTTCAGGATGCTTGTTCATCATCTCTCTAAGAGTAGCTTCTTTAAGACTTCCTACGTACTCTGAATGTGAGTAGTAAATCTTCTGGTCAAGCTTCTTACCTGTTACTTTAATGTTCTCTGCGTTAACTACGATTACGTAGTCTCCTGTGTCTTCACTTGGTGTGTAGATAGGCTTGTTCTTTCCTCTTAAGACCTTAGCTACTTCTGAAGCAAGACGACCTAATGTATATCCTGTAGCATCAACTACATACCATTTTCTTTCAACTGTTGCTGGATTAGCCATAAATGTTTTCATTGGTTTACCTCCTTGAGATTATCTAAATATTAAATTTGTTAGCTTTATATATTTAAAATGTTTCTCCGGGGCTTGGTGAAACACTTAAACGCAATTGTCGCCACAGTTTTATATTATATAATATGCACTTTAGCATGTCAACCACTTTTTTAAATTACTGCAATTCCAATTGCATCATAAATCAGGCAATTCCTTATAGCTTATGGTCTTTAATGTAAGGCCTCTCGCTGGTGCTGTAGGTCCTGCATTGCTGCGGTCCTTACTGTCTATTATTCCAGTTATCTCTGAAGGCTTAATAACGCCCTGGCCAACCTTAATTAATGTTCCAGCAATAATTCGTACCATATTATATAAAAACCCGTTTCCGGTTATCACAAGGCTTATTAGATGACCATGTCTTGTTACATCAACTGAATATATTGTTCTGGTCTTATCGGATACCTGACTGCCCGCCGCACAAAAAGCTGTAAAATCATGTTCACCAACAATATAATTGGCAGCCTTCTGCATAAGCTCCACATTCAATTCCCCATAGCAGAAATGACTGTACAGCCGTTCTAATGGATTTTCAAATGTGTCATTGTATATTTTATATTCATACGTCTTTACTGTATCTGTATGTCTTGGATGAAAATCCTTTGCCACCTCGCAGGACTTCTGAATTCTTATGTCATCCGGCAGCCTTGAATTGAGTGCATAGGAGATTTTTTCTGCTGGCATACGGGTCTCAACATCAAATACCGCCACATTTCCCATAGCGTGCACTCCAGCATCGGTACGGCTTGCCCCTATAAGGCCAATTTCTGCCCCAAACAGGTCTTTTACTGCATCAGTGACTATTCCTTCAATTGTAACTGCATTTGGCTGAATCTGCCAGCCACAATACCTTGCGCCATCGTAGGCAATCTTAATTAATACTCTCATTTTAATCCCCTGCTATGCCATAAAGCGGTTCCACAGAATTTTACAGGCAATCATAACACCAAGATATGCCAAAAGAACAATATAGCTTATTCCATCCTGCCTGTGGTACTTAAGCGGCTTCATTTTGGTTCTTCCCTTACCGCCCTTGTAGCACCTGGCCTCCATTGCCGTTGCAAGGTCATACGCACGTCTTATGGCCGATATGAACAATGGCACTAATAACGGGACCATTGCCTTTATTTTCTTAATAAAATTACCTGTTTCAAAGTCAGCTCCTCTTGCCTGCTGCGCCTTCATTATTTTATCTGTTTCTTCCATTAATATTGGAATAAATCTCAGCGCAATGGACATCATCATTGCCATATCATGAACCGGAAATCTAACCACCCTAAGAAATCCCAATGCCTTCTCAAGTCCATCTGTAAGATCATTAGGTGTTGTAGTAAGAGTCATTAATGATGAACCCATAATAAGGAGAATAAGCCTGAAAGCCATATATGCCGCCTGAATAATTCCCTCATAGGTTATTTTCAGCTTCCATATCCGCAGAACAACATGTCCATCTGTCATAAATATATTGAATACAAGACTTATAGCCAAAATAATCAGAATTGACTTAAGCCCTTTAAGAATATACTTAACAGGTACTTTTGCAATTCTAATGCATGCAAAAAGAAAAATAACCGCAACAACATATACCACGGGGTTCTTTGCCAGGAACAAAGATACAATATATACAAGTGTTCCGAACAATTTAACTCGTGGGTCAAGCCTGTGTATTATTGAATTGGAAGGATAATACTGTCCTAATGTTATATCTTTTAACATCGGTTCTGCCTTTCATTATTGGTGATTATTACTGCAATTATCTGTGTCCAAGGACATGAAGAATACTGTCACGTCCTTCCTCGATGGTAGTCGCTGTGGTGTCCACGTTCAGTCCTTTTTCCTTAAGGGCATGCATAATGTAGGTTACCTCCGGAGCTGCAAGGCCCACTGACTCCAGTTCCTTATAATGTGAAAATACTTTTTTAGGGGTGTCATCATACATCAGCTCCCCCTGATTCATTACAAGTATTCTGTCCACATACTCTGCAACATCCTCCATACTATGAGATACGAGGATAACTGTATTGCCTGTTTCCTTATGCATTTTGCTGATAAGACCAAGAATATCATCTCTGCCCTTCGGGTCAAGACCAGCTGTTGGTTCATCCAGAATAATTACCTCCGGCTTCATAGCCAGCACTCCGGCAATTGCAACCCTTCTTTTCTGTCCACCGGACAGCTCAAAAGGAGACTGATAGAACAGCTCATTGTCAAAACCAACCATCTCAAGTGCTTCAAATGCCCTAAGCTCATATTCTTTTTTGCTAAGTCCCAGATTTTTAGGTCCAAAGCACACATCCTTAAATACTGTTGATTCAAAAAGCTGATGCTCTGGATACTGAAATACCAGACCCACCTTGCTTCTCAACTCTATTTTATTAAAAGCTTTATCATAAATATCCTGTCCATTGTAATACACATTACCACTTGTAGCCTTCAGCAGTCCGTTAAGAATCTGAGTAAGTGTTGACTTACCCGAACCTGTATGACCAATAAGTCCAATAAATTCATTTTGTTCAATGACAAGATTAATATTTTTCAATGCCTGTTTTGCAAAGCCTGAATCTTCGCTGTAAATATAATTAACATTATCTAATATAAGTGACATATTTCCTCCACCAGCTCCTCTGATGTTAGAATTCCATCCCGAAGAGGAATTCCTGCCTGCTGCAGTTCATATGCTAATTCTGTTGCATGAGGTACATCAAGTCTAAGCTCCTTCATTCTCTCTACCTGAGAAAACACCTGCACCGGTGTACCCTCCATAACAACCTTTCCTTCATCCATTACAAAAACCTTATCTGCCTTAACCGCCTCATCCATGTAATGAGTAATAAGAATTACCGTAACACCCTCTGTTTTATTAAGCTCCATTACCGTGTCAATTACTTCCCTGCGCCCGTTTGGGTCAAGCATAGCCGTAGGTTCATCCATAATAATACACTTAGGCTTCATAGCTACAACACCGGCAATTGCAACTCTCTGCTTCTGCCCGCCTGAAAGCTTATTCGGCGAATGGTGTCTGTAGGCAGTCATTCCAACCGCTTCGAGTGCATGTCCAACTCTTTTCCATATATCCTCAGTTGGTACACCAAGATTTTCCGGTCCAAAGCCAACATCCTCTTCAACAATTGTACCTATAATCTGATTATCAGGATTCTGAAATATCATACCTGCATTCTGTCTTATATCCCACAGCCTGTCTTCCTCCTTAGTATCCATTCCCGCAACGTGAACAGTTCCCTCTGTCGGAAGTAAAAGAGCATTAATATGTTTTGCCAGTGTTGATTTACCTGAACCGTTATGTCCCAGTATTGCAATGAACTGACCCTGCTTAACATCAATATTAACTTCATTAACAGCCCTGTTAATTGACTCAACATTGCCATCTTCATCTCTTCTTATATATTCAAATACAAGATTACTGGTCTTTACTATACCCATAGCTGCGCTCCTTTCAGATAAATCCTATTTGAAAAAACAGGCGAATGTCGCACTGCAACATTCGCCCCTTATGTCATATACGCTATAACCTCTGAAATTATACTAACTCAAGAAGTACTTCCATAGCTGCATCGCCCTTACGCTGACCAATCTTAACGATTCTTGTATATCCACCGTTACGGTCTGCATACTTAGGTGCAATTTCTTCAAATATCTTTGAAGCTACATCTACTTCTTTAGTGTTCTTTTTCTTTCCTGCTGCTTCAGCTGGAACCTCTGTTACTCCGTAAAGAACCTTCATCATCTGTCTTCTGGCATGAACTCTTGAAGGATTGTCTTTTTTGATAGTCTTCTCAACATTATCATATACTGTCTTTTTCTTACCATCAACAACTTCCTTAACTCTCTTGCCATCTTTATCTTTACGAGCTACTCTTGCAGTAACTGTAACTGTTTCAAAATTGTCTTTTTCCTTAACTGCTAAAGCAATTAAACCATCGGCAACTTTGCGGACTTCCTTAGCTTTGGCTTCGGTTGTAACAATCTTACCATTGTAAAGTAATGCTGTTACCTGGTTTCTGATTAAAGCTTTTCTCTGATCAGATGTTCTTCCAAGCTTTCTATAACCTGCCATCGGTATTTCCTCCTTTAAACGATCCTCTTTATTCGTCACTTGGACTAAGCTGTAATCCAAGCTCCTTTAATTTGGCAAGAACCTCTTCAAGTGACTTGCGTCCAAGATTTCTTACCTTCATCATATCTTCTGATGTTTTACTGCATAATTCTTCAACAGTATTAATACCAGCTCTCTTAAGACAATTGTAAGAACGAACAGAAAGCTCAAGTTCATCGATATTCATCTCAAGAACCTTTTCTTTTTCATTGTCTTCCTTTTCAACCATAACATCTACTGATTTAGCACTTTCAGAAAGGTCTATGAATAAGCTGAGATGCTCACTTAATACCTTTGCTGCAAGACTTACAGCATCATCTGGTGATAAGGTTCCATTAGTGTATACTTCTAATGTAAGCTTGTCATAATCTGTAACCTGACCAACACGTGTATTCTGAACTGAAATGTTCACACGCTCAACAGGTGTGTAGATAGAGTCAATTGATAATACGCCAATTGGTGTATCTTCACGTTTGTTCTTCTCAGCACTTACGTAGCCTCTACCATTTGTGATTGTAAGCTCCATAAATAACTTACAGTCAGCACCGCCATTTAATGTGGCGATAACCAAATCAGGATTTAAAATCTCTATGTCTGAATCTGCCTGAATATCAGCAGCTGTAACAACACCTTCACGGCCATCACATTCGATGTACGCAATCTTAGGTTCATTAGAATCACTGCTATTTTTGATAGCAAGACTCTTGATGTTCATGATAATATCACTAACATCTTCTTTTACGCCTGGGATTGGACTGAATTCATGTAATACACCTTCAATCTTCACCTGACTGACAGCTGAACCTGGAAGTGATGAAAGCATGATTCTTCTAAGTGAATTACCAAGTGTTGTACCATATCCTCTCTCAAGAGGTTCTACTACAAATCTGCCGTATCTTTTATCTTCAGATATCTCATCGATTTCAATTTTTGGTTTTTCAAATTCGAACACTAAAAGCCCCTCCTTCTATGGGTTTGTTTGCTTTGAGGGTATCATATCTAAATAAATGCATACCTTTTGGAGCATAAGCTCCAAAAAGTATAAGCAATATTATTTGGAATATAACTCGACAATAAGCATCTCGTCAACTGGGACATCAATCATATCTCTTGAAGGAGCTGATTTAACAGTACCCTTAAGATTCTCATGATCTGCTTCAAGCCATTCAGGAACTAATCTTGAACCTGCTGACTCAAGAATATCCTTGTATCTCTGTGAAGATTTAGCTTTTTCTTTGATTTCGATAGCATCGCCAGCACTTACTAAGTAAGATGGAATATTAACACATTTACCGTTAACAAGTACATGCTTATGATCTACAATCTGTCTAGCTTCTTTTCTTGTTCTAGCATAACCCATTCTAAATAATACATTATCAAGTCTCATCTCAAGTAATGTCATTAAGTTAGAACCAGTCATTCCATTCATTTTGTCTGCCTTTTTGAAATAATTTCTGAAAGGCTTCTCAAGAACACCATAGATGAATTTAGCTTTCTGTTTCTCACGAAGCTGAAGGCCGTACTCACTCACCTTCTTATTGGCTCTCTCTAATTTTCTGTTTGATTTCTTATCTATTCCTAAATAAACTGGATCAAGTCCAAGTGATCTGCATCTCTTAAGAACAGGAACTCTATTAACTGCCATTCTTTATTACACCTCCTATTAAACTCTTCTGCGCTTTGGTGGACGACATCCGTTATGTGGTACCGGAGTAACGTCCTTGATGCTGGTAACTTCAAGGCCACATGCCTGAAGGGCACGAATTGCTGCCTCACGACCTGAACCAGGTCCTTTTACCATAACGTCTACTGATTTTAATCCGTGTACTAAAGCTGCTTTTGTTGCAGTTTCCGCTGCCATCTGAGCTGCATAAGGAGTAGATTTCCTTGAACCTCTAAAACCAAGACCACCGGCACTAGCCCATGACAATGCGTTACCTTCTGTATCTGTTAATGTAACGATTGTGTTATTGAATGATGACTGAATATGTGCCTGTCCGCGTTCAACGTTTTTCTTTACACGCTTTTTTG
>CAYTWF010000018.1:0-6542 GCA_964441705.1 uncultured Butyrivibrio sp.
CTAAGGCTTATCTTGTTAATACAGGATGGAATGGCACTGGCAAGCGTATCTCTATTAAGGATACTCGTGGAATCATTGATGCAATCCTTAATGGTTCAATCACAAGTGTACCAACTAAGAAGATTCCATTCTTCGATTTTGAGGTTCCAACAGAGCTTCCTGGAGTTGATACTAATATCCTTGACCCACGTGATACTTATGCAGATGCTTCTGAGTGGGATGTTAAGGCCAAAGACCTTGCAGGACGTTTCATTAAGAATTTTGCCAAGTATGAAGGCAATGAAGCAGGTAAGGCTTTAGTTGAGGCAGGACCACAGCTTTAATTCACAACAGTTTATTATATGATATCATATATGGCACACAGCATTTATATGCTGTGTGCCATATTTTTCTTGTATTTATCGTGCATTTATTCTTGAAATTTCACATACAATAGACTATACTAAGTTCATAAGAAAAGCTTAGTTATGTTTCCTGGAATGTGCGATAATTCCTATGATTTTGATCCTACATTTGACCAACGGGACTCCTATATCTTTAAGTGGATGTCAGGCCTCCTAAGAGTGGAAGGCAGAAGCTTATTTGCGGTAACCCACCTAGCATTAGCTAGGCGTCAGAATAATAGGAACCGGCATTTTGGGTAACATTAAAAATAGACCTGGAAACAGGTCTATTTTTATGCCTGTATTAATAGAATGAAATAGTCAGATGTGGACGACTTATTAATTGCGTGGAGAGAGAATATGGGGAAAAAAAAGAAACTTATTATTATCATCGGAAGTGTGGCGGCAATGGCTGCCTTTATTATAGCTATGGTTATTCTTGGAATTACTGCCAGAAAGAATTACATTACTAATGCAGGTGCTGCCAAGCAGCTTGTTCTATTAGAGTCAGATAAGGATGGTGCAGCAGGCTGCAGGAATTATTATGACAGTGATAATCAGTGGTATGAAAAATATATGAACTATATGTACGAGCATGAATATCTGGATGTGGATAAGCTTGAGGCAACGGATAAAAATGCTAATAAGGCGTATACCTATGGCAGTCTTAAAAGATATCTTACTAAGCGGGAGATTTCCTACAGCTCTATATATGATGTAACTGGAATTAATGTAGGAAGCAAGGGCAACAGTAAGAAAATCACAAGAAAGGATATGAATGAGATATATTCATATCTTGTTACAGCATATGGCAGCCAGGATGGTGTTCATTCAGAGGAGCTTGTAATAGCAGGCACACCATCCAATATTGAGGATGCCGGAAGGTGGCAGGCATATACCCAGGAGGGAAGCTTTGGCTTTGAGGGACTTGCGCTGGATGGATATATTGATACGAAAATAATGGCGTATGTAAGAGACAGGGAGATTATAAGCGTTGTTGCACAGCTGTCTGATAAGGTTACATACAATAACATATGGCTTGAAAAGGGAGCGGATACATCTGTAACAGCTTATATAGGGGGTGTAAAACGTCAGTTTAATACAGGCAGGCTTACCAAAGAATTTACCGGAAGCGTGGGCGATATTAGTGTTGAGAAGGGAAAAGTTACTTTAGTCAGTCTCAAGCAGGACCTTATTAATGGCAAGGTTCTTATGATTGATGAGAATAAGGTGGAGATAGAGGGCTATGGACAGCTGGAGCTGGATGATAATTTCCATGCCTATAAGACCTACGGAGTAGTGCAGCAGATTGACAGCTCACAGATAATGGTTGGCTATTCAATAACGGATTTTGTTGTAGCAGGCAGTAAGGTGTGTGCTGCAGTTGTATCAGAGGCACTTTCTGCTGACAATATAAGAGTTATCATTATGACCAGTAATTACACCTCTCTTTTTCATGAAAGAGTATCTGTTACAGGAACAGGTTCTTTTACCGTACATTATGGAGATATCTCAGAGGAGCATCAGGCAGGTGAGATAGTAGATATATATAAGGATTCCTCATATCTGGATGTGGGAAGAGTAAGCATAAGCTCAGATGACTCTGCCGGAAGACTTACGGTGCTTAATGTGGAAAGAGCCTATGGCAATCCGTCCTACAGGGGAATTATAGAGGTTGCAGCCTATGACGAAGGACTGGCTATTGTGAATGATGTACCTATTGAAGAATATTTATATGCAGTTGTTCCAAGCGAGATGCCTAATCGATTTGGTGTAGAGGCGTTGAAGGTGCAGGCAGTGTGCGCAAGGAGCTATGCATACAGGCATTTGCTTAACAACTCCTACAGCAGATATGGTGCACATGTTGACGACAGTGTGAATTTTCAGGTATATAACAATGTTAATGAACAGGAGGATTCAACACAGGCAGTAAGAGAAACCTATGGACAGGTGGCTGCCTACAATGGAGAGCCTATAACAACCTATTATTATTCTACCTCCTGTGGTCATACAACAGATGTATCAGTGTGGGGCGGTAATCCTGCAGGAACACCTTATCTTACAGCAAAGGAGGTTAATCCATCAGGAGCAGCAAGTGATTTGTCAAGTGAGGAGGCCTTTGACAGCTTTATATCTGACACAGACCCTGCCTGTTTTGACAATGGCTTTGGCTATTACAGATGGAATGTTACAATGCCGTTATCAGAGCTTACGGAAAGTGTTAATGAATATATATTTGGAAGATACTGCGCAGACCCATCCCGCGTTAAGACCTATGTGGATGGCAGCTGGATATCACAGGAGGTACACAGTGTAGGGGCGGTTACGCAGATTAAGGTTAATGGCAGGAGCAGTGGAGGCTGCCTTACATCTATAATTATCTATGGAACAGAGCGGACAGTTCTTATTGAAAATGAATTGAATATCAGATATGTGCTGTGCCCAAGAAATAACCCAATTACACTGCTTAAAGGGGATACAACTACCTTTTATATTCTTCCCAGTGCCTATTGCAGGTTTCAGGAAAATTATGAAGGAGATGTGCTTACGGGCTATACAATATATGGTGGTGGCTATGGGCATGGAATTGGTATGAGTCAGAATGGCGTGTCCAATATGGTTAAGGCAGGAATGACCTATGATGAGATACTTAAGTTCTTTTATGAAGGAACCCAGCTTATGGACGTTTATGGTGAGTAATATCAGTTGCCTGCTCTACGGCACTTCCAGAGGTCCATTGTTCAAAATACAGATTAATCTCTGCACCAATAAGAAAAATATACATGCATACATACAGCCAGAGCATGGCGCATACGATGGTAGCAAGTGAACCATACATCATGGACAAATTCTTGGAGTAATTAACATACAGCGAGAAAAAGAAGGAGAAGCCAGCCCAGCCTATTGATGAGAAAAGTGCACCGGGAAGCTGCCTTTTAATCCTGGTATGTCTGTTGGGAATTGCAACATACAGAAAGGTGAAAAATATTGTAAACATCACAATAGTAATTACCCATCTGAAGTTAATTAGAACGTTGAAAACATTGGCAGCAGCAGGAAAGCGGCTGGTAATAAGCCCGGATATCTGATTGCCAAGGATGTATATGGTAAGACATATGGCAATAATTACAATAAATACTATTGTGTAAAGAATAGAATACAATCTTAGTACAATCCAGTTGCGGTGTTCTTTTATATTAAATACTGCATTAAGTCCGTCAATCAGCGATACAAAGCCCTTGCCTGCAGCCCACAGGATAGACACAATGGTCACAGCAATCAGTGCGCCGCTTACATTGGAGTACATCTCATTAATAATAGAAGTAAGTCCGCTGACAAACGCAGCCGGAGCAAATTCTCTGATAAAATTAATAAGGGCCGTTTCGGTGAGCGGTGTGTATTTTATCAGAGTCATTAGCAGCAGTATGATTGGAACAATACTCATAATTATGAAAAGTGATGCCTCTGCAGCAAAAGCACTTACCTTATCGTCCTTGACCTTGTTGCCTATAACGGCAATTGATGCAAATAATTTCATGGGATAATCCTTTCTATGAAAACAGCTGTTACAAGTATATGCAGACAGCTTCAATATCTTACAAAAAAAGCAATGGAAAAACAATACCATATCTGTTACAATCACATGAAGAAGCAGATATGCCATAGGAGGCACACATGAAAAAAATAGATGTAACGGAATATACAATTACAACTGATAAATTTCCGAAGAGCTTTACAGGATATAAATTCATTGTATTAAGTGACCTGCACTCTAATGATTATAGAATAAATCTACACAAAGTCAATGATATTATTAAGGACGAGAAGCCTGATGCAGTGCTGATTGCAGGAGATATGATTAATGGCAAGGCTAAAGAGGATATATCGGATACGGCTAACTATCTGATTGCGCTGGCTAAGAATTTCCCGGTATTTTATGCAAATGGCAATCACGAATACAGGCTTAAGCTACATGCTGATGTATATGGAGAAAAATATTATGAATACCGGGACTTCCTCACTGAGGCGGGCGTGGTATTTCTTGAGGATGAGACCGTATTCCTTGAAAAGGATGATACAAGGCTTGCGCTGTCGGGACTTGAAATTGATTCAGTATTCTATGGTAAGTTTCCGCCTGTAATGGGGGACGGACTAATATATAAGCATCTTGGTGACCCGGCAGAGAGCAGCTTTAATCTGCTCATTGCCCATAATCCTGATTATTTCATGAATTATGCCAAATGGGGAGCTGACCTTATTGTTGCAGGACATGTTCACGGTGGAATAATAAGACTTCCAAAGCTTGGTGGAGTGATTGCAACTAACTCCCTGAAGCCATTTCCGTATTTTGATGGCGGACTTTATGAGTATGAGAACAGCAGTATGGTAGTAGGCAGAGGAATAGGAACACATACGATTAATATAAGAATTAATAATCATCCTGAGGTAGTAGTACTTAAAATCCTTGCAAAGAATTAGATATAAGGTTATTATAAAGGATGTGCCTGATGTCAGGCTGGTTAGGAGAACGTTATATGCCACTTGAGGTTAAACTTGAAGTCTTTGAGGGACCACTTGACCTTTTGCTCCATCTCATAGACAAAAATAAAGTAAATATATATGATATACCAATTACACTGATAACAGACCAGTATCTCGATTACGTCTCCAAGATGGAAAAAGAGGACTTAAATCTTGTCAGTGAATTTCTTGTAATGGCAGCAATGCTTCTAGATATTAAGTCAAGAATGCTGCTTCCAAAGGACCCGGAGGTTGAAGAGGAGGGCAGCGAAGACCCTCGTGCCGAGCTGGTTGAGAAGCTGCTGGAATATAAAATGTACAAATACATGTCCTATGAGCTTAAGGACAGGCAGCTGGATGCAGATATGTCCATGTATAAGGAACCTACAATTCCGGATGAGGTAGCTGCATATGAAGAACCGGTGGATATAGACAAACTCATGGAAAATGTAACACTTCAGAGACTTCGTGAGATTTTTAACGATGTAATGAAGAGATGTGAATACAAGGTTGACCCTGTTAGAAGTAAATTTGGCAGGATTGAGAGAGAAGATGTTAATCTTGAGGAAAAACAGGCCTATGTTGCCGATTATATACATACACACCGTCAGTTCTCATTTCGCGCACTTCTTAATGAAAGCCACAGCAAGATGGAGGTTATAGTTACCTTTCTTGTTGTACTTGAGCTGATTAAGGGCGGCAAAATATCTGTGGTTCAGGAGAACCGTGAAGACGATATTCTTATTAATTCGCTGGAGGAAACATAAGTTGGAAATGTCATTAGGCCGTATGGAGGCCGTTATTGAAGCCGTATTATTTACAATGGGCGAGTCAGTTGAGACAGCCAAGCTTGCTCTTGCAATTGAGCAGGATACAGCTACTACCCGTAAGCTGATTCGTAATATGATGGACAAGTATAATGCAGAGGACAGGGGAATTAAGATTATAGAGCTGGAGGATTCTTTTCAGCTGTGTACCAAGTCAGACTGCTATGAGAATATAATTAAGGTTGCAAGCCAGCCCAAGAGACATGTTCTCACAGATGTAGTACTTGAGACATTGTCGATTATTGCATACAAGCAGCCGGTGACCAAGCTGCAGATAGAACAGATTCGTGGTGTTAAGTGCGACCATGCTGTTAATAAGCTGGTTGAATATGACCTTGTAACAGAGCTGGGAAGACTGGATGCACCTGGAAGACCACTTTTATTTGGAACAACAGAAGAGTTTTTGCGAACCTTCGGACTCAAATCAGTAGAGGACCTTCCAACAATAAGCCCTGACAAGCTTGAGGATTTTAAGCTAGAGGCAGAGGAAGAATCAGAAACACAATTAAAGCTTGATATATAGAATAACAGGAGGATGAATAATATGGAAAGAACTAATGCGTGGACTAAATGTGACAAGAAAACAATTAAGACAGTTATGGAATTTGCAGATGAATATAAGGCTTTTATATCACAGTGCAAAACCGAGAGAGAATGCGCAGCAAGAAGTATTGAACTTGCAAAAGAAAGAGGCTATGAGGATATTAATGATGTAATTAAGAGTGGAAAAACTCTTAAGGCAGGAGATAAGGTATATGCCTCCAATATGGGTAAGGCAGTTGTACTTTTCAATATAGGAACAGACCCGATT
>CAYTWF010000018.1:6552-43772 GCA_964441705.1 uncultured Butyrivibrio sp.
GTGCTCCTTGATACTCACTATTATGGTGGAATCAAGAAATATCAGTGGACAACAATTCCTCTTGCACTCCATGGTGTTGTGGCACTTACTAACGGCAAGAGAATTGAGGTTGTTATCGGTGAGGATATGAATGACCCTGTAGTATGTGTATCCGACCTGTTAATTCATCTGGCTGGTGAGCAGATGGAGAAGAAAGCAGCCAAGGTTGTTGAAGGCGAGGCTCTTGATATTCTGGTGGGAAGCATGCCTATGGGCTCTGGTAAGAAGGATGAGGATGATAAGAAGAGCGAAAAAGACCTTGCGAAAGCATATATTCTTAAGCTCCTTCAGAAAAAATACAAATTTGCAGAAGAGGACTTCATGTCTGCAGAGCTTGAGGCTGTACCTGCAGGTCCTGCAAGAGATATATGGGCCTTGACAGCAGCATGATTCTTGGCTATGGACAGGACGACAGGGTATGTGCATATACATCACTTGTTGCCATGTTAGATACACAGAATCCTAAGACAACAACAGTATGTCTTCTCGTAGATAAGGAGGAGATAGGCAGTGTTGGCGCAACCGGAATGCAGTCAAGATTTTTTGAGAATATGGTTGCAGAGCTTATGGACAGAATGGGCTGCTATTCAGAGCTTTCACTTCGCCGTGCTCTTTCTGCATCACAGATGCTTTCATCTGATGTTAATGCAGGCTATGACCCTAATTATCCATCAGTATTTGAGAAAAAGAACACATCCTTCCTTGGAAAGGGTGTTGTATTTAATAAATTTACAGGTTCAAGAGGTAAATATGACAGTAATGATGCCAATGCAGAATATGTAGCTAAGGTGAGGGCAGCAATGGAAAGAGATAATGTTGCCTATCAGATGGCAGAGCTTGGCAAGGTAGATATTGGTGGAGGCGGAACAATTGCTTACATTCTTGCCGGCTATGATATGGAGGTTATTGATTGCGGCGTTGCAGTGCTTTCTATGCATGCACCATATGAGATAACGAGCAAAATCGATATATACGAGACAATGCGTGCTTACCTTGCATTCTTAAAATAGGAGGAATGATACCGTGAAGTGGAAAAGATATACTGTTACAACAACTACCCAGGCAGAAGACCTTGTAAGTGAAATGCTTGTAGAGCTTGGCATGGAGGGTGTTGAAATTCAGGATAACATACAGCTGTCTGATTCGGATACCAAGGCAATGTTTGTTGATATTCTTCCTGAGCTTCCACCTGATGAGGGTGTGGGAAAGGTGTCCTTTTACCTTGAGGAGGATGAACATGGAGTTCATTACCCAGAGGGTATTGCAGATGAAGAGGATATGAAGCAGCAGATTACCAATGGTCTTGCTGAGCTTAGTATTTTTACAGATACGGGAGCAGGAACCATTTCCTCAGATGAGACAGAGGACAAGGACTGGATTAACAACTGGAAGCAGTATTTTAAGCCATTCATGGTTAATGATATTGTAATTAAGCCTACCTGGGAGCCTGTGCCTGAAAGTATGAAGGGCAGGATGGTGGTGGATATTGACCCGGGAACTGCATTTGGAACCGGTTCACATGAGACAACACAGCTGGTTATCAAACAGATGGAAAAACATATCAATAACGATACACTACTTCTTGACGTTGGAACAGGAAGCGGTATCCTCTCAGTTATAGGTCTTAAACTTGGCGCAGTCCATGTAATTGGTACTGACCTGGATGAGAATGCGATTATTGCTACCAGAGAGAACATGGAGGCTAATAATATTGGTCCTGATATGTATGAGGTTATTGAAGGCAATATTATTGATGATAAAAAGATACAGGACTATGTCGGCTATGAGAAATATGATGTTGTAACGGCCAATATACTTGCAGATATTATTATTCCACTTCTTGGAGAGATTGCAGTTCATATGAAAAAGAATGCTGTAATTATCACCTCGGGAATAATCGATATGAAGGAACAGGCGGTCATGGATGCATTTGCCGCTAATGAAAGCTTTGAGGTAATTGAGACAACACATCAGGGCGAGTGGGTATCCATAACAGCCAGAAAAGTCAGATAACAGGAGCGTAATGTGAAAAGATTTTTTGCTAAATCCGAGAATATAACAGTTTCCCAGATATATATTGATGGTAGTGATGTTAATCATATTAAAAATGTTCTGAGGATGAAGGCTGGTGATGAAATTCTGGCCAGCGGTGGAAATAATACTGATTATATATGTACAATCCGTGGGTTTGAGGATTCACGAGCGGTTCTTGATATAGTAAGCACTAAGGAAGCTGACAAGGAGCTGCCTGCAAGAATATATCTTTTTCAGGGGCTGCCAAAAGCAGACAAGCTGGAACTTATTATACAGAAGTGTGTAGAGCTTGGTGTATACGAAATAATTCCTGTTGCAATGAAGCGTTGTGTGGTTAAGCTTGATGATAAAAAGGCTGCTGCAAAGGTGGCAAGATGGCAGGCAATAAGTGAGGGCGCAGCCAAACAGAGCGGACGCACGATAGTGCCGCAGATTCATAGCGTTATGAGCTTTTCTGAGGCAGTTAAGTATGCCGCCGGTCTTGATATGTCAATGATTCCCTATGAGCTGGCAGAGGGGATGGAGGCTACTCAAAGAGCGGTTGACCAGATTAAGCCGGGAATGAGTGTTGGCATATTCATAGGGCCTGAGGGTGGAATTGATTTAAATGAGCTGGATATGGCAGCGGCAGCAGGTGCAGTGCCTGTTTCACTTGGAAAAAGAATACTAAGGACAGAGACCGCAGGGCTATGTATAATGTCCATAATAATGTATCACCTTGAGATTAATTAACAGAAAGAAGAACAATAATGGAAGCATATCTTGATAACTCAGCCACTACAATGGTGTCTGAGGATGTTGCAAAGCTGATGTACAATATAATGACGAAAGATTATGGCAATCCGTCCTCGATGCACCAGAAGGGCTTTGATGCTGAGAAATACATTAGAGAAGCAAAGGAAACCTTTGCCGGTATTCTTAAGGTATCAGACAAGGAAATATTTTTTACCTCAGGAGGAACGGAATCGGATAACCTGGCAATAATTGGAACAGCCATGGCTAATCAGCGAAGGGGCAGACACATTATCACCTCATGTATTGAACATCCGGCAGTTCTTGAATGCTTTCAGTTTCTGAAGGAGCAGGGCTTTGATATTACACTTCTGCCGGTTAACCAATATGGACAGGTGGAAGAGGAGACCCTTAAGGCTGCTCTTAGAGAGGATACTATACTTGTATCCATTATGTATGTTAATAATGAAATCGGTGCACTTGAACCAATTGAAAAGCTGGGAAAGCTGATTAAAGCTTATAATAAAGATATAGTATTTCATGTAGATGCTGTTCAGGGCTTTGGAAAATTCAGAATATATCCGTATAAACAGAACATTGATATTCTGTCAATAAGCAGCCATAAGATTCATGGGCCAAAGGGTGTTGGGGTTATTTTTATAAAGGATAAGACTAAGATTAAACCCATTGCCTTTGGAGGCGGACAGCAAAAGGGCATGCGTTCAGGAACGGAGAATGTTCCGGGAATAGCGGGAATGGCTCTTGCAGCTGCTAATATGTACAAGAATTTTGACGAGGATATTGATAAAATGTATGGACTTAAAGAATATTTTATCAATGAGATTGGCAAGCTTGAGGGTACAATTGTTAATGGTCTTACAGGACGTGATAGTGCCCCTCATGTTGTAAGCGTAAGCTTTGAAGGGATTACCAAAAGCGAGGTTTTACTTCACGCACTTGAGGAAAAGGGTATATATGTGTCCTCTGGTTCAGCCTGTGCCTCTAATCACCCGGCACTTAGCAACACACTTATGGCCATTGGTGTGAAAAGAGAGCTCCTTACTTCAACATTAAGATTCAGCTTTTCCATATATACTACAAAGGAAGAGCTTGATTATACACTTGACGCAGTCAGAGAATTATTACCTGTTCTTAGAAGATACAGGCCAAGATAGAAAGGAATAATATGTACAAAGCATTTTTAATTAAGTACGGAGAAATCGGTACAAAGGGAAAGAACAGATTTATGTTCGAAGACGCTCTTTGCAGACAGATTAGAAGAGCATTAAAAAAGATTGACGGACAGTTTGATGTAACTAAGGAGCAGGGAAGAATCTACGTTGAATATTCAAGCGATTTTGATTATGATGAGGTAGTTGCTGCTCTTAAGACTGTGTTCGGAATTATCTGGATATGTCCAATGCTGCAGGTGGAGGATACAGGCTTTGATGACCTGGCAGCTAATATAATTGACTATATTAAGGACATATATCCAAAGGCAGACTTTACCTTTAAGGTTAAGTCAAGACGTGCCCGCAAGAATTATCCTAAGGATTCACAGCAGATTAATGCTGATATGGGAGAGCGGATTCTTGATGCATTTCCTGATGTAAGGGTTGATGTTCATAAGCCTGATATTGAATTTAATATTGAAATTAGAAATCACATTAATATCTATTCAGAATTTATACCGGGACCTGGCGGAATGCCTGTTGGAACTAATGGAAAGGCTACACTTCTTTTATCCGGCGGAATTGACAGTCCTGTAGCAGGCTATATGATTGCTAAAAGAGGTGTCATTATTGATGCAGTATATTTTCATGCACCACCATATACAAGTGAGAGAGCCAAGCAGAAGGTAGTAGACCTTGCAAAGCTTGTAGCTGTATATTCAGGTCCAATAAGACTACATGTGGTTAATTTTACAGATATTCAGCTGTATATATATGACCAGTGTCCACATGACGAGCTTACAATTATTATGAGAAGATATATGATGCTTATTGCTGAGCATTTTGCCAAGGAAAATGATTCACTTGGACTTATTACCGGTGAATGTATTGGTCAGGTTGCCAGTCAGACAATGGCAAGTCTTGCAGTTACCAATGAGGTATGTACGCTGTCTGTATTAAGACCCCTTATTGGATTTGATAAGCAGGAGATTATTAATATATCTGAAAAGATTGGAACCTATGAGACATCAATTCTTCCTTTTGAGGACTGCTGTACAATATTTGTTGCCAAGCATCCTGTTACCAAGCCTAATCTTAAAGCAATTAAACGCTCGGAGACTAAGCTGACTGAAAAAATTGATGAAATGATGAAGACTGCAATAGATACTACAGAGGTTATCTGGATAGAGTAGGATATGAATATAAAGTAAAAAAGCTGCCCGGTGTTACCGGGCAGCTGATTAAGAAATTTGCATCTTAATTAGATAAGATAAGGCTTAAGTATCTCAAGAATCTTTGCATCATCATCTGAGTGAATGTTAAGTTCGATTGGCTTGGATAAATCCAGACTGAAGATACCCATGATTGACTTTGCATCAATAACGTATCTGCCTGATACTAAATCGAAATCGCTGTCGAATTTAGCGATATCATTAACAAATGATTTAACCTTTTCAATTGAGTTTAAAGAAATCTGTACTGACTTCATAATTATACCTCCTCTAAATTGAGAATTTATTTAATATCTATATAGTACAATGATGGGGTAAGGATGTCAATAATTGAATTGCACAAAAAAACTATGAAATATACAGGAGAATTACTAAAAAATGAAAAAATGTGCGCTACACAATCTTGGCTGTAAGGTCAATTCATACGAAACCCAGGCTATGCAGCAGCTGATGGAGGAGGCTGGATATCAGATTGTCCCTTTTGGCGAGGAAAAAGCTGATATATATATTGTGAATACCTGCAGTGTTACCAACATTGCTGACAGAAAATCCCGTCAGATGATTCACAAGGCAAGAAAGCTTAATCCGGATGCCGTTATTGTTGCCACCGGATGTTATGTTGAATCAGCGGGAGCCAGTGTGGACGAGGATATAGATATTGTCATAGGCAATAATGAGAAAAGCAGACTTCTGGATATTATTAACAGCTATTATGACGATATAACAGAGGTGAAGCATGAGGACATAAACAGTGTCACCTTCTTTGATGAGATGGATATTAATGGCCCATCAGAGCATACACGTTCATATGTAAAAATCCAGGATGGCTGTAATAGATTCTGCTCATATTGTATTATTCCTTATGTAAGGGGAAGAATAAGAAGCAGAGACCCACGGGAAACAATTGAGGAGATTAAAAGAATTGCCGGCTCAGGCTGTCAGGAGGTTGTACTTACAGGAATACATCTTTCCTCATATGGACTTGATATCCCTGAAAAAAATATTGGTCTCATTGACATTATAGAGCAGATTAATGAAATAGCTGGTATTGAAAGAATCAGACTGGGGTCACTTGAACCACGAATTGTAACTGAAGAATTTGCCAGGAGACTTTCTGCCTGCAGCAAGGTGTGTCCTCATTTCCACCTGTCATTGCAAAGTGGCTGTAATGAGACTCTTAAGAGAATGAACAGACAGTATACTGTTGATGAATTTGAAAATGGCGTTAAGCTTCTTCGTCAGTATTTTAACAATCCGGCTATTACAACAGATGTGATTGTGGGATTTCCGGGAGAGACTGAAGCGGAATTTGAGACAACAAAGGCTTATCTTGAAAAAATATGTTTTTATGAGCTCCATGTTTTTAAATACTCCAGAAGAAAAGGAACTGTAGCTGATAAAATGCCTGGTCAGCACACTGATAAGGAAAAAACAATTAGAAGTGAGGTGCTGCTAAGACTTGATGAAAAGCTTAGTACAGAATATAGAAAAGGCTATATTGGTACTGCCTGCAAGGTGCTTCTTGAAGAAGAGATAAAGCTTGGAAATGTTAATTATATTACCGGTTATACGCCTACTTATGTTAAGGTGGCAGTTAGTAATCTGGATGGCAGATTTAAGCCTAATGAAATAATCAATGTGGAAATTGTTGAACTTTGTGGAAAAGATATGGTAATTGGTGTTGCCGAAAACTGATTTTTATATTATTATAGAGGAAGAGTTAAAAAGGACGTGATAAAATGGATGAGATTAACAAAACACAATTTTTCAAAGTACAGCCTGAGCAGACTCTTCAGGTATCAGAGATAATTGCACAGGTTTATGAGGCACTGACTGACAAAGGATACAATGCAGTTAACCAGATAGTCGGCTATATTATGTCTGGTGACCCAACATATATAACAAGCCATCGTAATGCCCGCAGTCTTATAATGAAGGTTGAGCGTGACGAGCTGGTAGAAGAGATGCTTAAGAGCTATATTGACGTAAAGGGTCTGTAGTATGAGGATACTTGGACTTGATTATGGAAGCAGGACAGTTGGAGTTGCAGTCTGTGACCCATTGGGGATAACAGCCCAGGGGGTTGAGATTGTGCGCCGTAAGGAAGAAGATAAGCTTAGAAAGACACTTGCAAGAATAGAAGAGATTATTAAAGAATATCAGGTAGAGAAGATTGTTCTGGGACTTCCTTTGAACATGAATGATACTGAAGGCGTCCGCGTGGAGAAGACAAGAGAATTTGCTGCCATGCTTGAGAGACGCAGTGGACTTCCCATTATTATGTGGGATGAGAGATTAACCACAGTTGAGGCAGATAATATAATGATAGAAGCAGGAATCAGAAGAGAGAACCGCAAGGATTATGTAGATATGATTGCTGCCCAGATTATTTTACAGGGCTATTTAGACAGCCTTACATAGAGAATTGTATGTAGATTGGAGTTATAATGGAGACAATAACAATAACAGCAGATGACGAGGAGATTGAATTATTCGTTATCGAACAGACCAAGGTTAATGGTGTTAATTACCTTCTGACATCTGAGTCGGAAGATGATGAAGCGGAAGCTTATATATTAAAAGATGTTTCAAAGGATGAGGATACTCAGGCTGTATATGAGTTCGTTGAGGATGACAATGAACTTGCGGTACTGGCGGATGTATTTTCAGAACTGGTTGAGGATACGGACATAATTTAATTCTTAACAGAGAACGGACTTTTTAGAAATTTAGGAGGCATTATATTTTGCAGAAAAAAGAGAATAGCGGTAGCGTCAAGATTATCCCACTTGGAGGTCTTGAGCAGATTGGAATGAACATGACTGCCTTTATGTATGAAGACAGTATTATTGTTGTGGACTGTGGTCTGTCATTCCCAGATGATGATATGTTAGGAATTGACCTTGTAATTCCTGATGTAACATTTCTTAAGGACAATATTGAGAAGGTAAAGGGCTTTGTTGTAACCCATGGACATGAGGACCATATAGGTGCGTTTCCATATGTTATTAAAGACATTAACAAGCCTATATATGCAACTAAGCTTACAATGGGAATTATAGAGACTAAGTTCCGTGAGCATAATCTTCTCTCATGTACCAAGAGAAAGACAGTAAGCTATGGACAGAGCATCATCCTTGGCAAATTCAGAATTGAATTTATCAGAACGAATCACAGCATCGGGGACTCCTGTGCCCTTGCGATTCATACACCTGCTGGTGTAATTGTGCACACAGGAGATTTTAAGGTGGATTACACACCTGTATATGGAGAACCAATAGACCTTCAGAGGTTTGGCGAGCTTGGTAAAAAAGGCGTGCTTGCCCTTATGTGTGACAGCACTAATATATTCAGACCGGGCTATACCATGTCTGAGAAGACAGTTGGTAAGACCTTTGAGACTATATTTGATGATAATCCTAAGAGCAGAATAATTGTTGCTACATTTGCATCCAATGTAGACAGAGTTCAGCAGATAATTAATTCTGCATGTTCACATGGAAGAAAGGTTGCTGTTGAGGGCAGGAGTATGGTTAACATACTGAATGTTGCAACAGAGCTTGGATATATTAATATGCCTGATGGCACTTTGATTGATACAGAGGAAATCAAAAAATATCCTGATGACCAGGTTACTATAATCACAACAGGAAGCCAGGGAGAATCCATGGCAGCGTTGTCAAGAATGGCTGCTTCAATTCATAAAAAGGTAACTATTAAGCCTGGTGATGTAATTATTGTAAGTGCAACACCTATTCCGGGTAATGAGAAATCTGTTGCCAAGCTCATTAATGAGCTTTCGATGAAGGGTGCCAAAGTTATCTTCCAGGATACACATGTATCAGGACATGCATCACAGGAGGAGGTTAAGCTTGTATATTCAATACTTAAGCCTAAATACTCTATTCCTGTACATGGAGAGTACAGACATCTTGTTAAGCATGCTGAACTTGCTGAACAGATGGGTATTCCAAAGGATAATATTTTTGTAATGTCCTCAGGTGATGTCCTTGAGATATCAGAGGATAAGGCCGCAGTCACAGGTACTGTTCCATGCGGAGCATTGATGGTTGATGGACTCGGCGTTGGAGATGTAGGTAATATTGTATTAAGAGACAGACAGACACTTGCAGAGAATGGTATTATTATTGTTGTGCTTACACTTGATAAGTACACTAATCAGCTTCTGGCAGGTCCTGATATTGTTACAAGAGGCTTTGTATATGTTCGAGAATCAGAGCTGCTTATAGATGATGCAACAACAGTTGTATATGAGGCAGTTATGAAATGTCTCGATAATAATATTTCAGACTGGTCCAAGATTAAAGGCGTTATTAAGGACAGTCTTGGAGATTACATCTGGAAAAAGATGAAGAGAACACCTATGATTCTTCCAATTATTATGGAGGTATCATAATTCCATCTTCGGGAGGCTTTTAGATGAATGATGAAGTAGATATTGTAGAGGATAGAGAGACAGACCGTCTGGCCGTAATGCTTGGCCAGGCAGTCTGTAATAGTGAGGAATACAGATATTATCAGGAGAAGCTTTCAGAGCTTAAGAAGAATCCTGAGCTGTATGCCAAGGTTAATGAATTAAGAAGAAGCCATTTCATGCTTCAGAATGGAAGCGATAATAAAATGACTTATGAAGAGTATGCCAATATATCTGCTTTATCAAAACAGCTTAGGGAGAATCCGCTTGCCAATGCGTTTCTTGATTCTGAGATTGGAATTGGCAGACTTGTTCAGCATATATATCGTAAGGTAATGGTGAGCATTGATTTTGACAGTGATTTTCTTAACTAAAGGTGTGAGGTAGCAATAATGGAAAGCAGAAAATTCGCAGGAACCTTCCTGTCGGTTACAGTCAAAACATGTTTGTTTATTTTAATCGTGGTAGCACTGTATTTTGTAGGGCGTCTGGCATATGGCTTTGGACATGATGTTTTTGATGAGCAGCCTATGGCAGCTGACGGCTCAGGCGTAGAGATAATTGTGGATATACCGGTTGGTTCGTCTGTAGGCGATATTGCAGACATTCTTGCACAGAAGGGTCTTGTAAGCAGTGCGGTTCTTTTTAAAACTCAGGCAAGACTTTCAGATTATTATAAAAAATTTATACCGGGCACATACACATTAAGTACTGAGATGACACCGACTGAAATCATGGTGGTTCTGTGCACGAAGCCGGAAGAAGAGACTACGGAGGCTAAGTGACGTGTCAGATATAGTCAATGAAAGAATTGTATCATTTATTAATTCCTATGATAGAGAAAGCAGTGATATATGCAGAACAATTGAACAGGAAGCAAGAGCGGCGAAGGTTCCCATTATCAGAAAAGAGATGGAAAGCTTCCTTAAAGTTATGCTTGGAATTAAGAAGCCTCATAATATTCTTGAAATTGGGGCGGCAGTTGGATATTCCTCAATATTCATGAGTGAGCAGCTTGAACCTGATGCAGCTATAACAACAATAGAAAATTATGATAAAAGAATTCCTGTTGCAAAGGCCAATATTGAAAGAGCAGGAAAGAGTGAAGTAATTAAGCTTATTGAAGGAGATGCGCTTACTGTACTTAAGGAGCTTCGTGGCACCTATGATTTTATTTTTATGGACGCTGCCAAAGCACAGTATATTACTATTCTTCCGGATGTGATTAGACTTTTGGACAAGGATGGAATCCTTATTACAGACAATGTTCTCCAAGAGGGCGAGATTGTGGAATCCCGATATGGAGTAACCAGGCGAAACAGAACAATATATGAGAGAATGAGAGAGTATCTGTACGCAGTAACCCATTGTGACCAGCTTGACACATCTATTATTCCTATAGGTGATGGAATTACGTTAAGCATTAGAAAATAATTAAAAGAGGTATTGATGATGAAAAGACCTGAACTTCTTATACCGGCCAGCTCTCTTGAGGTACTCAAGACGGCTGTTATATTTGGAGCAGATGCAGTATATATAGGTGGAGAGGCCTTTGGACTTAGAGCCAAGGCTAAGAACTTTACAACAGATGAGATGGCAGAGGGCGTGGGTTTTGCCCACGAGCATGGCGTAAGAGTGTATGTAACTGCTAATATTCTTGCACATAATTATGACCTGGATGGAGCAAGGGAATATTTTATCCAGCTTAACGAGCAGGTTCATCCGGATGCACTGATTATCTCGGACCCAGGCTTGTTTACAATTGCCAAAGAGACAATTCCGGATATGGAGATTCATATAAGCACACAGGCTAATAACACTAATTATGCCACATATAATTTCTGGCATAAGCTTGGAGCCAAAAGGGTAGTATCTGCCAGAGAGCTCTCTCTTAATGAGCTTAAGGAAATACGGTCTAATATACCGGATGATTTGGAGATTGAGACCTTTATACATGGCGCAATGTGTATATCGTATTCAGGCAGATGCCTGCTTTCATGCTTTATGACTGGCAGGGATGCCAATAAGGGAGCCTGTACTCATCCATGCAGATGGAAATACTATCTTATGGAGGAGTCAAGACCTGGAGAATATATGCCGGTATATGAGAATGAAAGAGGAACATATATTTTTAATTCCAAGGACCTGTGCATGATTGAATATATTCCTGAACTGCTGGAATCAGGTATTGACAGCTTTAAGATTGAAGGGCGAATGAAGACGGCACTTTATGTTGCTACAGTTGCAAGAACCTATAGAATGGCTATTGATGACTGTCTTAAGGATGTGGAATATTATAAGAGCAGAATTCCTTTTTATAAATCTGAGATTGCCAAATGTACTTACAGAAAATATACTACAGGTTTCTTTTTTGGCAAGCCTGACCACGAGACCCAGATATATGATAACAACACATATGTTAAAGAATATACCTATCTTGGAATTGTAAGTGAAGAGAATGGCAGATATTATATAGAACAGCGTAACAAATTCTCTGTTGGTGAGGAGATTGAGGTAATGAAGCCGGATGGAACCAATGTTGCAGTTAAGGTATTGTCAATAACTGACACAGAGGGTAATTCAATGGAGAGTGCACCGCATCCAAAACAGAAGGTATATATAGACCTTGGGGTTGAACTGACAGAGCATGACATACTGAGGCGAAAAGAAGAATAGAGATAATTAATAACAGTAATACAGTAAAGCTGAATCGGTAGCTGCTCATGAATAATGAACAGTACCGATTCTTTTTAATATGGGCAGGCACTAAAGCTTCGCCTGCTACATAAAATGTAGTAACTGCATATTATTATGGATTGTAAGCTATGAAGACATTTGAACAGCCACTTTCTGCCAAAGAGGAAAAGGAATACCTTAAGCTGTACCAGAATGGCGACAGGGAAGCCGGGGATATTCTTATTTTACGTAATATGCGGCTGGTGGCACATATGGTAAAGCATTACAGCTATGGCGAAAGGGATATGGGTGAGCTTATATCAATTGGAACAATAGGGCTGATTAAGGCGGTGCAGACCTTTGACAGCTCCAAGGGGAGCAGACTGGCAACATATGCGGCCCGGTGTATAGATAATGAGCTTCTTATGGCACTTCGCAGTGAGCGCAAGCGCTACAAGGATGTGTCACTTCAGGAACCCATTGGTACTGATAAGGAAGGCAATGAAATTAATATAATGGACATTGTGGTAAGTGACAACAAGGATTTCCTTGATAATTATATACTTCAGAATGATATTAAGACTCTGTATGATGCAGTGGAGAACACATTGTGCGGCAGGGAAAAGGAGATAATAATACGGCGGTATGGACTTTATGGACATCAGGAGGCAACCCAGAGAGAGATAGCAGCTCATATGAAGATAAGCAGAAGCTATGTAAGCAGAATTGAAAAAAGGGCACTTGAGAAACTGAAAAGGTATTTTGCAGGATGACATGTGCTTGTAAATATGTAGTCATATTGGTATAATCATAGATAATGACTTTTGTGAAGGGTAAGGGAAACTATGAAGATAACAGCTCTGATAATGGCTGGGGGACGTGGTGAGAGGTTCTGGCCTCTGTCCAGAAAGAATATGCCCAAACAGTTTTTGGTACTGACAGATGAAAAACTTTCGCTTATTCAGAAAACCGTGGAAAGAATTGGCCATATCGTAGATGATAATGATATATATATTGTCACCAATAAGGATTATGTAGATATAATCAATGCCCAGCTGCCACAGATAAGTATGGATAATATAATTGTGGAGCCTTGCGGGCGCAACACCGCACCATGTATTGCCCTTGGAACCGTAAGGATAATGAAGAATAATGAGGATTCAATAGTGGTGGTACTCCCGTCAGACCATTATGTAGCCGATGAACAGGATTTTGTGAATACCATAAGACAGGCCTGTGAATATGCCAAAGCACAGGAACAGATAGTTTCCATTGGAATTAATCCAGGCTATGCGGAGACTGCTTACGGATATATCAAATCCGGAAAGGCTGTAAGTTCAGGAATATATGAATGCCAGCGCTTTGTGGAAAAGCCTGATTATGATACAGCCGTTGCATATATTAAGGATGGCAGTTATCTGTGGAACAGTGGAATATATGTGTGGAGCACCTCTACTATTATGAAGGAATACAGTGAGCATGCCGGTGGTATATATGAATTAATGAATGAAATAGGTCAGTGTCTTGACAATGAAGGTAAGGTTAATGAGCTTTTTGCTGCAATGGAAGCAATATCTGTTGATTACGCTATAATGGAGAAAACACATAACATTAAAGTAATAAAAGGCTATTTTGGCTGGGATGATGTTGGTTCATGGCCGGCAATCGGAAGACTTCGGGAGCCTGATGACAATGGTAACGTTATTACCGGTGAAGTGGTTACAACAGGCTGCAGCAGCTGCATTATTAATGGCAGAGACAGGATGATTGCAGCAGTAGGACTTAAGGATGTTGTAATAGTTGATACGGGAGATACGGTTCTTGTAGCTGATAAGAACCGTTGCAGTAATATCAGAGATATAATAAGTACATTGAAGGATACAGGCAGAGACAGCTACCTGTAGAACGGAAAGAAGGCATAATAATGGTTCTTAAGAAATTATCAGTGGTTGTACCAACCTATAATGAGTCAGCTAATCTGGACAGGCTTATTGAGGAGACAGAAGAAGCTCTTGCAGGAATACCATTTGAAATGGTATTTGTAGACGATAGTACAGATGATACACCGGACAGGCTTAGGGAGATATCCCAGACTAATTCCAAGGTCAGGTATGAGCACAGAACAATGGGCAAGGGACTTTCGTCAGCTGTTATCAGAGGCTTTGAACTGGCAGAGGGAGAATATCTTGCTGTTATGGACGCTGACTTACAGCATCCGCCTAAGATATTACGAGGTATGTATGCGGCCATGTGCGAGGGCATAGATATGTGTATACCAAGCCGCTTTATTCCAGGCGGCAGTGACGGAGGTCTTGATATAATTCGTAAGATAATCTCAGGAACAGCCAGATATATGGGCAAAATAATGGTTAAGTGTATACGAAGAATTACAGACCCTACAAGTGGTCTTTTTATGTTCAAAAAAGCTGTTATTGAAGGTGCAGCCCTTGAACCGATTGGCTGGAAGATTATGCTTGAAGTCCTTGCAATGGGACACTGCGAGAGTGTAGTTGAGATACCTTATACCTTTCAGAATCGTAATGCAGGTGAATCCAAGCTTTCAGGCAAGGTGACGGTAGAATATATAAGGCAGCTCTTTGGACTTGTTAAAAGAGCTAATGATAATAATCCAACGGTTAAAAGATGGAGTCAGGAAAGACTTGACAAGGAAACGGCCAAGCTTGACAGATTTATTGCGCGATAAATTGCCCTTGCTACTTATATTGTTGTGTGATATAGTTTAGGATGATTTTTTGCGGAAAGTGAGTAGTAGTATGTCACGCTTTATTAAGGATATTAAAAAATACAGTAAATACATGGTATATTCAGCGAAGTCAGGACTTAAGTCAGAGGTGGCAGGTTCACATCTTGGCTGGATATGGTGGATACTTGAGCCAGTAATGTTTATGCTGGTATACTGGTTCATATTTGCAATTGTATTCGGTAATACAACACAGTATTTTCCTATATTTGTTTTTATAGGACTTACTATATGGAATTTCTTTAACAGATGTATACTTAACAGCGTTAAGATTGTTAATACCAATAAGGGCATAGTGTCCAAGGTCTATCTGCCAAAGTATACACTTATTATGGTAGAGATGATGATACAGGGCTTTAAGATGGCGGTATCCTTTGGAGTCATTATTGTTATGATGATTATATACAAGGTTCCGGTGTCACCATGTCTGCTGTGGATGATTCCTATAATTCTTACATTATTTCTTATAACCTTTGGACTGGGATGTATTATGGCACATTTCGGTGTATTTGTTGAGGACCTTAAGACGGTTCTTACAATTGTACTGAGAATCATATTCTACATGTCAGGTGTTTTCTATGAGCTGGTTCCAAGAGCAGGCAAGCATTCCAAGATTCCTGCACCATGGGATATTGTGCTGTCCAAATGCAATCCAATTGCTTTTCTTATGACCTCAGCCCGCAACAGTCTGATATATTCGGCCAATGCAGGCTATAAGGTGCTGGCAGCATGGCTGGCTGTAGGAATTATTCTGTCGGTTATTGGTGTAAGAGTTATTTATAAATATGAAAACAGTTATGTTAAGGTGATGTAAGTGAATACAGATAATGCAATAGAGGTTAATAATCTTCATATCAGATATAAGTGTCTCAGGAATTTTTCCCTGAGGAAAAGCCTGTTCAAGCTGCGTAAAAGTAAAGCAGAGGTGTTTGAGGCCGTAAGAGGTATTTCCTTCTCTGTGAAAAAGGGTGAGATTGTAGGACTTATAGGCAAGAACGGAAGTGGTAAGTCCACAACACTTAGGGCAATAGCCGGTATTTTTTCTCCTGACGAGGGAACGATTGCCCTTAACAGCGATTCGGTGGCATTGCTTTCTATTGGTGTTGGCTTTCAGAAGAAGCTTACGGGCAGAGAAAATATAATGCTTTCAGGAATGCTGCTTGGATATCCTAAGGAGAAGATTGAAGAAAAAATGGAGGATATAATATCCTTTGCCGAACTTGGTAATTTCATTGACATGCCAGTTAAAACCTATTCAAGCGGTATGTTTTCCAAGCTGTCTTTTTCCATAACAGCAGTTCTTGAGCCGGATATAATGCTGGTGGATGAGGTGTTAAGCGTTGGAGATGCCAAGTTTAAGAAAAAGAGCTACAAAAAAATGCAGCAGCTTATTACTGATGACCACAGAACTGTTATGATAGTGTCCCATAATACGGACACAATAAGCAAGCTGTGTGACAGAGTAATATGGCTTCACGATGGCGAAATTAAGATGACAGGAACTCCTGATGAGGTGCTTCCAGTGTATGATGAATTTATGTCCTGACAACATGAGGTATATAAAGATGACTGAACAACAGGCTAATTTGCTTAAGCTTCTTAAGGAAATAGATGGAATATGCAGAAAACACGATATTGAATATGTTCTTGCAGGCGGCTCTGCAATAGGAGCAGTAAGACACCATGGGTTTATTCCATGGGATGATGATTCAGATATATATATGACCAGAGAGAACTGGCTGAAATTTATTGAGGTGTCTAAGACAGACTTCCCGGAGAACCGCTGCCTGCTGGCACAGGAGCTGGACCATAGCTACACCAATATGTTTGGAAGGTATTGTGATACAACGGCAGCAGTAATTCACAGACATGCAATTTATAGTCATGAGGGTGCAGGAGAGGTTGTTGATGTATTTATACTAGACCCTGTTCCAGATGATGAAAAAGAATATCAGAAATATGTTAATAATATAGTACTTTATTCGGAGCTTATTAATTCAACATCACCAATGTATGGCTACAGATACTATACAAGTGCCGGAAGATATGTGCGCAATTGGCTATTGTGTAAGCTTATTGGACGAGGACGGGTTTTGAACCGCCTTGAGAAAAAAATGTTCTGCTACGATATCAAGGACTGCAGCTGCTACGCTATGAGGTGGGGTGGTGCACCCTTCAGGTTTCCAAAGGAATGGTTTGAGAAGCAAAGAACCTGTACATACGAGGGTATGGAAAGCTTTATTCCTTATATGAATAATGCTTATCTTACCTGGCATTACGGGGATAACTGGACCTCAATTCCGCCACACGGAGAGAGGGAATCCCACAATACAGTAAGCAGACATGATATGGGCTCAGAGGAATTCCGCAGAGAGTACAATGTGTTCGTTAAGTCGGATAAGCGCAGATGGTATCTTGAATTCCTCGGAATGTATCGTAAAGCATATTATATGAGAACCGCCAGAAAACGCGAGCGTGTGAATATGTCCATGCTTATGAGTAAGGCCAGACTTACAGCTCTTGAACTGGAGGCCAGACTTGCAGCAGAGGGAATTAATCCGTTGGAGCTTGCAATGACCCACGATTTTACCAGATTGGCAGATATATACGCAGAATATACCAGGTTTCAGCTTAGCCGCGAGTGTATAGGACGTGAGGACTTTCCGGGAATAAGAAGATTTAATTCACCGTGCTTTGTCCCGGTTAAGGATGAAGAGCTTCTTGCAGCCCTGTATATGTATATCTACACTAACCGGACAGCTCAGGCGTTAAGACTTATAGATATAAGAAAACAGCAGGATAATTATGAGCCTCAGTATTTTGATATAATTACTCACTTTATGGAGCGCTTCAGATATGCAGTTAACTGCTATGACCTAGGAGATTACAGCAACGGATATGAGGCAGCCTGTGAGCTTATTAAGGAATATCCGGACAACCCTGTTGTTATGAAGCTTCTTATCAGATATATTTTTTACCTTGGAATGGGTACTCACGAATATGGCAGAGAGCTTATTGACAGAGGCGTGTATCTTCACAGGCATGATGGTGAATTTATGTATTATGATGTGATGTGCAATCATGTGGTAAGTGATGATGGAGAGCTTGTTAAGCACTTTGAACGTATAAGAGAGCATACCAATAACGGAATAATACTTCTTGAAATTGATGAAAATCCTGTGTGGATACAGCATCAGAAAGCTATATCAGGGGAATGTAATAATGGATAAAATACAGCACAAAATATTAAATCTCCTCAGTGAGATTCACAATATATGCCTGGATAATAATATATCTTATACTATAAGTGCACAGCTGGGTGCCATGGCAGCTGCCACAGGAACAATCCCAGAGGGCAACTATAATGCAGCGGTATACATGACCTTAACGGACTTTATTGCATTTAAAAATGCTGTTGAGGCATGCAAAAGAGCTGACAGGATAATTGAGGGCATGGATAATAATCCACGCTTTCCCGGGTTCTTTTTCAGATATGTGGATATGAGTACCACCTACTACAATTATGGCTGGGGTGACACCTACAGCTATCCCGGCATCTGCGTTACGATTCAGATACTTAGAAGCTGCTGCAACCATATGAAGGCTCTTAAGGCGAAGGAAAAAAGATTTCTTAATGCCTCCTACAGATATAAAAAATGGGGTGGACCAAAGGCCAAGCTTGGCAGAGTCAGAACCGCCTTTAACATGCTTGGTGGCAGAAAAAGCTATGCAGACAGACTTTTTAACAGCTTTATGAAAGCCTATCAGGACAAGGGCACTGAGCTTAGATACAGCCTTATGGGCACAACACACGGACTTAAGACGGTAGAATACCCAAGCTATTTTTATAGAAAAAGACAGCTCGTGACACTGGAGGAGAGGCAGTTCTATGCCTCTGCATTTATCCCTGAACAGTATAACAGGGTAACCGGTCAAAATATTGAGGATTACACTCCACAGATAAGCCAGCCGGGCTTTTGGATACTTACCTCGGATACAATTCCTTTTACACAGGCAATTCCTGATATGAAGGAGGCTGCAGCAACTGCCAGACGAAGACAGCATAGGTGGCTTCACGACCAGCTCCATGGGGCGGTAGTGTATTTTATTAATAAGGACTGGGATATTCTTAAATGTGTATCAGCAAGGCTGGACTTAAAAGCACAGTATATGCCTTTAAGACAGGCAATAATTGATGCGTATAATAATATGGATTTTGAGAGCCTGAATGATATATATGCAGATTATGACGCTGCAGTAAGGACTAATTACAGGAAAACCAGAAAAACAATATATTTTGACAAAATGATATCGGATATATATATGGCTGTATTAAGAAATAATGGAGAGGCTGCAACAGCTGCCAGACTTACAGCCGGAATACCACATCAATGGAAATAAGGACAATATTATGAATGTATCAGAGTATATAGTTGAATATCTCAGTAAACGTGGAGTGCGTGATTACTATGGTTATCAGGGAACAATGATAGCCTATTTCATTGAAGCAGTATGTCAGAATGAATATGTACGTAATCATTCCTGCTATAACGAGCAGGGGGCAGCCTTTGCCGCATGTGGTGCAGCGAAGGCATCGGGCAGCTGCGCTGTTGCATACGCTACAAGTGGTCCCGGGGCTTTGAATCTCATATCAGGTGTGGCAGACGCATATTACGATTCTGCACCTGTGATATTTATTACAGGACAGCTTAACACTACGGAGTACACAGATATACCGCAGCTTAGGCAGCAGGGCTTTCAGCAGACGGATGTGGTTAATATTATGAAACCGATTACCAAATATGCCGTAATGGTTACAAGAGCTGAGGATATCCCTGCCCTGATTGACAAGGCCTACAGCATAGCTACAGAAGGCAGACCAGGCCCTGTTGTGCTTGATATTCCCATGAATATTCAGAAGGCAGAGCTTGATAATGGTATAATTAATAATAATTATGATGAAAAGAAGATTTTTTTCACAGATTCTTCATTATGTAGTGATATAATTAACCAGCTTAACAGGTCACAAAGGCCGCTGCTGCTTATTGGTAATGGAATTGGCAAGGATGAGAAAAGCCGCAGCCAGGTCAGAGCACTTGTTAACCAATTAAATATCCCGGTTATTGAGTCTATATTTGGACTTGATATTCTGGATTCAGATGACCCTCATAATATGGGCTATATCGGAGCCGCCTATGGTTACCGAAGTGCCAATATAATTGCATATAAGAAAGCAGACCTGATAATAGCCCTTGGTACGAGCATGTGTCCAAGGCAGACAGGCAATCCATCCGGATTCGCAGCCGGAGCAGTGATTGTCCGCGTAGATATTGACAGTGTTCAGCTTGAGCGGAAGGTACATGAGAATGATATCTGTATAAAGGCTGATGCAGCAGACATAATTAACGGTCTCCTGCAAAATGACAGTCCGATAAAGGATTACAGTGAATGGCTTAAGGTATGCGGCATAATTAAAGAACAGCTTAAGGAATTTGACCAGGCACTGCCACAGCGCAGTCCTAACAGGCTGATTGAAATAATTAGCCGTCAGTATAAGAGCAATACAGTATTCACTGTTGATGTAGGCCAGCATATGATGTGGTCTGCCCAGTCAATTCATGTACAGGGAGACAACCGGGTAATATTCTCGGGAGGACATGGTGCAATGGGCTTTGCACTGCCGGCAGCAATTGGAGCACATTATGCTACAGGCCGTAGGGCAGTATGCATTACCGGTGACGGTTCAATGCAGATGAATATCCAGGAGCTTCAGTGGATTGTAAGGGAGAATATTCCGGTTACAATTTATGTTTTCAATAATGGAATTCTGGGACTTATCAGGCAGCAGCAGGATGATTTCTTTGGAGGCCGTTATTATGGCTCCTCAGCAGAGGGTGGGTTTACCTCCCCGGATTTTGCAGCCTTGGGGAAGGCATATGGCATTAAGTCATATAAGGCAGAATCAGCTGAGGATTTAGAAGCACTTAGCTGTATTGGTACTGATGATGGGCCGCTGCTTGTGGAGGTTATTTTGCCTGTTACAACCAAGGCCTATCCCAAGACATATTTTGGTCAGGAAATGTATGACCAGAGACCAGAGCTTCCAAGGCAGCTAATGGAATATCTGATTGCTTTATAGAGGGCATAGCATAAAGGAGAATCAATGAGAAAAATAATAACTTATGGAACCTTTGATTTGTTCCATAAAGGTCATTACAACATCCTTAAGAGAGCCAGAGAGATGGGTGACTATCTTATTGTAGGTGTTACAAGCGAAAGCTATGACATTGAGAGAGGCAAGCTCAACGTAAGGGATGGTCTTGTTACAAGAATTGAGAATGTAATGAAGACGGGCTTTGCTGATGAGATAATTATTGAAGAGTATCAGGGACAGAAGGTCAATGATATTATTAAATATCAGGTGGATGCTCTTGTTGTGGGCTCTGACTGGATTGGCAAATTTGACTATCTTAAGAACTACTGTGAGGTAGTATATCTTGAGAGAACCAAGAATATATCAAGTACGCAGATTAGGGAGAACAATGATGTACTTAACCGTCTGGGTATTGTAACTGATGACCTTAATGACCAGAGTGTTGTTCTTGAATCCAAGTATGTAAGTGGTGTCCATGCCGAAAGCGTATATTCTAAGGATGCCCAGATTGCCAAGGATTTTTTCACCAAATATGACCTTAATGGTTATATGACTGATTATGACAAGTTTCTGGATGATGCAGATATTGTATATATTGATACAGCGTATGAGAACAGATATGAGCTGGTGCGTCAGGCAATTGCCAGACGTAAATCGGTTATATGCAATGCACCTATCATAAGAGATACCAATAAGCTGTCTGGCCTCTTCGCCCTTGCTAAAAAGAATAAAACCGTTATCTGCGAGGAGGTTATTACAGTATATCTTAGAGCCTTTACCCAGCTGGTATGGCTTATTAATTCCAATCTGATAGGACAGGTTATAAGTGTAAAATGTTCAATATCCCAGGAGGATTTTTCAGAGGAAAAGCCCTTTGCTGATATGCTGATGTATCCTTTGTGTGCGGTAATCAAGCTGCTTGGAAAGAATTATACGGAGATAACCAACAATACAGTCAGGGATGGAAGCGGCAGTGCACTATATCATATGATTAAGGTTAATTACCCTAATGCAGTAGCCATGATAGAGGTTGGAGAGAAGATATCCGTTGATGACAACATGGAGATTCTTGGGGATAAGGGTAAAATAACGATTCCTAACGACTGGTGGAATACAGGATATTTTGAGACAAGACTTTTTGGTAATAACAATCCCAAAAGATACAGCTTTAATTTTGACGGCAACGGCTTTAGATATCTTTTGCAGGAGCTTATGATAATGAAGAGGGACAGAAGGTATGAATGTACCAGAATCTTTAACGATGAATCCCTTAAGCTTGTGGAAATGATTAATATTGTATGCCGTGAAGGAGATAAGTAATGTCAGCTAATTATGTGGTTACAGGCTCTACCTCTGGAATTGGAAGAGCCATTGTTAATAAAATACTGTTAATGTCACAGTGCGATGAGGACCGTATTGTGGTGAATTACGGACATAATGATGAGTTGGCCAGGAAGATGCTTGACGCACTTGACGAAGCAGACAGGAATAAAATAATTCTCATTAAAGGTGATTTATCAAGCTATGAAGGAATGAAGGAATTTGTGGCAGAGATTAAGAGCCATATTACCTCACTCGATTATCTTGTATGCAATACAGGTATTGGAACCTATATGAAATTTGCAGATTACACCTTTGAGGTATGGAATAACATTATGAATACCAATGTGTCAGTTCCAGCATTTATGATAAGGGAGCTGTATGATATTTTTAACTGCAGTGGTTCAATTATTCTGATGGGCTCCTATGCAGGGGAGAGACCGTATTCCTCAAGTGTTGTATACAGCGTATCAAAAGCAGCACTTATTTTTCTGTCATCTGTTCTTATTAAGGAGCTGGAGCCTAAGGGGATAAGAATTAATTCAATTGCTCCCGGCTTTATAGAGACAGACTGGCAGAAGGACCGCAGTGATGACAGCAGGGAGAGGATTAACCGCAAAATAGCACTTCACCGTTTTGGAGAGCCATCAGAGGTGGCAGATTTATGTTATTCAATTATGACTAACACATACGTCAATGGTGATGTAGTAGATATTCATGGCGGCTATGACTATTTCTGATACGTTGTTGTTGCAAATCAATATTTTATGTTGTAAAATCAATTTAGCTTTACGCACGATATTAACATATAGGGGACATTATGAGCAGAAATAGAAAAGATTATGATGATGAGTATGACAATCAGCAGGACTATGAATATATTAAGCCTAAGAAGAGAAAAAGACGTAAGATGATTCTTCGTAACAAGATTATTCTTGGAGTATGTGTTTTTCTTATGATATGCTTTTCAGGAGTGCTTACCGTATACCTTATAGGTAATGGGTACATAAGCAAGCTGAACCATGAGGGCTATAATTATACAATTAATGACAATGTTAAGCATGATGAGGAAGAGGTTGAAAGCGGTAATGTAGATGAGGCGCTCAATGCCCTCGTTAATGCCGACCTTAAGGATTTCTTTGAATCAGGAACACCTGCAGAGGCAAGCTATGTTAAGAATATTCTGCTTATTGGCGTTGATGACAGAGCAGCAGGTCAGCAGACCGGTAACTCAGATACAATGATTCTGCTGTCAATTAACAGTAAGACCAATCAGATATTTATGACAAGCTTTATGCGTGATATGTATGTGTATGTACCTAATGCAGATAAGTATGACAAGCTTAATTATGCTCATGCCTATGGCGGAAGTAATCTGCTGTGTGAGACAATAACAGGTAATTTTAAGGTTAAGGTTGACCAGTATGTAAGAGTGGATTTCTACTCATTAATGGATATTATTGATGCAGTGGGTGGAATTGATATGGAGCTTTCAGCAGATGAGGTGGCTGTTGCCAATAAGACATATATATATTATATGTGTCAGGATATGGGACTTGACCCTTCTGGCTATTACATTCAGGGAAGCGGAATGCTTCATCTGTCCGGAATGCAGGCGGTTGCCTATGCCCGAATCAGATATGTTGGCAACGCTGATTATGAACGTACCAACAGACAGCGTAAGGTTCTTGCTGCAATTGCAGAGAACTGCAAATCTATGAGTGTATCTGAGCTTAATAAGTTTGCTAATGCTGCACTGCCTAAGATATCTACCAATATGGATAATGATGATATATGGGATTTGATAACAGATGCGCCATCCCTGCTAAAGGACGAACTGGTATCACAGAGAATGCCTTATGACGATTCAAGTCATTCAATGGCTGTATTCCTTGATGGCTATAATGTATCAGTTCTTACTCTTAATGACCAGGCTGAGACAGTAAGGACACTTATATCAACAATATATCAGGAATAAGCAATTATAAGGAACACAGGGATAAATATGGGCGAAGTTAAGAGAAACACCAAGAAAAAGAAAAAATCTAACAAAAGAATTACAGTTATAGCTGTCACGTGCGTAGTATGCGCACTGCTGACAGCTGTTCTTGTATGCTATTGTGTTATTGTACATTATATTAATAAGATGAATTATGTACCACTTAAGGAGGACTACACAGTTCTTGCTACAACAGAGAAGCATACAGAGGATGTTACCAACAGCTCAACGGAGGAGACAAGTTCTGATACCTCTCTTAGTGAGCTTAATGAATATCAGCAGGCAGCAGAGGAGGCACTTAAGAACCTTGGATATCAGGACCAGCAGCTTGATAATGTGTATAATATTCTTCTTATCGGTTCTGATACAAGAGTTAAGGGAGAAACCGGAAGGTCAGATACAATGATGCTGATATCAATTAATTCAGATACGAAGCAGATTATTGCGACCTCCTTTTTACGTGATTTATATGTATATATACCTCAGAAGAATTATTATGACAAAATCAACGCCTCCTACGCATATGGTGGAGTGGAGCTGCTTTTGGACACACTGAGATATAATTTCTCAATCCAGATAGACAGATATATTGCTGTAGATTTCCTGTCATTCATTGATGTAGTTGATGTGCTTGGTGGAATTGATGTGGATGTACAGAAGGATGAGCTGTACTGGTGCAATCAGTATATTCATGCCAGCAATCTTTTAGTAGGCTGTGATGAGGACAGTGATTATCTTACCTACGCAGATGGCTCCTTCCAGCACCTTAACGGCAGACAGGCACTTGCCTATGCAAGATTCAGGTACGTAGGTAATGGCGATTTTACAAGAACTGAGAGACAGCGTAAGGTGGTTAATCTTATTTTTGACAAGATTAAGACTATCGATGCCAAGACGTTAATTAAGCTTTTGGATGTATTCCTTCCGGAGGTTACAACTAATATACCGACCAATGAGTTCATTGAGCTTATTGCCAAAATACCAGAGATGGACAAGTATGAGATTATCTCCTGGGGAGTTCCGGATGAGGGCTTCAAATACCTGACTATTAATGGACAGTCACATATTGGAATAGATTTCGCATTTTACATAGACAAAATGTATAAGCTGATATACGGAACCGCCGAATAAGACGCACACATTATTTTCAGCTGCATATTATAATATAAGACAGTGTATGCGGAGTCATTTTATGAGGATATGTGACCTTAAGGATAAGGAAGTAATTAATTCCACAGACTGTAAGATTCTTGGATTTGTAGGAGATGTTGATATCGACATATATACAGGCAGAATCAATGCCATAATTGTTCCCGGACCCTGCAAAATATTCAATATTATTGGAAGAGATAATGAATATGTTATTCCCTATGAGTGTATATGCAAGGTTGGTCCTGACATTATTCTTGTAAATGTATGCGAGGAAAAGGTTCTGTGCAGGATTATCTAGCTTGACGGAAGACCTTTAAATACCTATAATTGTAATAGATTTAATTGGAGGAGCACATTATGAGATGTCCATTTTGTGGAGAAGAGAATACTAAGGTTATTGATTCAAGACCTGCTGAGGATAACAATTCCATCAGGAGAAGACGCCAGTGCGATGAATGTGGAAAGAGATTTACCACATATGAGAAGGTGGAGACGGTTCCTCTTGTAGTTATCAAGAAAGATAATAACCGTGAACCATATGACCGTAACAAGATTCAGGACGGAATTTTGCGTTCCTGCCATAAGAGACCTGTTTCCGTGAACACAATAACAAGGCTTGTTGATGAGATAGAGACCAGAATATTTAACATGGACGAGAAGGAGATATCAACCTCAGTAATTGGAGAGCTGGTTATGGACAAGCTTAAGGACGTAGATGCAGTTGCATATGTAAGATTTGCATCTGTATACAGGGAATTTAAGGATGTCAACACCTTTATGAATGAGCTTAAGAAATTTCTTCAGTAATATCAGCCAGCCCCGTATCTGCGGGGCTGTACTTTTGCACTCGATATACTAATCAGGAGGCTATATGTTTAAAAAATTATATCCGACAATGTACGTTGAATCTTCCTATATAATTGATTATCAGAAGCTGTATAATCAGGGAATCAGAGGACTTATATATGATGTTGATAATACGCTTGTGCCTCATGGTGCTCCAGCAACTGACCAGGCAGTCAGTCTTTTTGCCAGACTGCGTTTAATTGGCTTTGACACCTGTATTATATCTAATAATAAGGAACCAAGAGTCAAGCCATTTGCAGATATGGTTGAATCAAAGTATGTATATGATGCTCACAAGCCGTCTACTAAAAATTATATCAAGGCAATGGAGCTTATGGGTACAGATGTGAATTCAACATATTTTATCGGAGACCAGCTCTTTACAGACGTATTTGGTGCCAACAGAACAGGAATTCCTACAATTCTTGTTAAGCCAATACATCCTAAGGAAGAGATTCAGATTGTATTGAAGCGAAAGCTTGAAAGAATAGTTCTTTTTTTCTATAGAAGACATGTAAAAAGGATGGGTAGATAATAATGGATGCACATACCAGATTATGCTGTCTTATCGGTAAGCCGGTAGGACATTCACTTTCTCCACTGATTCATAATACACTTGCAGCAGCAATGGGGATTAATATGGTCTATACCGCTTTTGCTGTGGATGAGATGGATGTAGGGGCTGCAATAAGAGGTGCCAGCGCAATGGGCTTTGGCGGTCTTAACGTTACGGTTCCGCATAAGTGTGCAGTTATTCCGGAGCTTGTAGAGCTTGACCCTCTCGCAGAACATATTGGAGCGGTTAATACACTGGTGCCGGTTGAGGGTGGCTTTAAGGGCTACAATACAGATATAATTGGTTTAAAAAGAGAACTTGAGGAGGCTGGAATTACTATTGCAGGCCAGGAGGTAATCATTCTTGGGGCAGGAGGTGCCAGCAATGCCATTACATATCTGTGTGCCAGTGAGGGGGCTTCCCGTATCTGGCTTATGAACAGAAGTCTTGACAGAGCCAAAAGACTTGCCACAGAGGTTAATTCACATTTCCCGGGAATTGTTAAAGCCATTTCCCTTACGGATTATCATATAATTCCAAAGGGCCACTATCCGATTATTCAGACAACAAGTGCCGGACTATACCCTGATGTGGACAGGGCTGCTATTATGGAGGATGATTTCTATAATATGGTAAGTGCAGGAGTTGATATAATATTTAATCCGGCAGAGACCTTATTTATGAAAAAATGCCGCATGGCAGGTGCACCGGCGTATAATGGACTTAAAATGCTGTTATATCAGGGAATTGCAGCATTTGAGCTGTGGAATGGTGTTACAGTTCCTAAGGAGCTGGCCCACAGGGTACTTGCAATGCTTGAAAAGGAGCTGGGACAGTGATGAATATTTTTTTGACCGGCTTTATGGGCTGTGGTAAATCCACAATCGGAAGCTATATGGCAGATAGAGAGCATTACAGCTTTATAGATACAGATTCCTATATTGAGGAAAAAGAGCAGAGAACAATAGCAGATATTTTTGAAAAGGACAAGGAAGAAGCCTTTCGTGATATGGAGACAGAGACTCTTAGACAGCTGATTGCTTCGAATACCTGTGAAACGCTTATTGCTGTGGGAGGAGGACTTCCGGTAAGGGAGATTAACCGCATTCTAATGCATCAGCTTGGAGCTGTGGTATACCTTCGTGCCAGTGTGTCCACGCTTATGGAGCATCTTAAAGGGGATAATACAAGACCTCTTTTGCAGGGAGGCGAGCTGCATGCCAGAATAATTGCCCTGATGGAGGCACGTGAGAGCATATACGAGAACAATGCAGATGTAATAATTGATACAGATAATAAAACAGTGGAGCAGATATATAAGGAATTGAAGGAGGAGCTGGTGAGATATGAAAATACTTGTAATTAACGGACCTAATCTTAATTTTCTTGGAATCAGGGAGAAAGCCATATATGGCAATGAGGATTATGACTATCTTGTTAATATGCTTAAGGAATATGGTGCAAATCATGAAATTGACATTGAATGCTTTCAGAGTAATCACGAAGGTGGTATAATAGACCGTATTCAGCAGGCGTATTTTGACCAGACTCAGGGAATAGTAATTAATCCGGGAGCCTATACCCACTACAGCTATGCTATAAGGGATGCACTTGCATCAGTTCCTGCAATCCGTAAGATAGAGGTGCATATATCTGATGTTAATGCAAGGGAAGAGTTCAGACACATATCTGTTACAAGAGAGGTATGTGACGGACAGATTGTTGGACACGGACTTAAGGGCTACATTGAAGCTATAGATATGCTTACAGATATTATTAAGAAACAGAGGTAAATATAATGAAGGATTTTTTAGCTAAGAACAGGGTGGATGCAATCGTTGTCTCAGACCCATATAACATGAGACACATCAGTGGATTTGCAGGAGGCGAGGGTTATGTATATGTATCCTCACAGCATAAGGTAATTATTACAGATTCAAGATATACAGAGGCAGCAGGCAAGGAAAGATATGATGGCTTTGAGGTTATGGAGACTTCACTTGCTAAGGATAATTATGCCTGCATTAAAGAGCTTGCCGAAAGTGACAGGGCTGCTGTAATAGGCTATGAGGATTTGTTCCTTACCTGCAAAGACTTTAATACAATGGTGGAAAAATGTGGATTCTCCAATATGGTTCCATTGGGTGAGGCACTTAATGAGTTAAGAATTATTAAGACACCAAAGGAGCTGGAGCTGCTTAGAACAGCAGAGGCAATTGGCGATGAGGCCTTTACACATATTCTGGATTTCATAAGACCGGGAGTAACAGAGCTTCAGATTGCAGCTGAGCTTGAATATGCAATGAAAAAAGCAGGTGCAGAGGGCTTTTCCTTTGACACAATTGCAGCATCAGGACCAAGTACATCACTTCCACACGCAGTGCCTACTAACAAGGAGGTACAGAATGGGGATTTCGTGCTTATGGATTATGGCTGTACCTATCATGGCTATTGTTCAGATATGACAAGAACAGTGGTAGCAGGTCATGCAAGTGATAAGCAGAAGGAGATATATAATACAGTTTTAAAGGCTCAGACAGAGGCCTTAAAGGGAATCAAATCAGGTGTTATAGGTGCAGATATCCATAAAATAGCAGCAGACGTTATTACAGCTGCCGGATATGGCAAATGTTTTGGACACGGACTGGGACACAGTGTTGGATTGTATATTCATGAGAATCCAAGATTTTCACCTGCTGAGAAGAGACAGATTATGGCAGGTACAATCGAGACTGTTGAGCCTGGAATCTACGTTCCTGACTTTGGCGGTGTAAGAATTGAAGACATGATTGTTGTTACAGAAGACGGCTATGAGAACTTTACTCATTCTCCAAAAGAATTAATTGAAATTTTTTAAAGGATTTTGTCTTTTCGTATAGAATAATAAATTAGCACATGATTGCCACCGGCATTATTGCTGGTGGCAATTGCTGACTATACATAACAACGGGGTATATATATGAATATACGAGAGACTCAGGAGGCATGGGAGGAAGAGCATTTAAGTCCCAATGCCGCATTAAGCAGTAAGTCCCTTGGCAGGGATGAACCTGAGACAGAGTGCGATATCCGTACGGTCTATCAAAGAGACCGTGACAGAATACTGCACTGCAAATCTTTCAGACGTCTTAAACACAAGACACAGGTGTTCCTGGCGCCGGAGGGGGACCATTACAGAACAAGACTTACACATACTCTTGAGGTTGCCCAGATAGGAAGAACAATTGCAAGAGCACTAAGACTTAATGAGGACCTTACAGAAGCAATTGCCCTTGGACATGACCTTGGACATACGCCCTTTGGACACTGTGGTGAAAGGGTTCTTAATGAATTAAGTCCTTATGGCTTTCGCCATTACGAGCAGAGTATAAGAGTGGTGGAATTTCTTGAGAAGGATGGAAGAGGGCTTAATCTTACCCAGGAGGTAAGAGATGGTATTGTGAATCACCGTACAGATGGACATCCGTCCACGCTGGAGGGCAAGATAATAAGGCTGTCTGATAAGATAGCTTATATCAACCATGATATTGATGATGCAATCAGGGGCAGGATATTGTCTGAGGAGAATTTACCTGAGGAATATACAGCCATACTGGGACACAGCACCAAGGAAAGGCTTAACACACTTATTCATGACATAATATATGAGAGCATGGGCAGAGACGACATCTTAATGTCAGAGGATATACATTATGCCATGACCAATCTCAGAAGATTTATGTTCCAGAGTGTATATACCAATCCGGTTGCCAAGAGCGAGGAGGTCAAGGCTACCAAGATGCTTAAGGAGATGTATCTGTATTTTATGGAGCATTTCAATGAGATTCCAGAGGAGTTCAGACTTATTGAGGCTGAGAGATGTGAACCCCAGGACAGGGTGGTGTGTGACTATATTGCAGGAATGAGCGACCAGTTCGCAATTAATCTTTTTAAGAAGATATTCATTCCGGTATCATGGAAGAATTAGAAAGAAGAGGCACAAATTGTACTTATCAGAAGATATTATAGAAGAGGTCCGCTCAAGAAGCGACATTGTGGAGGTGGTATCTTCATATGTTAAGCTTCAGAAGAAGGGCAGCTCGTATTTCGGACTGTGTCCGTTTCATAATGAGAAGTCGCCGTCTTTTTCTGTATCAGGGCATAAACAGATGTTTTACTGCTTTGGCTGTGGAGAGGGTGGCAATGTATTCTCCTTTCTTATGAAGTATGAGAGCATGACCTTTCCGGAGGCAGTTAAGCAGCTGGCGGACAGAGCTGGAATTGACCTGCCTGACATAGAGGAATCACCTGAGGAGAAGCGGAAAAGTGACCTTAAGTCAACGCTTTATGAGATTAACACAGAAGCTGCAAGGTATTATCATTATCTACTGGGAACAGCGGCGGGTGATAATGCAAGAGCCTATTTTGACAAAAGAGAGCTTAAGAACGAGACAATTACAGGCTTTGGGCTGGGGTATTCCAGCATGAAGATAGATGGACTGTATCAGTATATTAAGAGAAAGAATTATAAGGATGATATTCTTCGTGATACTGGACTTTTTATATATGATGACAAGGGTGTTCATGACAGATTTCGTAATAGGGTAATGTATCCCATTCTTAATATTAATAACAAGGTAGTGGGCTTTGGAGGCAGAGTAATGGGTGATGGACAGCCCAAGTATCTTAATTCTCCGGAGACACCTGTATTTGATAAGGGACGTAACCTTTATGGACTTAATATAGCCAAGAATTCACGTAAGAATAATATTATCATATGCGAGGGCTATATGGATGTAATATCCATGCACCAGTCAGGTTTTACCCAGGCAGTTGCATCCCTTGGAACGGCACTTACTGCCGGACAGGCTATGCTGATTAAACGGTATGTAAAGGATGTTCTGGTATGCTATGACAGCGATGGAGCCGGCGTTAAGGCGGCATTAAGAGCAATAGGAATATTTCGTGAGGCAGGGCTTAGAACCAGAGTGATTAACATGCAGCCACATAAGGATGCAGATGAATTCATTAAGGCTAAGGGTGCCGAAGCCTTTCAGGAGAGGATTGACAATGCCGAGAACAGTCTGCTGTTTGAAATAAGACAGCTTGAGAGCGGCTTTGATATTAAGGACCCTGATGGTAAGACAGCATTTCTCAACGAGGCAGCAAGAAAGCTTGTTACCTTTGAGGAAGAGATTGAGCGGAATAATTATATTGAGGCTGTTGCTGCCAAGTATTTTGTCAGCCCTGACAGTCTGCGTAAGCTTGTAGCAAGATATGCAGCTGCCGGTATCACTCTTAATACTGAGAAGAAGCGTCAGGAGCCCCGTAATAAGGATAAGGATGATGGAATTCGCAAGTCCCAGCGTATGCTGCTTACATGGATAAGTGATGACCCGTCAGTGTACACAAGAATTAAAGGCTATGTAACAGCGGCTGATTTTACAGAACCCTCCTACCGACAGGTGGCAGAGCTTATGTTTGAACAGATAGAGGCAGGTGATTTTAATCCTGCAAGAATACTTAATAATTTTGATGGTGATGAGAATCAAAGCGAGATTGCAAGAATACTCAATACCAACATTATTGATGAGTCAGCGGATAGTAAGGACCGTGAAAGAGCCCTTAATGATGCTGTAATGATTATTAAACGCAACAGCCTTGATATCAGGAGCCGTGGTGCGGCAGACATTAAGGAATTACAGGCAATTATCAAGGAACAGGCAGATTTGAAGAATCTGCATATTTCATTAAATTGAGGATAAAATAAGACTAACTATGGAAGGATGGACATGTTGATGGATGAGAACATGGAAAAATTCGCAGAAAAACTTAAGGAGCTTCTGGCAACAGCCAAGAAGAAAAAGAACGTTCTTGAATATCAGGAGATAATGGACACATTTAGCGATATGGAACTTGACCCTGAGAAAATGGACAAGATATTCGAATTCCTTGATGCTAATAATATTGATACTCTGCGTACTACAGATGATGTTGATGACGAGGAGCCGGATGATATTATTCTGGATGATGAAGAGGAGGTTGATGTTGAGACTGTAGACCTTTCTGTTCCAGATGATGTCAGTATAGAAGACCCTGTCAGAATGTATCTTAAGGAGATTGGTAAGGTACCCCTTCTCTCTGCTGAAGAGGAGATTGAGCTTGCCAAAAGAATGGAGCTTGGAGATGAGGAAGCTAAAAAGCGTCTTGCTGAAGCTAACCTTCGTCTTGTAGTAAGTATAGCCAAAAGATATGTTGGCCGTGGTATGCTTTTCCTTGACCTTATTCAGGAGGGTAACTTAGGTCTTATTAAGGCTGTTGAGAAATTCGATTACAGAAAGGGCTACAAGTTCTCCACATATGCTACATGGTGGATTAGACAGGCTATTACAAGAGCTATAGCAGACCAGGCACGTACAATCAGAATTCCTGTTCACATGGTTGAAACAATTAACAAGCTTATCAGGGTGTCACGTCAGTTACTGCAGGAATTAGGACGTGAACCGACACCTCAGGAGATTGCTGAGGAGATGAATATACCTGTGGAAAGAGTAAGAGAGATTCTTAAAATATCCCAGGAACCAGTATCACTTGAGACACCTATCGGTGAAGAAGAGGATAGCCATCTTGGCGATTTCATACAGGATGACAATGTCCCTGTACCGGCAGAGGCAGCAGCCTTTACATTGCTTAAGGAACAGCTTGATGAGGTCCTTTCAACCCTTACAGAGAGAGAGCAGAAGGTTCTTAAGCTAAGATTCGGTCTTGACGATGGCAGAGCCAGAACTCTTGAGGAGGTTGGCAAGGAATTTAACGTAACTCGTGAACGTATCAGACAGATTGAGGCTAAAGCCTTAAGAAAATTAAGACACCCAAGCAGAAGCCGTAAATTAAAGGATTATCTTGACTAATGAAGCTTTCAGAAAGACTGGCTGCGGTAGCAGCATTAATAACCAAAGGCAATTCAATAGCAGATATTGGAACCGACCACGGATACATACCAATCTATATGGCAATGTCCGGCAGTACGGATAAAGCCATAGCGATGGATGTTAATGAGGGCCCGTTGTTAAGAGCCAGAGATAACATTAATAAATATAAAGTTGAAAAGCTTGTTACCACCAGATTATCTGATGGCCTTAACAGGCTTAAGCCTTATGAGGCAGAATCAATTGTAATAGCAGGAATGGGTGGACTTCTTATTGAAAAGATTCTCAAAGCCAATACAGCTACTGCCCATAGTGCCCGCGAGCTTATTTTGTCCCCGCATTCGGATTCGGATGTGGTAAGACATTATCTGATAACTAACAATTGGCAAATTGACGCAGAGACCATGGTATATGATGAGGGTAAGTACTACACAGTACTTAGAGCCGTTAATGGCAGGATGAATGCCCTTGCACCATGGGAGCTTATGTATGGGAGAGAACTTCTTAATGAGCATAATCTGGTTCTCTATGAATATCTTAATACAGAGCTTGATAAAAAAAATACAATTATGTCAAGGCTTTCTCCGTACAGTAATCACAGCCGTGTTAAACAGCTTAAGTACGAGCTGGAGCTTATCATGAAAGGACTTGAGTATTATGCTGTCAGGTGATATAGAAAGGCTTCTTGAACAGCTGTCCCCACTGCGTTATGCATGTGATTGGGATAATGTCGGAATGCATATAGGACACAGAAACAGTCAGGTAAATACAATTCTTGTTGCCGTGGATATTAATGAAGCAGCAATAGAAAAGGCAATTGAATGTGGTGCAGATATGATTGTATCCCACCATCCCCTTTTGTTTCATGGAATTAACCAGATTAATGATGGAAGCTTTATGGGAAAAAGAGTACTTGCACTTATTGAGCATGGAATATGCTGCTATTGCATGCACACTAATTTTGACTGTGTAGGCGGTATGTCTAAGGCAGCCGCAGACAGACTTGGACTGCTTGATGCACAGGTGCTTGAAGAGGTGCTTGATGCTGAAGGCATTGGAAGAGTAGGCAGACTGCCTAAGCCAATGACAGTAAGGGAAGCTGCACAGCTTGTTAAGGAACGCTTTGACCTTGAACATGTTACCTGCTATGGTGATATGAATGAGATGATTGAGAGAACCGCCATTGTCCCAGGCTCAGGCAAGGATGAGCTTCAAGCGGCAATCAGTGCAGGTGCCACACTTTTAATCAGCGGTGACATTACCTACCATTATGGAATTGATGGAGTGGCAGAGGGACTTAATATAATCGATGCAGGCCACTATGGAATAGAGCATATTTTTATTGATATTATTGGCGAATATCTTGAGAAGAACACCAGAGATATAAGAATAGTCAGGATGCCTATTGACAATCCTGAAAAATACATATAACAGAGGTGGATAATAATGAATACCAGAATGACTCTGGAGGATATGGCAAGGTCTGTACAGTCAGAATATGATAATGACATTATACTTGCAAGAGTGGGCACCAAGCTTGCCGAGCTTAATAAGACAGTAAAGGATGGACAGGATATATCCTTTATAACAACAGGGGAACCTGCAGGAATACAGACATATAAAAGAAGTGCAACCCTTATTATGCTTAAGGCAGTGTATGATGTTATACCTCGTGAAAAACTTAACAAGCTTAAGGTGGAATTCTCATTGAGCAAGGGCTATTATTGTTCAATTGATACAACAGCTGCTGTAGACGATAAGCTGGTACAGACCATTGAAGATAGAATGCAGGAGATAGTCAGAGCAGATATTCCAATTGTAAAGAAAAGTCTATCTACAGATGAGGCTGTTGAGCGTTTCAGAAAGCATGGAATGTATGATAAGGAAAGACTTTTCAGATACAGGAGAAGCTCAAAGGTTAATGTATATTCAATAGAAGGCTTTGAGGATTATTTCTACGGATATATGGCTCCGTCAACTGGATATATCAAGTATTTTAAGCTCTATCCTTATGCCTCAGGCTTTGTTTTGCAGCTTCCTGAAAGCCGCAGCCCAAGGGTGGTTCCACAATTTGAACCTCAGAATAAGGTATTTTCAATACTTAAGGAGTCAACTGACTGGAGCAGGATGCTTAATGTGGAGACTGTAGGTGCTCTTAATGACATTATTGCATCTGGCAAGATGAATGAGCTTATTCTTGTGCAGGAGGCAATTCAGGAAAAAAAGCTTGCTGATATTGCTGAGACAATTGCAAAGAATCGTTCCAAAAAATTCATTATGATGGCCGGACCGTCCTCCTCAGGCAAAACTACAACCTCATATCGTATGACCATTCAGCTTCGTGCCCATGGACTTGTTCCCCATCAGATATCACTGGATAATTATTTTGTTAACAGGGAATTTACTCCGGTAGATGCCAATGGCAATTATAATTTTGAGTGTCTTGAGGCACTGGATATTGAGCAGTTTAATCAGGACATGACAGACCTTCTTAATCACAGGGAGGTAGAGCTTCCGTCCTTTAACTTCAAGACGGGTAAAAGAGAATATAATGGAAATATTAAAACCCTTGGACCGGATGATGTACTTGTTATTGAGGGAATCCATGGTCTTAACGACAGACTATCCCACACCCTTCCAAGTGAAAGCAAGTTCAAAATTTACCTTAGTGCTCTTACCCAGCTTAATGTTGATGAGCATAACCGTATTCCAACTACGGATGGACGTCTGCTAAGAAGAATGGTTCGTGACGCAAGAACGAGAGGTGCTTCGGCTAAGAAAACCATAGCAATGTGGAATTCGGTAAGAAAGGGTGAGGAGGAGAATATTTTTCCATATCAGGAGGAGGCAGATGCAATGTTTAATTCGGCTCTTATATACGAGCTGGCTGTACTTAAGCAATACGCTGAACCTTTGCTTTTTGGCATAACACCTGATGAGCCTGAGTATGATGAGGCAAAAAGATTACTTAAGTTCCTTGATTATTTCCTTGGAATAAGTACAGATATGATACCTATTAATTCAATTGTTAGAGAATTTATAGGTGGAAGCTGTTTTAATGTTTGACATTTGAGTTAAGAGAATATAGAATAATGAAGTTATTAATGATTCAGCAGGCTAAATGTTCGCGGCCGTATCGTAAGGGTACGGGTGAGGAAAGTCCGGGCTTCACAGGGCAGGATGCCGGATAACGTCCGGTGGAGG
>CAYTWF010000019.1:0-41781 GCA_964441705.1 uncultured Butyrivibrio sp.
CCCCGTTTGTATCCTTAAAAGTATGCTCAAATCTCTGATTCGTCTCATTCCACTTTAACTCAATGGTATCTGCACCACTCTTGGTAGCACTTGCAAAGCTTGGTCTTGTAGCATTGTATGAAGCACTGATGTTGTTTCTCAGTGTCTCATAATACGAATAAGAAGCTGATGCATCCGGTGCACAGTCACATAACTTCTTTGCTGCTGAATCTCCACTTGAAGTACCGTAAATGTTATTTACAATAATCCAGACCATAGCCTGTGTTGCAATAAACTTGTCACGCTGATCATTCGTAGGTGCCTTTGCTTCTGTTGTGGAATAACCATAGTACATACAATAAGCAAGAAGTTTTTCCTGCGATGCGGAAAGACTTGTATTCGGGTTACTGTCACTGTTCATAAGCTGTCCGCCTTTTGCTGACAGTCCAAAGTTCATACAGTATGCCGAGTGACCGTCAATCATCGCATAAAGAATTCCGCCTGTGTGCTTACTGTTAAACTCACTGATTACACCGTGGTCCTTTGCTGATGCAGTCCAGAACGCAATGTTTGCACTTGGACTTGCGGCAAATGCGGTTGTTCCGTTTGAAAACAGTGTGGTGAATACGGTAAGCATTGCAAGAAAACCTGCCATAATTCGTTTAAATTTCTGTTTCACTATACATTCCTCCTTAAAAAATGGCACAAAAATAGCAGGTCACTTTCATGGCCTGCCATTTTCGTATTTATTGAATTGTTATTATCTGAGACATCGGAACTCATAGAAGTCAGTTCCACCTGTGTTATGAACCCCTGCATATACGATATTGAATACCGGACTGTTTTCCAGTAACAGCATGTCTGCTATGTAAGTTGCGATTGCATCCTCACTTCGCAGCGGCTGTCCTGAAGTAGTACCAGCCGTATTCAGGTCTGTTTCTACAAATATACTGTAATAGCTGTTTTCCAGACCATCATATGGATAATACTCATTATATTCTTCCGGAGTAATCCTGCCCTCAGCCAGAGCATTCGCAAGATTGTCCTGCGTGGTAATCATACCGCCAGCCTGACATTTTGCGATTGCCTTTGCCACTACCGAATCCGGGCTGTATCCCTTTACTTCCGGTACCGACTCTGGTTCAGGTTCCTGAGTCTTTTCCGGTTCCTGCTTTGGTTTCTCTGTGGCAGCCAGTTCCTGCTTTGGTTTTTCCTCATTTGGGCTTTCCGCAGGCTTGGAACTCTCTTCCTGCTTCGGAGTCTCTTTTTCACTGCTTTCCTCTGCAACTTCCTTTTTATCTGTTACAGGCTCCTCAGTTACTTTCTCGTCAACAGGAGTTGTTTCTTCCTCTACCTCTTCCACGGTGATTTCCTCTTTAGGAGCTTCCGTGGTAACTGCCTCTGTGTCATTCACTGTCTCAGTATCTTCATAACCAGCCTTTGCATCAGTTGCCACTTCTTTAGTGGAACCGCAGCCGGTTACAGATAAAATCATTACGGATAAAAGAAACATAAGTAATTTCTTCATAATCGTCACCCATCCCTTTCCGTAAGAGGGATAGGCTGTTGTGTCCGTGCCTGTCCACTCTTACTGTGAACAATCCTTATAGGTACACGGGACACTTAACTGGGACTGTCCCGTACTCTGTGCATCTTAATCTCCTTCCATTATACCGCAAAATTCTTCATTCTGAAGAAATATTGCATCAGTCTTCGATTCTTGCGATAGTTTGCAAAAGTCTTCATCATAATGCTCTCCTCCCTTCTTTCTATGGTGTACCTGCCCTGACAAAGGCAAGAAACACTCTTCCTACAAGTCCTAACAGCAAGAGAAAGATCTTTGCCACATTCAGGACCAATTGCAATGCGTGAAGTAAAATCCATGCGATTGCTTTCAATATCGTTACTAATATGTTGCCCAATCCGGCAAAGAATCTTCCTACCATAACTATTCCTCCATATCCGGCATATAGCTTAGTGCGTATCCCAAAACATCTTCGTCATCCTCCAATTCTTCCGGTTCTTCTGACTTCACTTCCATGCTCTGAGGTGCAGGAGTAAAATTCGACATTCCCGATAATGCACCGCCAAGAAGTCTTATCACTTCATTTCTCGCCTCTGTTACTGCTGCCTCTACTGTTCTTTTTTCGATTTCTTTCAGTTCTTTCTTCTTCACATAGGGGCTGTCATCTTTGTCAGCTTCCGTAAATGAATCCTTTCCAAAATGGTCTATATAATACTCCGCAGCATCTATCAAAAACTGACTTTTTGACCTGCACACCTTTGGACTCAGACTTACCAGAACATCATTAACTTTTTTGTGTTGAGGATTCTTAATATTGAATCTACACGAATGCTTAATAATATGATCTAATGCCATCTGCTACACCTCCTATGCCAACTTTTTCATCTTTCTAAGAGCCATCATTGCCAACTGCTCATATCCTTTTGCATTAGCTCTGATATCTGTGATATAGGTAATGTTGCTCTGATTTATTCCACCAAACAACTTCATCACGACTGCTCCTCCTCCAACAAATACTATCGGAGTCGTTGAAAGGTTGTATTCATATTCTCTGATGGAGTTATATACTCTCTCACAGAATGCCTCAATCTCAGTCTTGGCGATGTCATAATATTTACGGTCAATCTCACATCTTCCGGTTCTCATAATATCCTGAATATAGGATTCATCCAGTTCCCCGTTCAGTTGCCTTACACACTGCTCGTTAATAGTTCTCATACAGGTAATCAATCCTTTCGGAATAGTTACACACTTTGACTCATCAGGTACTTTATCAATAACCGGCATTAAGTCAATTGTCCAAGAACCAATATCTACAATCAAAGTTTTCTTTCCAAAGTTCTGAAGCTTATCCGCTACAGCCGCATAACACTGAGGAAATACTGCTGCATTTTCGATTACAATATGATACTTGATACTTTCAAAGACAAATTCAATATCTTTCTCCGCTGTGAGATACTTCAAAAAATCAGTTTTCTCACTACCAAATCTTGTGAGTGGCAATCCTACTGCTAAGAATACTCTTGCTTCATTCAAGCCCCTTCGTTTTAATTCCTTTGCTACTGCCGCCAAAGTCAAAAGATAAAATGTATCATCCTCTGTCTTTGTATTTCTTACTTCTTGTCTAAATCCACCAACCTTGTAATATTTTCCTTTATACTCAAGAACACCATCAAATAATGCAGGCTCAGTTGTAATTTCCTTCACGCCAGTAACAAATATCTGCGACGAGGTTTTAATATTACTCCAGCCGTGGTCAATACCAATTACTTCGATTTTGTTATTCATTTTCTGCTTCCTCCTTTTCCATTTGTCATACATTTTAAATGTCATCAAATCAGCCTCTCTTTCTGCTAAGAATATCTTTCATACAAGGAAAGCAATAATCATCTGACTGTTTATATGGACATCCAACACATTTTTCCGGTATCTTCTTTTCTTGAACATTCATTTTTTTCGATTTACAACATTTATTTATTGCACATCTGTGATTGTTACCCCAAAAGAATTTACAATGCATACAGTCTCTTAATTCTCTGTCAAATCGCTTTCGCTCTCTCTCGGCTTTATCCGGCTTTTTTGATTTTTTTGCTTTATAATTCTTTCCCATAGCGTTCCCCCTCTCCAAGGAGAAACGCTTCTGCAATTCTGTCAGCCTTTGCTGCAACTCTTATGCACGAATACAAAACTACCAGCCAAAACATTAGTGCTATGCTAACACCTGCCACAATAACAATTACCATTTCCTACATCCTCCTTAATTGATACAAGCAATAAGTCTAACTTGTCCGCTTTTAAAAAAGCATGTAGGTACACGCCTGTCTTTTAGACACCTATATCGCCCCGTGTACATAGAAGTGTGCTCACTTCCGGGAGTTACCGACCAGCCACGCTAATTGTGTTCACGACGCACCATATTATGGCACTATCTCCTCTGTTTGCCTTGTGAGGATCGGGACGAACCTCTCGCCCCTCATGGGTTATTATCCTTACGCAACATTCCTACTCCTTTTACCAGACCTTCCTCCAACTCCTCATCCTTCATTTTTCAATCCATCAGACTACTAATATGAAAGCTGTGATTCCGTATCCTCCAGGTAAATGCCCCGTAATTTTACTGGTCATGTAACTGATATTCAATTTTTCTCCAAGTCTTCACTTGGAATGATGTTATTTTATAGTCATATAGACAAATCCGAAAGGGACAGTGATGGACTACTTTCACTAATTTTGCGTCATTTTTTGACTCAAGTCTTTGGTAACCTTATTCCAAACATGCTTTGGTAATGGTCTTGCTGGTTCTCTGAACTTCTCTAAATATGCCTCAAACACTTCTGTGTTTATTAACGCTGAATTTCCAACTTTATATAAGGCACCAGCATCATTTACTAAAGTCATTAAATGAGTCTTGCTTATTCCATAAATAATAGAACCCTCTGTTGCATTTACATATTTCTTCATTACATCCTTTGTTTCAGAATAACATTTGTATGAATAAGCCATTTATTCCTCACTCCTTTCCGCCTTAAATAGAGGATTTTTCATAGGAACTGCTTCCTGCCTGAACTGTTCCATGTATTCATCAAATACTTCTAAATTGATGAGTACAGTTCCCCCGGTTCCTTCATTAATTTTGTAAGTTGCACCTGCAGCTCTTGCCATCTCAATGAACCTATGATGACCAATGCTATAAATAATTGATCCTTCTCCAATTCTTACAAATTTTTTCTGAACCCGCTTATTTGTGCCTGAAACTTTATATATATGTCTCATAAATTCCTCAATCCTTTCTTTATGTACCAATTCTATTCGTGATAGCCTATATAATGCTCCTGCTGCGATTGCCATCAACTTGACATCTTCAACATCATATCCTAACAATCCTGCCATCTCATTCAATCTAACATATCTCTTATTCGTATTTTCCGAATGCATATATGCCCTGATTGTCGGCTTCAACTGATTTGCCATTACATCATCTCCTACTTATAAAAATCATCATCCACAATATGAAATGTTTCCAAATACTTATCAAATAGTTCCAGATTTACCAACACTGCCTGCCCAAGCTTATAACATGCCTTTGCATCCTTTGCCATCTGCATAAACTTTGAAACACTAATATGGTACATTTCTGCTCCCTCGCTATATCTTACAAACTTGTCCTTTGAATTTTCCTTATATTTCTGATATGTCTTTGTATGTTCCATCCGCTTAACTCCTTTCGCATTTTTCAAATTCGTAGTTCCATATCTTCTGATTCGTATAGATTTTCAAAATATACGAATTGCACTATAACGCAAAAAAAGAGGACATTTTCTAAATTTCTTTAGAAAATATCCTCTAAGTAATGCTATTTCTATTAAGTTTCAGACAAATGCAATCTTTATTTAAGCTTAAACACGTTTATTTGACTATGACTTTTCTTGGTCAAAAGTTGGTCAAATCACCCTGACCAATCGTATATTTTCGTATACGCAAGCCCGTAAACCCTTGATTTTAGGGCATTCCTACTTGTCGATGGACTTCATCGTTGGGAAAAGAAGTACATCCCTGATAGCTGGTGAGTTAGTAAGAAGCATTACAAGTCTGTCGATTCCGTATCCGATACCGCCTGTAGGTGGCATACCAATCTCAAGTGCATTAAGGAAATCCTCATCTGTATGATTAGCTTCCTCATCACCCATGTCAGCAAGCTTATCCTGAGCTGCAAATCTTTCTCTCTGATCAATTGGATCATTAAGCTCTGAGTATGCGTTACACATCTCACGGCCATAGATAAATAATTCAAAACGCTCAACATATCTTGGGTCAGAAGGCTTCTTCTTAGTAAGAGGAGATACCTCAATTGGATGATCCATTACAAAGGTAGGCTGAATAAGATGCTCTTCAACGAATTCCTCGAAGAAAAGATTAATGATATCACCTCTGGTATGTCTATCCTCGAATTCAACCTTCTTTTCCTTGGCAATAGCCTTGGCTTCTTCTGTTGTCTCGATTGTATTAAAATCAACGCCAGCGTATTTCTTAACTGCGTCAACCATTGTAATTCTCTCAAATGGCTTACCAAGGTCAATCATAGCCTCTGCATATGGAATCTCTGTTGTTCCACATACTACCTGAGCAAGATGACGGAACATATTCTCTGTAAGATCCATCATTCCATAGTAATCAGTGAATGCCTGGTATAACTCCATAAGTGTGAACTCAGGGTTATGTCTTGTATCAACACCTTCATTACGGAATACACGACCAATTTCATAGACACGCTCCATACCGCCAACAATAAGTCTCTTAAGGTAGAGCTCAAGTGATATACGAAGCTTAACATCCTCATCAAGAGCATTATAATGCGTATCAAAAGGTCTGGCAGCGGCACCACCTGCATTGGATACAAGCATAGGAGTCTCCACCTCCATGAAGCCCTGGGCATCAAGGAATTTTCTAATCTCAGAGATAATCTGGGAACGCTTTACAAATGTGTCCTTTACCTCCGGGTTCATTATAAGGTCAACGTATCTTTGACGATATCTCATATCTGTATTGGTAAGACCATGGAATTTCTCTGGAAGAATCTGCAGACTCTTGGATAAAAGAGTAACCTTCTCAGCATGAATTGAAATCTCACCAGTTTTTGTTTTGAACACCTTACCTGTAATTCCAACTATATCACCGATATCAAATTTCTTAAAATCAGCGTAATCCTCTTCACCTATGCTGTCTCTTGCAACATATGACTGAATGTTACCCTTAAGGTCAGCTACATTACAAAATGATGCCTTACCCATAACTCGCTTGGACATAAGTCTTCCTGCTATAGTAACATCCTTATCCTCAAGAGCATCAAAATTATCCTTAATCTCCTGAGTGTGATGTGTTGTATCAAATTTGGTTATCTCAAAAGGATTCTTGCCTCTTTCCATTAAATCCTTAAGCTTATCTCTTCTGACCTGTAAAAGAGCACCTATATCCTGTGTCTGCTGGCCGTTATTGTTCTCTGCCAATGTATTCACTCCTATCGTAATTAGTTTCTTGTAACCTTAAGAATCTTGTAGTGAAGAATCTCACCTGTTGGTGTCTCAACCTCTACTGAATCTCCGCTCTTCTTACCAATAAGAGCCTTACCAAGTGGTGATTCATTAGAAATCTTGTTCTCAAGGCTCTTTGCCTCAGTAGAACCTACAAGCTTAAATACAACTTCCTCATCATATTCGCAGTCGAGAACATCAACTGTACATCCAAGATTAATTGTTCCCTTCTTGGCGCTGTCATCATCAGCAACCTCTGCATTTTTAAGGATTTTCTCTATTTCCTCGATTCTTGCCTCGATGTCTCTTTGTTCATCCTTAGCAGCATCGTATTCAGCATTCTCAGAAAGGTCTCCCTGCTCTCTGGCTTCCTTTATTTTCTGGGCAACTTCTTTTCTCTTTACTACCTTAAGCTCCTGAAGTTCATCCTCAAGTTTTTTGAGACCCTCATAGGTCATTAAATTCTTTTTCTCTGCCATTTTTACTACGCACCTTTCATTGATATAAATATATTATTGTACAATATAACCTTATAAACATTCATACTATTATAAGATAGTTAAAAATCATTTGTCAATCATTCTTTTATCCAACAGTTCAAAGAGCTGTTCCAGCGTCTCTGTATGGTTTACCTCGTCCCGAAGTGCCGAGCAGTTATGAAGACCAGTTGTGTACCATGATACATGCTTGCGCATCTCACGAACTGCCATTTCCTCAGGCTTATATTCAGTCATTAACGCTGCATGACGTTTAATCATTGCCTTAATCTCACTTAATGCAGGTCTTGCAGGTATTGGCTTGCCCAAAAGCCCCGCCTTAAGCTCTCTGAATATCCATGGATTACCCTTGGCAGCCCTTCCGATTCCAACTCCCTGACAGCCGGTCTGCGCTATCATAGCCAAAGCATCCTCTGCACATGTAATATCTCCGTTGCCAAATACCGGTATTTTAACACGCTCCACAACCTGACGAATTATATCCCAGTCTGCTTTGCCTGAATAGAACTGTTCTCTGGTTCTACCATGAACTGTAAGTGCTGCGGCTCCTGACTCCTCCATTATGTGCGCAAATTCAACTGCATTAACATGGTCCTCATCAAAGCCTTTTCTAAACTTAACTGTTACAGGCTTCCTGACGGCTTTTGCCATCCTCTCTACTATCCTGCCTGCAAGAAGAGGCTCCTTCATAAGTGCCGAGCCTTCATGATTATTCACAATCTTAGGTACCGGACAGCCCATGTTAATATCAAATGCCACAAAGCCCAGGTCCTCAAGACGTACCGCAATCTCCGCCATTATATCCGGGTCAGAACCAAAAAGCTGTAATGCCGCCGGTCCCTCCTCAGGTCTTGTCTGCAAAAGAAGGTCTGTATTTCTGTTATTATAAAGCACCGCCTTAGCGCTTACCATCTCAGTTACCATGTAGCCACAGCCCTGTTCCTTACATAACAATCTATAAGGAAGGTCTGTTACTCCTGCCATAGGCGCCAGCATTATGTTGTTGTCAATTCTGACGTTGCCTATATTCATTACCTGCTGCCCTCTTCCGGGTCCTCTCCAAGGAAAAATACCTTGTAGAACATCTCAATTGCTTCAAAGGTATCTTTTTTCTCAATCTGAAGTCTTTTTATCTTAAGTGCCGCCCCAATATCATCATAGAGCAGGTCTCCCTCATCAGCTTCAGTTGTAAACAGCAGATTGCCCTCATCATTGAATTTCATCTCAAAGATTCCGCCAACATCCTCTGTAAAAAGAACACATATTATCTTCAGTTCGTCCTTAACCTTGCCTGGCAGCTGATTGAATTCCTCATTAAAATAGAATTTTTTATCATATGCACTTGACGCACACAGCACTGTCATTTCTTCCATATTCGTTCTCCTGTTCTATACATATCCGTAAATGCCACGCACAGAAACCTCTCCTGCACGTACTGTAGTAATATTTCCCTGGTCGTCCTGAACCAGCAGCTCACCTTCATCATCAATTCCAAGTGCTGTTCTGGTAATTTTGATATCTTTTTCTATAATTGTCACTTTTCGTCCTATATTAACAAGATGCTTTTCATACATTTCCTTAAGCCCTGACAGGTTACCAGCAGCAGCAAACTCCTCATAATACTGCTCAAAATAATGTCCAAAGGCCGCTACAATTCTGCTTCTCTCTACCTTGCTTCCAATTTCCTGCTTAAGTGACGTCGCGGTAGCGCTGATATCCTCTGGAAAGCTGTCTGTATTGGCATTAATTCCGATTCCCACAACCACATAGTTAATATATGTAAGCTCAGTACTCATTTCTGTTAGAATTCCAGTTGTTTTCCTACCATTGATTACAATATCGTTAGGCCATTTAATCTGGGCACTCACACCAGTCTCCTGCTCTATTGCTGACATACATGCCAACGCAGCAACGATAGTTATCATTGCCGCCTGCCCCGGTTCCATCTGTGGCTTCAATAGAAAGGACATCCATATACCGGTTCCCGGAGGTGACGCCCAGGCCTTGCCACGTCGTCCACGCCCGGCTGTCTGTTCCTCAGCTATTACAAGCGTTCCTTCAACGGCCCCATTCTCAGCCTGTCTTTTTACCTCATTACTGGTGGAATCAATAGTGTCATAATATAGTATTGACCTTCCCCACCACTTTGTTGTAAGCAGACTTTTAATCTCATCAGAAAGCAAAACATCAGGGCAGGCAACCAGGCGGTATCCTACCTTCCTCACTGCCTCTATCTGGTAGCCATCCTCCTTAAGAGCATTAATAGCTTTCCAGACTGCGGTACGTGATACAGATAGTCTGTCGCACAGTTCCTGTCCTGATATATAATTATTGGTCTCTTTAAGCATCTGCAGAATAATCTCTCTCAATGCGTCAGCCTCCTATTGCGTTGTAGCATACATAGCTTACAATAAAAAGAGCGACCGCCGCAACCTCTGCGATAATGCATGATATTTTTCTATCTGTCATGTAATTCTTAATGCCTGTTATCATGTTCATTGCGCCGCCAAGCAGGAAAATAATAGGAAATACCCACATATTACTGCTGGCATTAATAAATGCCATAACTGCCAGGCATACTATGGCAATGCCCAAAATAACATTCAATACATCTATGACCATTCTAACAATCCTGGTTGTCTTATTACCACCTGAAATATTCATTCTCAAGGCTCCTTTTCTGCTATTCCACCTGTGTAATCCGGTGAACTGTTGTTACAGATAATTGCACCTCGTTATGATACTATAAATTTCCCAATGTTGCAACCATCACGGCCTTAATTGTATGCATTCTGTTCTCTGCCTCATCAAATACAACTGACTGAGCGGATTCAAATACCTCTTCTGTAACTTCCTTCTCCTTAATCGCCGGAAGACAGTGCATAAATATAGTATCTGCTTTGCCGGTCTTAGCCATCAGTGCCGAATTAATCTGATATGGAGTAAGAAGCTTAATACGTTCTGCTGCCTTATCCTCCTCACCCATTGAGCACCATACATCTGTATAAAGGACATCAGCACCAACAACAGCATCTGTTGAATCAGTAATCGTAATTGTGCTTCCTGATTCAGCTGCATATGTGTTACAAAGCTTAACAAGCTCCTCATCAGGCCATAGCTCCTTAGGTGCAACGATAGCTATATTAACACCCATCTTGGCAGAGCCAATCATAAGCGAGTTAGCCATGTTATTACGTCCATCTCCAAGAAATACAAAATTAAGTCCCTTAAGGTGTCCAAACTTCTCCTTCATTGTGAGGAAATCTGCAAGTATCTGTGTTGGATGATATTCATCAGTAAGTCCATTCCATACAGGAACACCACTATACTGTGCAAGCTCCTCAACTGTCTTCTGAGAAAAGCCCCTGAATTCGATTCCGTCAAACATTCTTCCAAGTACACGTGCTGTATCCTTAACGCTCTCCTTGTATCCAAGCTGGATGTCATCCTTGCCAAGATATTCAGGATGTCCGCCCTCATCAATACATCCTATTGTAAAAGAACATCTGGTTCTGGTTGATGGCTTCTCAAATATAAGTGCAACGTTCTTGCCTTTAAGGCTGTCTCCTGTTATTCCCTGCTTCTTCTTAGCCTTAAGCTCTGCTGCCAGGTCAATCAGATATCCAATCTCATCCGGCGTAAAGTCCTTAAGTGTTAAAAAACTACGTCCTTTCAAATTCATAATCAAGACCCCTTTCAAAAATGATATTACAACAATAACCCCGTAAATCCGGTTTGTCAAGTATTTTATACAATTTTATGAATATTTTTACGTTTTTATTCTTATTGGTGTATATTTATGCAAAATGGCGTACCGCAATCGGTACGCCATACATACTTTCGTTATAATATAATTAATTCTTAATTCTCTTTGCCTATCTCAACTACAGACTTGGCAAGTCCTGCAATACTCTGAATATCTGAAGGAATGATAATCTTAGTTGCCTGGCCATCTGCTGCCTTAACAAAAGCCTCAAGACTCTTAATTGTAAGAACTGCCTCATCCGCACCAGCTTCTCTAATATATCTGATACCTTCTGCATTAGCAAGCTGTACAGCCTTAATAGCCTCTGCCTGACCTTCAGCCTCACGGATTGTTGCTTCCTTCTTAGCCTCAGCACGAAGAATTGCAGCCTCCTTATCAGCTTCAGCCTCAAGAATTGCTGACTGCTTCTTACCTTCTGATACTGTAATATTGGCCTTCTTCTCACCTTCAGCTCTTGTCTCCATCTCACGACGCTCACGCTCAGCCTTCATCTGCTTCTCCATGGCATTCTGAATCTCAGCCGGTGGAAGAATATTCTTGAGTTCAACTCTGTTAACCTTAATGCCCCAAGGGTCAGTAGCTGTATCAAGAGTTACTCTCATCTTGGTATTAATAACCTCTCTTGAGGTAAGTGTCTGGTCAAGCTCCAAATCACCGATTATATTACGAAGGGTAGTTGCTGTAAGATTCTCAATAGCCATAATCGGATGCTCAACACCGTATGCATAAAGCTTAGGGTCTGTTATCTGAAAATAAATAACTGTATCAATCTTCATTGTAACATTATCTTTGGTAATAACTGACTGTGGTGCAAAATCAATTACCTGCTCCTTAAGACTGATTCTTTTGGCTGCCTTATCAATAAAAGGAGTCTTAAAGTGAAGACCTACTGACCATGTGGTCTTATATGCACCAAGTCTCTCAAGAATAACTGCATGTGCCTGTGGAACAATCTTAATACAAGACGCAATAATAATTAAAACAATAATTACAATTGCTGCAATTGCAACAACACTTCCTGTCATCATTTCCGCTAAAATCATAGCCTAAACCTCCATCTTTCTCATCGTTTTACGATTAATTTAACACCTGAAATTCCAACGATTTCAACCATTGTCTCCTCAGGAATTACATCTGAGTCATCTGCAGCCCTTGCGGTCCATTCCTGTCCGTTAACAACTGCATAGCCCATATCCTTATTATTGTCTATTTCAACAATAACCTTTGCCTTCATTCCTACAAGACTTTCCACATTAGTCTTAGTTGTGCCAACCTTGAATACCTTGGTAAGCAGTGGTCTTGTAAAAAAAAGAAGTACAAGTGAAACTACTACAAATAATACGATTTGCACTGGCAGTGGAGCTCCTGCTATTGCAAGAATAAGTGCGATTAGTGCACCACCTGCGAACCATATTGTTGTAAGGCTTGTGGTTGCAAGTTCAAATACAATAAATACCACCAGCAATCCCAGCCAAATCCAGATTATCGGGTCCATAACTTTTACCTCCCATCTGCAACTGTTAGTAATAGTTGCTCTGTTGAACTGATTGTACTATATATTAGATATTTTATCAAGGAATTGTATCTTAAAGAAATCTTAAACATTTTACCACTTTATTTTTAACAGCCAGTGCGTGTATACTTGTATCATAAAGATGAAGCATCTTTTACAATAACGCAGCTACGGGGGTATACATGTACAATATACTAATTTGTGACGATGAACGCGACATCGTTAATGCACTGAAGATATATCTTACCAATCCACAATACAGGCTTTTTGAGGCCTGTACAGGTGTTCAGGCTCTTGAGGTTGTATCCCAGGAGACCATTCACCTTATTCTCATGGATATTATGATGCCGGAGATGGACGGAATAACTGCAATGGCCCATATCCGTGAGAAAAGTAATGTTCCGGTAATACTTCTTACTGCCAAAAGCGAGGATTCCGACAAAATACTGGGACTCACTATTGGAGCAGATGATTACATAACCAAGCCTTTTAACCCGGCAGAGGTCAACGCAAGAGTCTATTCCCAGCTTCGCAGGTATATGCAGCTGGGTGGTGGTACTGGTGATGACTCCACTATAGCAATAGGACTTATTGAACTGAATGACCGGGAAAAGGCCGTAACCTCAGGAGGGAAAAATGTAGCCCTTACACCAACAGAATATGAGATTCTTAAGCTTCTTATGACTAATCCCGGCAAAGTATTTTCCCCGGGAGATATATACAGTCATGTATGGAAGGAAAGCTATGATGGCTGCGACAGTACTGTTGCAGTACATATCAGACACCTTCGCGAGAAGATTGAGCCGGACCCGGCTAATCCAAGGACTCTCAAGGTTGTATGGGGACAGGGCTATAAGATTGAGAAAGGGTAGATAGAATGAAAATATTTAATAAAATAAAAAAGACGGCCAGAAATTATTATATTGCGCTGGGAATAATGCTTCTGGCGATAATAATGTGTGCTCTGTCAATATACAGTATTAATGAAGCCCGGTATTTTAACGCATATTCCAACAATACCTTCCATATGAGGGAGACCATAGCCTATGACTATCTTCAGCATGATTATAATGAAATCGTATCCCGGTGCAGCAATAACATTGTCTCCTATGATTCATACGTTGAGACCACAAAGGAAATGATTAAGGAATATATCTATAGCCTTAATTTATATGTCAATGTTGTAGATACCAAAACCGGCACAACACTTTTTTCCAACTGTGACTGGATTACCGGCAATGAAAGCTCCTATTTTGAGCATACCGGTTCCTTCGCCAACTATAACTATCAGAATGTCCACTGGATAAGGGTATCTGTGTATATGCGTAGAAGCTTTGATGGCAGTACCCGCTGCAACAATACCTATAGGTCAGTATGCTTTCTTTATTACCTGAGATATGCATTTATTGCCTTTCTTGTAATTGGCATATTGCTGGCAGCAATATCGTTTATATATATTCTCTCCAATTTCAGAAGAGAATACTGGATTCGTAATATTTTTTACAGATTCTTTAAAAAACTGCCTACGGAAATACTTTTTGCGGCCATACTTGCATTGTGCATTATGTGGATAGTATTCTTCTGTGATGACTATTCAGCCTACTATATTAACAATTTCTATTACCTGTACAAAATGTCCATGCTGCTTCTGGCACTGCTGTTCCTGTCCCTGCTTACAATTAATGTTGTGGGCCGTATAACGGATGGAACTATGAAATCAGGTCTCATAACACCTGATGTATTTAGAATAGTAACCAAGAGCGGAACTCATACAACCAGAACAGCCATAACTGTTACATTAATAGTCGCTGCCCTTATTGTATGTATTATTTCCATGAATCAGTATCTGGAAATAGAATATTTTCTTATTCCTGTGGTATTGATTATAATTATCTACAACCTTATTAAATGGTGTGTAATGATTAACAGACTTAACCACTACAGCAGCCAGCTTGCCGCCGGAGAATTTCATGCTGACATTAACAAAAAAGGAATGCCTTCCTCCATACTTGAGATAACCGAAAATCTTCAAAGTATTGGTACAGTTGCACTGGAGGCAGTTGACGAGCGATTTAGAAGTGAGAAAATGAAAACCGAGCTTGTTACTAATGTATCCCATGATATTAAGACACCATTAACCTCAATAATCAACTATGTAGACCTTCTTGGTAAGGAACAAATAGACAACGATAATTTCAAAAAATATCTTGAGGTACTGCAGCGCCAGTCCTCAAAGATGAAAAGACTAATCGATGACCTTATAGAAGCGTCTAAGGCCGCTACAGGCAATCTTGAGATAATACCTGCCAAAACGGACGTACGAACATTAATAGCTCAGACAGTGGGCGAATTTGAGGACAGAGCAGCAGCCTCACAGCTTACTCTTGTATATGAGCCGGGCAATACGCCTGTGTACATTAATATTGATGGCAGAAGGCTTTTCAGAATCTTTGATAATCTGCTAAGCAATGCATGCAAATATTCACTTGAGGGTTCACGGATATTCATTAACGTATCTGTAGATGATAATGTAACAATTGAATTCAAGAACATTTCAAGAAATCAGCTTACCTTATCTCCTCAGGAGCTTACAGAAAGATTTGTCCGTGGTGACATGTCACGAAACAGCGATGGAAGCGGTCTTGGTCTGGCAATTGCCAAGAGTCTGGCAGAATTAATGAACGGAAGTCTAAGACTTTCTATGGAAGCAGACCTGTTTAAGGCCGCAGTTATTTTTCCCAAATACACAGACCCCGATATACAATAGAACCGCTTCAAATAAAATCAGCCCGGTCACATTCTAATACATGTGACCGGGCTGATTGTGTTATTACAGCTTCTAATATGTGTAGAAGCAATGATTGTTAATTACTGTATAGCTTGAATACCTTGCATAATTGGCCTTTCTGACATTGATAAAGAACATCAGGTCTCCAACATTGTTCTGTCCTGAAAGAGCCTTAACTGCTGCGTCATAACAGCCTCTCTGGTTAAGCTGTTCATTACTCATATTGAGTACAGCCTGAAATCTCTCTGATGGAGCACCATTAACTGATACGCCTGAGAACTGATTGGCTGCATATACAACACCGGTAATACTGTTCTGTGAAAATCTTGATGACAGAACTCTGTTAAGAACTACATTGGCTACTGCCAGCTGTCCTTCTGCAGGCTCCCAGCCTGATTCCCAGTATACTATGGCTGCAAGAAGATGAACCTCATCCTCTGAGGCTGAATATCCGCCTCTTGTGGTAGTAGTAATTGCTGAGCCTGCTGCCTGTGCTGCTGCGGCTGCATTAGCTGCTGCCTGCTGAGCTGCTCTGGAAGCCTCTGCTGCAGCTGCTGCTCTCTCTTCTGCCTCCTGCTGCTCTATCTCAGCCTTGGTCATTGCAGTATCAAGACCATAGGATAAGGTTACACAGCTCTTATCAATATACCCATATCCGTTATCACAGATAATAAGGATAAATCCGTCTGTCTCTTCATAAGCATCAATCACTGCGCCCTTGGCAAGTGTTGATATCTGTTCTGAACCTGCATCTGCATTGGCAAGTACCGGAAGATTATCAACTGTAACTGTTGCATTCTTACTTCCTATTGCTTCTGCAACTGTGGCTGCCTCAGCACCAAAAAGAACGTCTACATTCCTTACATAGCCTGTAACTGCTCCGGATGTTATCTTCGTCCATTCAGTACCTCTCTCAACAATATCGCCCTCGCTGCCGGAGAACATAACTCCTACAACCTCTGAGGTATTGTCGGCCTGCGCATATACATTAAGCTCATCACATGTATAGGATATTACTTTATTACCAAAATCACCGCCGTCAACACTGTTATCTGTATCAACCGCTTCCTCTGTTGCTGTAACAGTACTTCTGTATACCACGTTAAGGTCTGCTGATACAACCTCTTCCTCAGTAATTAAAGCTGCACTGTTATCTGTTGTTACTGTTTCATCTGAGTCCCGGCTGGCAACCTGTGTTGTCTTACCGGAGTTTCCAGAATTCATACCTGAGAAAACAATCTGTATAACTAACAGCAATGCAAGCACTGCCACTACAGATGTCTTTCTGTTTTTGAATATCATATTAACCTCCAAGTCTCATAAGAAAACCAAATGTTACAAAATTATTAAATTTTGTTACAAAGAATATTACTATATTTTTGGAAGAATGTCAACTTTGTGTCTTATATGTTACAATAAATCTCTTTGTCTTTTGGTCTCATAGAGAAGAATGGCAGTGGAAATAGCAGCATTAAGCGACTCAAGCTGTCCCTCCATTGGTATCTTTACAAGCACGTCAGCCTGACTTGTCAGTTCCTTTGTCAGACCATTGCCTTCGTTACCAATAAGTATGGCAGCTGGTACTGTCATATTCTCGCTGTAATAATTATTAGTACCACCTAAATGTGCCGCAAATGTGGTTATTTTGTGTTTTTTCAGTTCACATACTGTATCTGTTATGCTATCTGTATATATAAAAGGCATACGAAACAGTGAACCCATTGTAGACCTTATTGTCTTTGGATTATAGATATCAACTGTGTTATGGGACATAATGATTCCGGTTGCCCCTGCACCCTCGGCGGTACGCATAATGGTTCCAAGATTACCAGGGTCCTGAATATTCTCCAGCACAACAATAAGTGGTACCCTGTTATCCGGCATCAGTTCTTTAACAGAATATTCCTTCATAGATACCAGTGCCATAATCCCCTGAGGAGTTCTTGTATCCGACATCTGGGCAAATACCTTATCTGCCACCATCTCAAATTCATAGGACTGCATAAGCTCCTTATTGTCATAGGCAAAGCTTTCAGAAGCATATATTTTAATTATACGCTCCTTGGGCAGCTCCTGGAACATTCTTATGCCTTCAATTACAAAAAGTCCGCGGTTCTTACGTTCCCCGGACTTTTTCATTAAATTAATTATATTCTTAATCTGTGCATTAGCTGTACTTGTTATCAATGCTGTCACCTATCTGCATAAAAGCTTGCTGACCTCATACATATGCTGGTCAACATCCTTAGTCATTGCAAGTGCTTCATCAATGTCATAGTCTACAAATTCTCCACCAGCATGAGCTACAACCCTATTGGATTTGCCCTGAAGGAGAAGGTCTACTGCCATAGCACCCATCATTGAAGCGTATACACGGTCCTTACATGTAGGACTTCCACCACGCTGCATATGTCCAAGAATTGTTGCTCTCGTCTCAACGCCTGTAGCTTCTTCTATTCTGCGTGCCATCTCTGTTGAATGTCCAATTCCCTCTGCATTAACGATAATGTGATGCTTCTTGCCTTTTTTCTTATTGTCAATAATATTGTTAATGATTCTTTCTTCATTATAATCATATTTGCCAGGAAGTAATATCTCCTCAGCACCATTGGCAATACCACACCAAAGTGCAATATGTCCTGCATTTCTTCCCATAACCTCAATGATTGAGCATCTTTCATGAGAGGTTGAGGTATCTCTAATCTTATCAATTGCCTGCATTGCTGTATTAATTGCAGTATCAAAACCGATTGTGTAATCAGTACATGCAATATCAAGATCAATTGTTCCAGGAACACCAATTGTGTTAATTCCAAGTGCTGAAAGCTTCTGTGCGCCCTTAAATGAGCCGTCACCGCCAATTACAACAAGTCCGTCAATTCCATGCTTCTTACATATGTCTGCACCCTTCTTCTGATAATCAGGGTCAACAAATTCAAGACATCTTGCAGTATAAAGGATTGTTCCTCCTCTGCTGATAGTGTCTGATACACTTGTTGCATCCATATCTATAATCTCTTCATTAAGAAGTCCGTTATAGCCTTTAAGAACTCCTTTAACCTTAAGTCCCTGAGCAAGTGCTGTTCTGACAACTGCTCTTGTTGCAGCGTTCATTCCAGGTGCATCTCCGCCACTGGTAAGCACTCCGATTGTGTTAACTTTCTCTGCCATTTTATATCTACCTCCAATTAAATCTTCTATCGCACGATGTAACAAATATCCTATCCATTTTATGACACATCCTGCTATTTTTCAATAGATTTTTCCACTACTTTGACATTTTTTTCACCATATAATGCAGAAAGTCTGGTAATCATCTGTGAATCTGCTTTTATGGTCATTGACATTGGCAGATATTTCTTTGCCTTTTCTGCTTCGCAATAGACAATCACATGGTCATTGCCATCAGAGGATTTAAGTATTCCATAAAGTTCTTGCTCAGCTTTTAGAAATGCTGCCTTGTCCGGAAATTTAATCCAGCAGTCCTTGGGAATCAGGTCAAATGGTATTATTTTGTCACAGATTACCTTGCCTGCCTCATCATCACTGATATCTGCCTTACCGGTTATAAACACCTTATTATCATCTACAATATACTGGCGGCAGTCCTGATAGGTCTTAGGAAATACAATAACCTCAACAGTACCGGTCAAATCCTCAATTGTTAGAAATGCCATTGTTTTGCCGGTCTTGGTCATTTTAATATTCTTACCAGTTATCATACCGCCTATTACAACTCTTGCATCATCTCTGACCTTACCGATACCAGTTTCCTCATCCAGTTCAAAATCAGTGGTATGATTCGTAACATTTTTCTCAATAAGCTGTGTATATTCATCAAGTGGATGTCCGCTTACATAGATACCAAGTACCTCTTTTTCAAGTGTAAGCAGTTCCTCCTTGGTATATTCACCAACATTTGGGACTACTATATCTAAAGGCTTCTCCTCTGGCGCAAACATATCAAAAAGTGACATCTGACCGGATACTGATTCTTTTTTCTCGTGGGCAACATTATCCATTACATCACTGTATATCAGCATCATCTGCTTACGGGTAAGTCCAAAGCTGTCAAAAGAACCTGATTTAATAAAGCTTTCAACAGTTCTTTTGTTAACCTCCTTACCTGAGAGTCTGGTAACAAAATCTTTAATATCATTGAATCTGCCATTTTCATTACGTTCCGCAACAATTGCTTCAATAACCGGGCGTCCCAGGCTCTTAATTGCCAAAAGACCATATCTGATAGCTCCGTCTGATGCCGTAAAGGCTCCCTCACCTTCATTGATATCCGGTGGCAGTATCTTAATTCCCAGCTGGCGGCAGTTAAGAATATACTGTGCTACCTTACCGGTATTATCCAGCACGCTTGTCATAAGTGCAGCCATAAATTCTATAGGATAGTAGCATTTAAGGTAAGCAGTCTGAAAGGATACAAAGGCATAGCAGGCCGCATGAGATTTATTAAATGCATACTTGGCAAAATCCATCATCATGTCGTATATCTGTGCTGCAGTTTTCTCAGGTATTCCTCTGGCAACACAGCCCGGTACGCCCTCCTCAGGATTACCATATACAAAGTTATGACGTTCTTTTTCCATAACCGACTGTTTCTTCTTGGACATTGCACGTCTTACCAAATCGCTTCGTCCAAGGGTATAGCCTGCCAAATCACGTACTATCTGCATTACCTGCTCCTGATATACAATACATCCATAGGTAGGTGCAAGAATCGGTTCCAGCTCCGGGCAGGCATAGGTTATATGTTCATGGTCATTTTTTCCTTTTATATACTTGGGAATAAAATCCATTGGACCTGGTCTGTACAATGAAATTCCGGCTATCATATCCTCCAGGCAGTCTGGCTTAAGCTCCTTCATAAAGCTCTTCATTCCGCCGCTTTCCAGCTGAAATATTCCTTCTGTACGGCCTGTACCAATCAGGTCTAATACCTTGCGGTCATTATAATCTATCTGATTAATATCAAAGGCTGCTCCCTCTCTTCTGTTAATCAGCTTCTCTGCGTTCTGAATAACAGTAAGAGTTCTAAGTCCCAGAAAATCCATTTTCAACAAGCCCAGCTCTTCAATTGTAGTCATTGTAAACTGGGTTGTAAGGGTTCCATCTGATGCCCTTGACAGCGGTACAAATTCATCTATCGGTCTTGAACCAATAACTACACCTGCAGCATGCATTGAGGTATGTCTTGGAAGCCCCTCAAGTCTCTTGCATATGTTAATAAGGTATGTAACCTCTGAATCTGTCTCATACAGCTGTCTAAGCTCATTATTAGCCTCAAGTGCTTTATCTATCGTTATTCCCAGGTCCATCGGTATCATCTTAGATATAGAATCAGTCTTGGCATATGGCATATCAAGAACTCGTCCAACATCCTTAATTACACCTCGTGCAGCCAGTGTACCAAAGGTAACAATCTGCACAACCCTGTCTCTGCCATATTTGTTCATAACATATTCAATTACCTCAGGACGTCTCTCATAACAGAAATCAATATCTATATCCGGCATTGAAACTCTTTCCGGATTAAGGAATCGTTCAAAAAGCAGATTATACTTAATAGGGTCTATATCTGTAATTGCAAGAGTATATGCAACAATTGAGCCTGCCGCTGAGCCTCGTCCCGGTCCTACTGCTATTCCATGGCTTTTGGCGTAATTAATGAAATCCCACACTATGAGAAAATAATCAACATATCCCATTGTCTTAATGACACCAAGCTCATAATCAAGTCTCTCTTTTAAGCTGTCTGCCTGGTCTCCATATCTTTTCACAAGACCTTCATCACACAGATGATTAAGATATGTCCATGAATCAAAACCCTCCGGAACATCAAAATGAGGCAGCTTGGTAACTCCAAATTCTATCTCAACGTTGCATCTTAATGCAATCCTGTGTGTATTCTCAATAGCCTCCGGTGCATATGGAAAAAGAGCACGCATCTCCTCCTCTGACTTGCAGTAATACTGTCCGCCCTCATAGCGCATTCTGTCCTCGTCTGATACCTTCTTGCCTGTCTGTATACACAACAAAATATCGTGTGCCTCCGCATCATCTGCATTGGTATAATGTATGTCATTCGTTGCAACAAGGTCAATTCCCAGTTCATTATGCATTCTCACCAGCTGCTGATTAACCAGCTTCTGCTCCGGTATTCCATGGTCCTGAAGCTCAAGAAAATAATTGCCTCTTCCAAATATGTCCTGATAATGAAGCGCAGCCTTACACGCCTCGTCATACAGCCCTCTTGCAAGATACTTCTGAACCTCTCCTGCAAGGCATGCACTAAGGCATATAATACCCTCATGATAAGTCTCAAGAACCTCATAATCTACACGAGGCTTGTAATAAAAGCCATCTACAAAGCCTTTGGAAACTATCTTCATAAGATTGGCATAGCCTGTATTATTCTCTGCAAGCAGTACAAGATGATAATATCTGTCCTCACTTACGCCTGCTTCCTTATCAAATCGTGAACCTGGCGCAACGTATACCTCGCAGCCAAGAATCGGCTTGATTCCTGCCGCTTTGGCAGCTCTGTAGAAATCTATAACACCATACATTACTCCATGGTCCGTAATTGCCATAGAATCCATTCCAAGCTCCTTAGCCCTCGCAGTTATCTCCCCTATCTTACTGGAGCCATCCAAAAGACTGTATTCTGTATGAACATGTAAATGTGTGAATGCCATTGTATTTCCTCCGCTACGCAATATGCTCTAATTATAAACTAAAAAAACTCTGCTGACAACTGATTGCAACTTAAAAAGCCGGAGAAATCAATCTCCGGCTGTATCAGTATTGTTATTGTCTTTTAAGGATTATTTATCTGCACTAAGGTATTTTTCAATTTCTGCAATTGCCTTCTCTTCATCAGAGCCGGTTGCTGATACTGTAACCTCTTCGCCTGCATCAAGTCCTAAAGTCATCATTCCCATAATACTCTTTGCATTAACCTTCTTAGTTCCAACTTCAACATATATAGAACTGTCAAACTGACTTGCAACCTGAACAAATACTGCAACAGGTCTTGCCTCAAGTCCTGTAGGAATTTGAATTTTAATTGTTTTTGTTATCATTGTAGCTTCCTCCTAGCTTTTATTAGCATTATTGCTTTGTCTTAGTTCTTCTGCAATCTGACCAATTCTTCTTAGTCTGTGATTAACTCCGGATTTGCCAACCTCAGGTGTGAGCATTGCTCCCAAATCCTTTAGCGGGGTGTCTGGATATTCCAGTCTTACCATAGCTATGGCTTTCAATCCTTCGTTCAAGCTGTCGAGGCCGATTGTGTCTTTAATGTAGTTAATATCTTCAATCTGTTTAACTGCTGCATTAATCGTTTTCCCCAGATTGGCAGTCTCACAATTAACCTGACGGTTGATTGAATTACGAACCTCTTTAACAACTCTCACATTCTCCAGGTCCAGTAACGATACGCGCGCGCCCATGACGCCAAGCATATCAACTATCTGCGAGCCCTCCTTCAGGTATACCACATAATACCTCCTTCGCTCAACAATTCTTGCATCAAGCTCAAAGGCTTTCATTGTCTCAACCACCTTTTCGGCTTTACCCGGGCTGGATGTGACAATTTCAAGATGATAATACTTTTCAGGGTCACTTATTGAACCACCTGCAAGAAAAGCACCTCGAAGAAACGCTCTTTTGCAGCACATATTACTGATTCCAACAGTATTCACAAGTGACAAATCTCTGCTAAAGCTGCCATCGTTGTCCATAAGTCTTGTGGCAAGAAGAATCTTAATTGCCACATCTGAATCAACTACTGACATTATGTATATTGTATTTTGTGTATCTTTGTTATATCTGACTGCTACATCAGATTCATAACCGAAAGCTTTGTGGATAATCATCTGGCATCTTCTGGCAACGCTGCCGTTCTCTGTCGTAATTCTGACTGCATGATGACCTGACATGCTGGTATATACATGCCCAGACATGCTTATTAGAGCCGCCAATTCTGCAATCTGACAGTGTCTTGCTGCCGGTATGACATCTGATAATTCCTCTTTAACCTTAAGGGAAAAAGACATCATTAACACCTCTGACTATTTTTTGTTTTTGGCATCGCGGTCAATATCACGGTGCTCTTTTTTCAACCCAAAATCCTGATTCTCTAATCGTTCATACAGCTCATTGGCCAGTGTTACTGAACGATGCTTCCCACCTGTGCAGCCAATTGCAATTACAAGCCTGTTCTTACCCTCAAGAATATAGTTGGGAATAAGAAATTTAACCAGGTCTTCAAGCTTATCAAGAAATACATGGGACTGTTCAAAACCCATTACATAATCACGAATAGGCTTATCGTTGCCACTAAGTGGCTTAAGTTCATCTATATAGTATGGATTAGGCAGAAACCTTACATCAAATACAAGGTCTGCATCCTCCGGAATTCCATATTTAAATCCAAAAGACAGAATCGTTACAACAAGGTTGCTGAATTTCTCATCACTGACAAATATTTTCTCAAGCTCCTGCTTAAGCTCTCTTGTAAGCAGCGTGCTTGTATCGATAATGTAATCTGCCCGTTCCTTAAGAAAAGCAATCTCTTCTCTCTCCTGGGTAATTCCCTCCATAATACGGTGTTCACCAGCTAAAGGATGGTTACGTCTTGTCTCTTTATATCTCTTGACAAGAACATCATCATCAGCCTCCAGAAACAATATCTCATACTTGGTTGACATTGTCTTCATTGTGTCAAGTACTGACTTCAAATCACCAAAGGATTCCCCACTACGCACATCAATTCCAAGGGCAATATTCTGAATCTCTTTGCCACCTGCATTAGCAAGCTCAACAAATTTGGTAATAAGCATAATCGGAAGATTATCAACACAATAATAACCGGCATCTTCAAATACCTTAAGCGCTGTACGTTTTCCAGCTCCGGACATTCCTGTCACAATAACTATTCTCATGCTGCGTCTCCTTATATCTTCAATGCTCTTTGTCAAACACTAACAAAGTTAATTAATACTACACATTTGCCAATCCGTCAAGGAAAAATAATCAGAATCTTCCAATCATTCTAACCTCAGGCTCCAGCAAAATGCCTTTTTTCTCTTTAACTGTATCTCTTATGAAGCATATTGTATCATATATATCCTTTGCAGTTGCGTTGCCTTTATTAATCACAAAGCCCGCATGCTTATCTGATACACAGGCTGCTCCGCAGCCCTTTCCTTTAAGACCAGATTCCTCAATAAGCTGTCCGGCAAAATATCCCTCAGGCCTTTTAAAGGTACTTCCTGCACTTGGATATTCAAGTGGCTGCTTATCACGCCTTTTTGCAGCCAGCTCCTTCATGGTGCTGCTGATATCTGCCCTGCTGCCTTTTGACAGCCTGAATACAGCATCTGTTATAATATACCCACTGTTAATGAATATACTGTGTCTGTATCCAAGCTCCATCTGGCTTACATCAAATTCCCGCTCCTGTCCCTGCTCATCCACAGTGTGAACACTGACAAGGATATCTTTTATCTCACCGCCATAGGCTCCTGCATTCATAACGCAGGCACCACCAACTGAACCGGGAATCCCACTGGCAAATTCAAATCCAGTAAGCTCCCGTTCCAATGCAGCGCTGCCAATTACAGATAAAAGAGCTCCGGCACCAGCTCTGACTATGTTATCTTTTATCACAACATCAGCCATATTGGGTCCGGTCAGTATTATCATTCCGTTAAAGCCCTCATCCGATACCAGTAAATTACTTCCATTACCCACAACATAATATGGCTTTTGGTTATTCTGTGCTGCCTGTATCAGCTGTGCAATCTCTAGGGCATTATGTGGCATAACAGCATATGCCGCTTTACCTCCTGCCCTGAAGGTGGTATGTCTGTCCATTGGTTCATTTACAAGTACGTTATCTTTGCCTGCTATATCTGTAATTGCGGATAAAAAATCCATGTCTGTCCCTCACTAATTAAGTATCATTTTTGCTGCGCCATATATGCCTGCACTATTACCAAGTGTTGCAAGCTTAATAGGTGTCTTTTTACACTGCTTATATGTCTTTTCAACATAATACTTGGTAATAACATCAATAAGATAATCTCCGGCCTTGGATACTCCACCGCCAATAATAAATGCATCCGGGTCAATTACACATGCAATATGTCCAAGTGTAATTCCAAGATATTCTCCCAGCTTATCTGCAGTCTTAACAGCAAGAACATCGCCCTTCTTTGCTGCATCGAAGACATCCTTAGCTGTGAAATCCTTAATGTCTCTAAGTACTGATGGTGAATCCTCTGCTGCCAGTAATTTCTTAGCTTCCTTAACAATTCCTGTTGCTGATGCAACCTGCTCAAGACAGCCTTTTTTACCACAGTTACAGGTCTCTGTCTCGTCATATACAACTGACATATGGCCTATCTCACCGGCTGCACCATGGGTTCCTGTAATTATGTGTCCGTCTATTACAATTCCTCCACCTACACCGGTTCCAAGAGTTACCATAACAATGCTGTTATTGCCTTTTCCGCCGCCCTGCCACATCTCTCCAAGAGCTGCAACATTGGCATCATTACCTGCTTTTGTCTCAAAGCCTGTTTTGTCGTTAATTATTGCCTCTACCGGGGTATCTCCCCAGCCAATATTAACGCAGCCTTTAACTACTCCATTAGGTGTAACAGGTCCCGGAACTCCAATTCCTACACCTACAATATCATCTGGATTAAGTGCTTCTTCCTTAACCTTCGCATTAATTGAATCAGCAATATCATCAAGTATATATTTGCCTGACTCCTCTTTTCTTGTTGGAATTTCCCAGTCTGAGAGAAGTGAACCCTCTACTGTAAATAATCCCATTTTCACTGTTGTACCACCAAGGTCAACGCCAAAACATAATTTGCCCATTTGAATTCTCCTTTTTCATTATTGTATGGGTGTGCCTATAAGACATCAGGACTCCTCCCAACTTCGTTGGGTCCAATAAGGCATAAAGATTCTCCCCAACTTGTGCCTATTAGGAACTCAGGTACCTCCCGCTTGCAGCGGGTCCCTCCTTTTTAGACATCAGGACTCCTCCCAACTTCGTTGGGTCCCTCCTCATGTCAATCCTTATGATTAATATTGTTCTGTACTCTGTTATACAGCTCTCTTGCGGCATTGTAGCCCATCTTTTTCTGTCTCCAGTTGACGGCTGCTGATTCAACGATTACAGCCAGATTACGTCCTGGTCTTACAGGGAGGTTGTGACACACTACTTTGTTGCCAAGTATCTCTGTGTATTCCTCTTCAAGACCAAACCTGTCATATTCCTTATCCTTGTCCCAGTCCTCAAGATGAATAACCATATCAATGCCCTGTGTTTCTTTTACGCTTTCAACACCGAACAGTGTTTTGACATCAATAATTCCTATGCCTCTAAGTTCAATAAAATGTCTGGTAATCTCAGGTGCAGTTCCAATCAGGGTCTCATCGCTGACCTTTTTAATCTCAACCACGTCATCTGTAACAAGTCTGTGACCTCGCTTAATAAGCTCAAGCGCCGCCTCACTTTTACCAATTCCGCTTTCACCTGTAATAAGAACACCTTCGCCGTATACATCCACAAGTACACCATGAATTGATATGGTAGGTGCAAGCATTACCTTCATCCATCTAATAATCTCTGCTTCAAAAGAAGATGTTGCAGTGTCTGTCTGCAGCAACGGAATCTGATATTTTCTTGCTGCTTCAATCATCTGTTCGTCTGGAGTTTCATCTCTGCAGAAAATAATACATGGTACGTTATACGATAACAATTCTTCGTAGCGCTGTTTTCTGGTAGCCTCGTCCATTTTCTCCATGTAGGCAGCCTCAACTCGTCCGATTACCTGAACTCGTTCACTGTCAAAATGGTCAAAAAATCCTGCCAGCTGAAGTGCCGGTCTGTTAATATCCGGAACCATAACCATCTTTTCAGAGGTTGGAATATCCGGGGTCAGGACCTTGAGTTCCATTTTTTCGATAATTTTTTCTACTTTTAACTCTTCTGCCATGTCTTTTCCCCCTTTGGGTTATTTTTCATTATTCTGCTGGGCGGACAGCTTTCTAAAAAAACTGTATACCTTCTCGGCTGCAAGCCGGTTCATAGATGGCACACTGGCAAGCTCTGTCTCGTCTGCATTTTTAATTGCTTCTATATCTTTAAAATATTTCATTAAAGCCTTACGTCTCTCTGGTCCAATTCCATCTATGTCTTCAAGAATAGAATGAACCTGTACCTTACTTCTCAAGCTTCTGTGGAATTCAATTGCAAAGCGGTGGGCTTCATCCTGAATTCTTGTAATAAGCTTAAATTCTTCACTATGTCTGTCTATGTCAATTTCTTTTCCATTATACCATAAAGCTCTGGTTCTGTGGTTATCATCTTTCACCATTCCACATACCGGAATATCAATGTGAAGGCTGTCCAGCACATCAATAGCAATGTGAACCTGTCCCTGACCACCATCCATCATAATTATGTCCGGAAAAATATCAAAGCTGCTGTCATTTTCATGGGTAAAACGTCTTGTAAGCACCTCACGCATTGACGCATAATCATCAGGTCCAATAACCGTTTTAATTCTGAACTTACGGTAATCATTGTAGCGTGGCATTCCATCATTAAATACTACCATAGAACCTACCGGCTGTGCACCACTTATATTTGAAATATCAAAGGCTTCCATTCTATGAATGCCACTTAGTCCCAGCATTTTGGCTATATTGTTAACCGCACCTGTTGTCCTTGCTTCCTCACGCTTGATTTTATCCTTATCCTGCTCAAGAACCATAGCTGCATTACGGGCTGCAAGCTCCACCAGCTTTTCCTTGGTTCCTCTTTTTGGAATAATTATCCTGACACTATGTCCTGATTTTTGGGAAAGCCACTGGCTTATCTGCTCAGAATCCTCTATTTCCTCCTGAAGCATTATCTGAGATGGAATAAATGGTGCCCCCACGTAGAACTGTTCAACAAATTGCGACAAAACCTCTGATGCCGCTTCCTCTCCATTGAGCGTCATATGATGATGCTCCCTGCCAATAAGTCTGCCTTCCCTTACAAAAAACACCTGTACAACGCAGTCTGTTTTATCCATTGCAAGTGCAACAATATCCTTGTTCTGCATGTCGCTGCTGGTGATTTTCTGCTTCTGTGATATATACTTAATGCTCTGCAGCATATCTCTGTACACCGCGGCCTGTTCAAACTCCATATTATCAGAGGCTTCCATCATAAGAGAGGTTATTTTTCTGGTAATTCCATCGCTTCTGCCCTCAAGAAAATCAGCTGCCTCTTCAACTCTTGCCTTATAATCCTCCTCAGTTATGCTTCCCTGACATGGTCCGCAGCATTGCCCTATATGATAATTCAGACATGGCCTGTCCTTCCCAATATCCTTAGGCAGGTTTCTCCTGCAGGTTCTAAAGCCGTAGGTCTTATTAAGCAGTTCAATTATATCATTAACAGCCTTTCCACTTGTAAATGGGCCAAAATAACGGCACTTATCCTTTTTAAGCTGCCTGGATGAAAATATTCTTGGAAATGCTTCATTAGTCGTTATCTTAATATACGGATATGTTTTATCATCCTTAAGCATGGTATTGTACTTTGGTTTATGCTCTTTTATAAGATTACATTCCAGTACAAGTGCCTCCAGCTCGGAATCGGTAATAATGTACTCAAATCTTCTTACGTTGGACACCATCTGTTTGATTTTGGAGGTGTGGTTACGTGAGGACTGAAAATACTGCCTGACCCTGTTCTTAAGGCTTATGGCCTTGCCAATGTATATTATTTCATCAGTACTGTCATGCATAATATACACACCGGGCTTTCCCGGAAGCTTTTTAAGTTCTTCTTCTATATCAAATATGCCTTCGTACAACCTTATGTCTCCTTCATTCCTACAGGAGAAAAGCTGCCTCCCGCGAATATTGTTCCATTCTGTCTATATCTTCCTGAGTAATACCACAACAATCCATAACCAGCTGACGTTCCTTAAGAATGTTGGTATCACTTACAGTCATATTATCACTGTTAAGCGTAACATGAACACCACTGTTAAGCAGCTCCTTAAGTGGATACATATCCAGGTTATACACTCTTGTCTGCATATTGCTTGTAGGACATATTTCCAGAGGTATCTCATATCTTACTAGATAATCTACTAATGCGTTATCCTCTATACTTCTTATTCCATGTCCTATCCTTGATGCACCAAGCTCCAGTGCTGCCCACACGCTCTCCGGTCCTGCTGCCTCTCCCGCATGAATGGTAAAAGGGATATCATACTTTCTTGCCAGATGAAACTCCTCCTCATACATAGCGGCTGGATACAAAGCCTCTGCTCCAGCAAGGTCCAATGCGCATACATGATTACCAAGGTATGTACGTGCTGCCTCCACAGTAAGCATATTCTGCTCGTGGCTGCTTCCTCTCATACAGCATAGAATAAGTCCAAGTCTAAGTCCTGCCAACTCCTGTTCTGCACGGACTGCTCCTGCAATAGCAGCCTCTACAGCTTCAGCAATTGACATTCCATTACGGGTTGCCAAAAGTGGGGCAAAACGTATCTCGGCATATGTAATGCCATAGGCTGCCAAATCCTCTCCCAGCTCATACACACTTCGTTCTATAGCGGACTGATTTTGAAGAACTATTGTGGGATATTCAAAGCTTGTAAGATAATCATTAAGATTACTGCAGTCTTTAGGTGCCCTTAGTATACTGGCAAGCTCCTTATCAGTGCTATAATCAGTAACACCTTTATTGCTTAAAAGCTCCCGGACCGTTGCCGGTCTAAGGGAGCCATCAAGATGTAAATGTAAATCAATCATTAACTTCGCTTTCTGATGCCTCTGCATCAATGTGGTCTGACTCGTTAACTGAATTATTACTCTTTACTTCATTAACTATATTCATGAATTCCTTACCGGTGATTGTCTCTTTATCAATAAGGAATTCCGATACCTTATCAAGGCACTCTACATTAGCTGCCAGCAGCTCTTTTGCCTTGCTGTAGTACTGCTTAAGCATCATATTAACTTCTTCGTCGAGAATTGCGGCAGTCTTATCTGAGCAGTTAAGCACTGAACGTCCATCAAGATACTGACTTTCCACACTTTCCAGACTCATAAGTCCAAATTTCTCTGACATACCATACTGGGATACCATTGTTCTGGCCATCTTGGTCGCACGCTCAATATCGTTAGAAGCTCCTGTTGTTACTGTATTGAACACAATCTCCTCTGCTGCACGTCCACCAAGGAGTGTAACGATTCTTGTCTCAAGCTCATCCTTGGTAAGAAGATATTTTTCCTCCTCCGGTACCTGCATAGTGTATCCGAGAGAGCCCATGGTTCTTGGAACTATTGTAATCTTCTGAACCGGCTCTGAATTCTTCATAAGAGCAGTAATAAGTGCATGTCCTACCTCATGGTATGCAACCATTCTTTTCTCTTCCTTACCAAGAATTCTGTCCTTCTTCTCTTTACCTGCAATTACAACCTCTACTGATTCAAAAAGGTCAGCCTGGGTAACTGCACGTCTGCCATTCTTAACAGCGTTAATTGCCGCTTCATTAATAATGTTGGCAAGGTCAGAACCTACAGCACCGGCTGTTGCCAATGCAATAGCCTCAAGGTCAACGGTATCATCCATAAGTACATCCTTGGAATGAACCTTAAGCGTATCAATACGGCCTTTAAGGTCTGGCTTATCAACTATTATACGTCTGTCAAAACGTCCCGGACGAAGCAGTGCCTTATCAAGCACCTCCGGTCTGTTAGTAGCAGCCAGAATAAGTACACCCTTGGAAGAATCAAAGCCGTCCATTTCAGCAAGAAGCTGGTTAAGTGTCTGCTCACGCTCATCATTTCCTCCACCATACTTGGAGTCACGGCTCTTACCGATTGCATCAATCTCATCTATAAAAATAATACATGGTGCTGACTGCTGAGCCTGTTTAAAAAGGTCTCTTACTCTTGATGCACCAACACCTACAAACATTTCAACAAAATCCGAGCCTGAAAGTGAGAAAAATGGAACTCCTGCCTCTCCTGCTACTGCCTTGGCAAGAAGTGTTTTACCTGTTCCGGGAGGACCTACTAAGAGGGCACCCTTTGGCAGCTTGGCACCAATCGATGTGTACTTGGCAGGATTATGAAGGAAATCAACAATCTCCTTAACTGATTCCTTGGCCTCTTCCTGTCCGGCAACATCTCTAAAGGATACACCCGTCTTCTGTTCAACGTATACCTTGGCGTTGCTCTTGCCTACTCCTCCAAGCATTCCACCGCCGCCGGCCATCTTCCTGAACATAAAGCCCAGCAGCAGATATATAAGAACAAATGGGAGAATATACATGAGAATAAAATCAAATATTGAAGAGCCTGTATCTTCAATCGCTACATTAATCTCAACCTCATCCTTCATCTCCTTAAGAGCATTGAAGGTCTCCACGTCATTAATAATTCCAGTATAATAGGTAAGAGTTACGCCGCTGACCGGCTGTTTCTTAGGAGTGATTGTAATCTTGGTAGAGCTGTACTCTACACTCTTAATCTCATCCTTATCTATCATATTCAGAAATTCCGAATAGCTTATCTCTGTTGTTGTATAATTCTTGTAACAGCTCTTAAAGAACGTTACTGCAAAATACGTTACGATTATTGCAATTACCAGAATAAATATAATCTGGTTAAATTTGAAACCTTTCTTGTTACCATTGTCATTAGGGTTCCGGTTATTGCCATTATTGTTGCCACTGTTATTCTGATTATCCATTTATTACTCCTTTGATGTACAATTACATTAATTATAGTAATTTCCCGAATATAAATCAACCAATATAATTATGAAATTTCCGTTACTTTTATAAAAAAGATATAAATAAAGTAAAATGCCATTTTTTTTTAATTATATATATGGAATTTTGATTTGAATAGTGCTAGTATGTAACATTATTGATTAAAAATACTCAGATAAAATCAGCATATAGGAGGAAAAAATATGCCAGTCAAATATGTCTTCGTCACAGGTGGTGTCGTATCAGGCCTGGGAAAAGGAATCACAGCTGCCTCACTTGGCAGACTTTTAAAAGCAAGAGGTTATTCTGTTACAATGCAGAAGTTTGACCCATATATTAACATTGACCCGGGAACAATGAATCCAATCCAGCACGGTGAAGTCTTCGTTACAGATGATGGTGCTGAAACAGACCTTGACCTTGGTCACTATGAAAGATTTATTGATGAAAGCCTTACCAAGAAATCTAATGTAACCACCGGTAAAATATACTGGTCAGTCCTGCAAAAGGAACGTCGCGGTGACTTCGGTGGAGGTACAGTTCAGGTTATTCCACACATTACCAATGAAATCAAAAGCCGCTTTTTCAGGGACGACTATCAGACAGAAGACACTAAGATTGCCATAATCGAGATAGGTGGCACCGTAGGTGATATTGAAAGCCAGCCTTTTCTTGAATCCCTCCGTCAGTTTCAGCAGGACGTCGGCAAGGAAAATGCAATTCTTATACACGTAACCCTCATTCCTTATCTTAAGGCCTCAGGTGAGATGAAGACCAAGCCCACTCAGGCCAGTGTTAAGGAGCTTCAGGGAATGGGAATTCAGCCTGACATAATTGTATGCCGTACAGAGCATGAGATGGACCAGCAGATACGTGATAAAATCGCTCTTTTCTGTAATGTTCCAAGCAGTCACGTTCTCCAGAATACTGATGTTGAGGTTCTGTATGAGGCACCTCTTGCCATGGAAAAAGAGCACCTCGCAGAGGTAGCCTGTGAATGTCTTCACCTTGACTGTCCTACTCCGGACCTTGAAGAGTGGAGAGCAATGTGCGACGCATGGAAGCATCCTAAGAATAAAGTCAGGGTCGCTCTGGTTGGTAAATATATCCAGCTGCATGACGCATACATCAGTGTTGTAGAAGCTCTTAAGCATGGTGGTGTTGCTAACAGTGCCGAGGTAGATATCAAATGGGTGGATTCAGAGACTGTTACAGATGACAATGCTGCCGAAATCCTTGGTGATGTAAGTGGAATCCTCGTTCCAGGCGGATTTGGTGACAGAGGAATCGAGGGGAAAATAAGTGCTGTCAAATATGCCCGTGAGCATAATGTTCCATTTCTTGGTCTCTGTCTGGGTATGCAGCTTGCAATTGTTGAATTTGCACGACATGTGCTTGGTTACAATGATGCCCACAGTGTAGAGCTGAATCCGGATACAACTCATCCTGTAATTCATCTTATGCCGGACCAGGAAGGCATTGACGATATTGGCGGAACCTTAAGACTTGGTTCTTATCCATGTGTGCTTGATGAAAGCTCCAAGGCTTATCAGCTTTATGGTAAAAAAGAAATTGCCGAAAGACACAGACATCGTTACGAGGTTAACAATGATTACCGAAAGGTACTTACAGATAATGGAATGATGCTGTCAGGAATCTCTCCAGATGGAAGAATCGTTGAAATGATAGAGCTTGAGAATCACCCTTGGTTCATTGGAACCCAGGCTCATCCAGAGCTTAAATCCAGACCTAACAGACCACACCCTCTTTTCAAGGGATTTATTGAGGCCTCTTTAAAGAATCAGCATTAATTAATATGCGCCCTGCTTCCTATATAATTACTGAAGCAGAGCGCATTATTTTTATCTACAGGAAAAATATATTACCTGTGAATCTCTGGAATATTCTTTTAAATACTCCATTGCAAGTCTTCGCCGTTCTTCATCATACTGAATAAACACATCATCCAACAATAACGGCAGCTTCTCGCCATCACCAGTGAGCAGTCTGGTCATTGCAAGTCTGAGGGCAAAATAAGCCTGGTCAATAGTTCCATTGCTTAGATACTTCCACTCATGAAATGCCCCGGCCTCCTCCTTAACCGAAATCTTATATTCACGGTCAACTATCATGGCCGGATATTTTCCACCTGTAATTCCAGTAAAAATCTGGGCAGTTGCTGCATTAAGTTCTGGACCAAAGGTACTTCCAACCTCATCAACAGCTTTTTTCATATTGGCAGCTGCCACATTAAGAATATCATAATACTCCTTCATATCCTGAATATCGCCCTGAGTCTGTGATATTCTTGAGTTCAGCTCCTCCATATCAACGGTTGCAGCCGCAAGCTGACGGCTAAGCTCAAGCATTCTTCCCTGGTCTTCCAAAAGAGCTGCGTCAATCTCATTGCGCCTGTCTGCTAATTCACCTTTAAGCTTTAAGGTCTCATCCTGCCTTATTCCGGCATCATCAAGCTGCTGCTCCCATGCCGTAATATTATTAAGCACAGTATCTATATCCATACCAACTGTAGCAAGTGCTGCGTTAAGTGACCTGTTACATTCCTGATACTCTCCAAGATTGTTTCTCAATTCATTATATCGGGCCAGCGCAGTTTCATAATCTGAATCCACCTTCATTACTTCCATGAATTCCTGCCTGTAGCTTTGTCCCTCTGCAACAGCCTTGTCCATCATCTTCTGGGTCTGAATTGCATCAATGCTCCTCTTATACAGCTGATGAACCTCATCCTCGCTGCAATTTTGCCTTGTAAGCAGCCTGTCTATATGCTCCTGAGCTTCGTACATCTCCTTTGACTGCTCATTGCACGCTCTGTCCACATCCTTAACCACACCTGTTCTAAGCTTTTGGGCAAGAATATCCAGCTGATGCTCATACACTGCCTTAAGACGTTCACGCTCCGCCGTCACATCAAGTCTGCGTCTGTTATAATCCTTATCCTTTACCGCAAAGGCTGATGCCCGTAGCTGATTGCGTACAATACCTAAAATAATAAAAAGAACTGTACCCGCTCCAGCACATGCCACAGCAATATACTTACGAATAACCACAGCCACCACCAGACCAATTAACGCCACAGCTGCCAAAACAAACATAATCAGGTCATTTTTAGGTCTTACAGGTTCATCCTCTTCCAGCTGCTGTTGCTGTTTCTGTATTCTTTGATAATTTTCTTCTGCCGGAAGCACTGAGTTCTTAATAAATTCAACTGTCTGTCTGCATTCATCCCTTTTCCTGATGCTGCTGGTATACTCATCATATTCCAGGGCACTGATTGGAGTGTCCTGACTGTCCTTGCTCTCTCTCATATGCTTGAGTGTAGCATCGTTTGTTCCTATGTCCGTAAGAATATCCTCTGCTTTTTCAAGAATTCCAATGGATTGCTGTGGGGTATACTGTTGTTCAAGCTCTTTTACTTTATTAAATTGCAATTTAATATTCTTTAATACTCCAAGTGATGAGGTTTTCTCCAGCACCTCCAGCTTGGAGGTAATAGCCTTTTTTTCAGAATTCAGTTGTGCACATTCCTTTTTGATATTATCAAGCTGTTCCTCCTTCTGTTCTAAGAGGCGGCTTTCTTCTATATTATTACGTCTAAGTGTAACCATATCCTCCAGGCTTTCCTTAGCCTCAACAAGACTGCCCTTCTTCTTAGACTTAGATACCATTGCCTCAGCAGCATCAGTCAGTCTTTTCAGCACCTCACTTCCAGATATCTCCTCGTCCCCAGCACTTATAAGATTAGACAGTCTGACCGCAATGTCATCGCTTGTGTCGCTTCCTCCAAATCCGCCTGTCGAACCAATGAATACGCTTTTCTCAAAGCCAGCGGCATCCAGGCCAAAATATCTGCGTCCAATCTCTTCATCCTTGCCAACAGGAATGGCCGCTCCGGTATCAAGATTAATAAGCTGTACCTGGTCACTTCCTGCACTTTTGGCAAATAGCTTGTAAAGACTGTAATGGACACCACCTGTATCAAATTCCAGCGTTCCGGACATTGGCTGACCACTCCATGGGCGGTATTTTTTACGGAGGCTTTTGCTTATGTCTGAGCTTCTCTCATTAGCTGTTTTGCCATAGAACATCATATAAATAAAGGACATGATTGTGCTTTTGCCATATTCGTTGTTCTCACAGAATGAATTAAACCCGGAACTAAATTCAAGCTCAAAGTCCGAAAGCTTTCCAAAATTATCTATTCTGATTCTGTTAATCTTCATTATATCCCACCTCTCCCATAAAGGCTTTAAGTCCTACTCCCAATGCCTTACGATAAAGTTCCGCCTTGGCTGTATCGCCGGACTGCTCAAGGCTGTTAATCTGGTCAAGCATTCCTGCCGCAAATACACCCTTAAGTGAGGCATCCTTTGCAATATCAGCCATATCCACATGCACAGTTGTATCATCCCTAAGCTTGACATAATACACATTATCAAGTCTCGCCTTAATATCATTGATATTAAAATAACAATCTGCCTTAATCTCTCCTGCAAGAACAAGCTTATACATATTGTCCTCGTAACCTTCGCTACATTGCTGTTCCATCAGACTGATAATTCTTCCTGTAATTGCGCTGGTTCCTTCGAGTCCTGATATATCCGCTCTGATTGTCTCATAGGTTCTTTTACACATTCTTACATATTCCAGCTGGCAGCTTCCTCTAGCTATCGTTCCCTCATATATTCCCTTAATACCTGTCTCATCAAAGCCGTGTCCCTCCGGGCAGCCGCAATAGCTATAATACGTGCCTCCCTTAAGGCTGATACTGCTTTGCTTATGTATATGTCCCAGTGCCAGATAATCCATTCCTGAAAGCTCAATATCCCTATCCGTTATTGGATTGTAATCGCTGCCTGCGCCTCTTCCCACAAGCTCTCCATGCAGCACTCCTATATTAATAAGCTCGTCTGCAGGCATTGTATTGCCCGTAAGCATTCCTACTCTTACATACTGGCTTGTAAAGCCTGCTCCACCCACTCTTACTCCCAGCTCAGGTATCTCAACTATCTCAAAGCCTCCCGTAAAAATATGTGTGTTATCAGGCCATTTCTTCTGAATATACATTGAGGATGGATTAATATAATCATGATTACCTGGCGCAATAAATACTCTTGTATGCGTAAGTCCGTTAATTGCTTCTATAATATCATCCATATCCTCTGCCCCAACATTGGCACCATCAAAAAGGTCCCCTGCTATAAGCAGCAGGTCAGCATCATTGTGCTGACATCTGTCTATAATATCAAGAAAGGTTTTCTTAACCTCAGCCTTTCTTGCCCGTGATTTGATTCTTGCACCCGAGAAATCCATTCCCATGTGAATGTCTGCGCAATGAATTATTCGTACACTATGCATATCTTCCGCCTCCTATGAAACACCTGTTCGTTTTATTATAGCATACTATTATACGATTTTCATTGAAAAATACTTTTTATGGGGTTATATTTAATTAGTAGATTTTTGTCAAAAAAACAATCTATTCAGGGAGAAACTATTTTGAATGATAAATTAATAAATAAGCCCTCTGGTAACAGCTTCATTAAGCAGGGTTCCATACTGGCCGCTGCTTCTGTTATATCCAGAATAATTGGTCTTTTATACCGAAGTCCCATGGCTGCCATAATTGGTGATAAGGGCAACGGACTTTACAGCTATGCCTTTGAGGTATATTCGCTGGCTCTTATTCTTTCCTCTTACAGCATGCCGCTTGCAGTATCCAAGCTGCTTTCCGGCAAGTTTGCAACTAAGGAATATAAGAACGGCTATAAAATATTTAAATATGCAATGCTTTTCTCGGTAATATCGGGTTTCTTAATGATGGCCATAATCTTTTTTGCTGCGCCTGCAATTGAGAAATTTTCCAAATATGAGGGTCTTACCCTCCCGCTTAGAGTTCTGTCTCCAACAATTTTCGTTGTAGCAGTTGTAGGTACTATCCGAGGCTTTTTCCAAAGCCGTAAGACAATGATTCCAACGGCTGTATCCCAGCTGGCGGACCAGATTCTCAATGCTGTAATCAGCGTGGTTGCCGCATGGATTTTTGTATATTTTGCTGCATCAGAGCTTAGCAAGGCAAGTGCAGGAGCTGCCGGTGGCACTCTTGGTACTCTCTTTGGAGCCCTTTCCAGTCTGTTTTTCCTTGGTTTTCTTTTCCTCGCATACAGACCAAGGATGAAAAAGCACCTTCTCCATGACCATTCTGTCCATGAGGATACCGGTTCTGAGATAATGAAGATGCTGTTTGTAACTATTGTTCCTGTTATACTCAGTCAGGCAGTATATCAGGCCAGTGGTGTTATTGATGGTTCTTTATTCGGTAATCTTTTTACCGGTGAAAAAAATTCAACACTTTGGGGTATCTACAGTACCAAATACAGGCTGATGGTTAATGTTCCTAATTCCATCTCCTCTGCCATGGCTTCATCCATGATACCTACGCTTGTTTCCTTATATGCTGTTGGAAATAAAAAAGCCTTCCGTGAAAAGCTTGCTATTTCAGTTAAGGTTAATATGATAATTGCTTTTCCATGTGCGGTAGGACTTACAGTACTTGGTTCTCCTATTATGAGAATGCTGTTTCCAACTACAGACTACACACTTTCCGGACAGATGCTTATGTTTGGTTCAATAGCTGTTATCTTTTATGCACTGTCCACAATAACTAACGCCGCATTACAGGGACTGGACAAGATGAGCAGACCGGTTATTCACGCCGCCGTATCTCTTGGAATACACATTATACTTGTGGTTGTGCTGCTTAAGTTTACCAAGCTTGGTGCTTTTGCTCTTGTAATTGGAAACGTAACCTTTCCAATTGTTGTGTGTGCGCTGAACTGGTATTCCGTTAACAAATATGCCCATTATCATCAGGAGTTGAAAACAACCTTTGTTGTTCCTGGGATAGCTTCATTTTTCATGGGCGTTGCAACCTACCTGACCTACAGGCTTATAATTCTTATTGCAGGTACCTCATATGTTGCTAATTTTATAAGTGTGATGATTGCCATTGTTGTGGCCATCATAGTGTATTTTGCAATAATATTCCTGCTAAGGGGACTTACTCATAAGGATTTACTGGATTTTCCAATGGGACTTAGAATTGAGAGACTGGCTAAGAAGGTTCATCTTATTAAATAGGATTTATATATTCTGTCGCACAGCATTTTTCCAATAAAGCTGTACGACAGGAACTTGAACTACAACCATATGGCCTTTACAATAAACCAAATAATCAAAATCCATATTAATATAATAGGAATCGCATAATACCACTTCTTCGGTTTTCCATTTTTCCATATATCCTCTGATTTTTTCCTGCAGCTTAACCATATGTCCCCTGGAATACATTTTATTGTAAGTGCAACCAATGCCGGAAGGATAATTATATCATCAAGATAACCAAGCACCGGAATAAAATCAGGGACTAAATCTATTGGTGACAGTGCATAACCAACTGTAATTCCTGCAAGAAGCTTAGCGATAAATGGTGTTCTTTTATCTTTTAATGCAATAAATACCGCTGGTATATCGGATTTAAGTTTTCTGGCATGTTCCTTGAGATTCATTTTCTACCCTTTACCTCAATACGTATAGATGAAATAATTGCATAAACAATCAAAACAACCAATAAAACCATGCTTGCATAAAACAACCACCTTACGTGGTTAATCATATAAATTGCATTGAGTAAAAAAACAATTCCAATTAACAGAAACACAATTGCTGATTGTCTGTAATGTGGTTTTTTATTCATTGTCTCGCGTTCCTGTTTAGATGCATAAAGATATGCATTATTAAATAAAAACCCTTTTTCTCTAAACTGGAATGCGCTGATAACAAATCCACCTACAGATGCCACCAGCAAAATAATTAATGTAATAATCTCTCCTGTCTTCATAAGTTATATTTCCCTTCACTATTTTTCTTCTTGTACCTTGCTTCAATTCGCAGATATGCAATTATCATTCCAAGAACCAGAGCAATTGGTGCAAAAATCATCACAATAAAAAATGGCGAGTTCTGTTCTAAAATCAATAAAGGAATCCCCATAGTCTCCAACACTGCCGCCGCAACAAACCACAATATGGACACTGCTTTATTGTAATGCTGTATATCATCCACCTGAGGTGGTTTCGTAAATGTAAAAAATCCCACTGCTTCCTTAGACTGGCGGCTGCTTATTCCTATCCACAAAAATACCAGCGCAACCATGCTCCATATAACAAATCCAACAACCATACACCTGCCTCCATATTAATTACATTTTGTTGAAATATACAGTACGCATTTTAAGAGATATTTTCCCAACCTCATATCCATATGCCTTAAGCTCTTTCTTAAAATTAAGAAATGAATGGTCTACAGCAATTCCAGCAATACTATGTATCTCATCAAACGTAAGCATCAATGACTGCCTTCCGTCTTTCTGTATATATTTCCATAATGCATCATATTTGCTCATTTTATTGCCTTCTTTGTCGTTTTATTCTTTTTGCTTTCAAAACAATTTGTATTTACTGCTGAGAATGGAATGCTTTTTTTCGTTTTAAGCATCTGGTCAAAAACCACGTGCTCTCTTTTCTTTTTCCCCATATGAAACCTCTCTATTTAACTATCAATTCTGATAATTAATTGTACATCTATTAAGAATGTTTATCAATGAAAATATATTGCTCGGTGCCGTGGGTCTTAGTGGCGTTGTTCTTCCGTGAGACCCATTGTTCTTCGCGGTCGTGGGTCTCAGTGGCAGTATTCTCCCGTGAGACCCAGTGTTCTTCGCTGCCGTGGGTCTTACAAGCTTGCTTCCTTGTGCCTGACCCATGCTATAGCGTCCCGTGGGTCTCAGTCGCATTATTCTTCCGTGAGACCCATTGTTCTTCGCTGCCGTGGGTCTAAAAAGCTTGCTTCCTTGTGTCTGACCCACAGCTATAACGTCCCGTGGGTCTCAGTCGCATTATCCTCCCGTGAGACCCATTGTGCTTCGGCGCCGTGGGTCTCAGAAGCATTATCATCTCGTGAGGCCCATTGTTCCTCGCTGTCGTGGGTCTCAAAAGCTTGCTTCCTTATGTCTGACCCAAGCTATAACGTCCCGTGGGTCTCAGTCGCATTTTCATCTCGTGAGACCCATTGTTCTTCGCTATCGTGGGTCTCAGTTGCTTGCTTCCTTGTGCCTGACCCACAGCTATAGCGTCCCGTGGGTCTCAGCTGCTATATCCTTCCGTGAGGCCCATTGTTCTTCGCTGTCGCGGGTCTCAAAAGCATTATCCTCCCGTGAGACCCATTGTGCTTCGGCGCCGTGGGTCTCAGAAGCTTGCTTCCTTGTGCCTGAC
>CAYTWF010000020.1:0-40263 GCA_964441705.1 uncultured Butyrivibrio sp.
GCTATCATTTCTTTTTTAACCATATGATCACCTCAAGTAAGTATATTTACTAGTCTGCTAATGTAGTACACTAATTGTACCATATTATATGAAAAATTCAAAGTAATTTTCTACAATTTTCGCACAAATTCGCGGAATTTTGCAAAAAATTTGTTATATTTTACCAATGATTCATTGTTGACACTATATAATAGTTTTTTCTTTATTATAATGTACACTTTACTTTTCCATAGAACGTGGTATAAAATAAAAGAAAAAGTGATTGGAGACATAGACATGTATCACATAGATTTTAACACGCCTGTTCATGTTCATTTCATTGGAATCGGCGGCATCAGCATGAGTGGTCTTGCTGACATTCTTTTTTCAAAAGGCTTTACAATATCCGGCTCAGATATGAAGGAGTCAGAGCTTACCCAGAGACTTATATCCCAGGGGATTAAAGTAATCATCGGTCAGTCTGCGGACAATATAACCGATGACATAGATGTAGTTGTATACACAGCTGCCATTAATACAGAGAACCCGGAGTACAAGGCTGCCATTACTGCCGGCAAGCCAATGCTTACAAGAGCGCAGCTGCTTGGCGAGATAATGACCAACTATAAGGTAGCAATCGGAGTATCCGGTACACATGGTAAGACTACGACTACCTCAATGCTTACAGAAATTCTGCTTGCCAACGATATGGACCCAACAGTCAGCGTTGGTGGAATGCTCCACTCAATCGGAGGTAATTTGAGAGTTGGTCATTCAGGCAACTTTATAACTGAGGCCTGCGAATATACCAACAGCTTTCTGTCTTTTTTCCCAACACTTGGGATAATACTTAACATACAGGAGGACCACCTGGATTTCTTCAAAGATATCAATGACATAAGAAGCTCCTTTAAGCGCTATGCCCAGTTGATTCCCGCTGATGGTCTCCTTGTTATCAACAACGATATTGACAATGTAAGTGACATCTACAAGGATACCTGCTGTAAGGTTATTACTGTAGGCAAGACCGAGGCTGCAGAATATACAGCCCGAGACATTACCTATAATAATGTAGGCTGCTGTTCATATACACTTGTACATAAGGGTAAGGAGCTTGGACGCATAGACCTTGGTGTTCCTGGAATTCACAATGTGTACAATTCACTGGCAGCCATCGCAGCTGCACTGTGGCTTAATGTTCCAATGGAGGTTATTACCGGTTCTCTTGATTCCTTTGCCGGAACAGACCGTCGTTTCCAGAAGAAGGGTGTTGTTAACGGAGTAACAATTATTGACGATTATGCCCACCACCCGGCTGAGATTGATGCAACTCTTGCATCTGCCGCCAACTACCCTCACAAGAAGCTGGTTGTTGCCTTCCAGCCTCACACCTATACAAGAACCAAGGCATTTTTACATGATTTTGCCAGGTCTCTTTCCAAGGCAGATGTTGTTATTCTTGCAGACATATATGCTGCCAGGGAAAAGAACACCTTAGGAATATACTCGACTGACCTTAAGGCCGAGATTGATAAATATGGAACTGAATGTATCTACGAACCTGATTTTGACAGAATTGCATCCTATGTCAAAGAGAACTGCCATGAAGGTGACTTGTTCATAACCATGGGAGCAGGTAATATTGTGGAGGTTGGAGAGAATCTGATACGATAATTTTCTACATTTTTTCGCGGAAAATGTTAATAACTCTGTGGATTAATATAGTGGTTATCCACACAATCCACAACTTTATCTGACGGGCTATTTTGATGTTCTCTTTTCAAAAGTGCTGTGCTATAATGTGCTTACGCTCAAAAGGAGGACTTATGTCAGCAATGAAGAAAATGACCTTAAATTCAGTAAAAAAGAATAACGAAACTATTGTATCCAATGTGTTTCTTGATAATTATATGAAGGATGCCAATGGTGAATTCGTAAAGGTCTACCTGTATCTTCTGCGATGCATGAGTGAGACTGCGCCTGCTGTTACCGTATCCGATATCGCAGACCGTCTCAATCTCACTGAGAAGGATGTTATCCGTGCCTTAAAGTACTGGGCCAAAGTCAATGTACTTGCTGTTGAATTTGATGCAGAGAGCAAGGAACCTTCCTCAATTACATTTCTGCCTTTGGAGCCTGTTCAGATTCAGGTATCTGATGCAGCTACAATTGAGAGACCAATACCTGCTGTTAAGCCTCAGGTATCACAGCCAGCTGCCCCACAGGCAGAGCCTGCCACCGGTGCCACAGCCTCACACAGCTATTCACCAGCCTATATTAAGAAGCTGAAGGAGCGTGAGGATATTAAGCAGCTTTTATACATCGTTGAGAAGTATATTGGCAAGCCACTTTCCACAACAGATATGGGCACAATCCTCTACATCAATGAGACTCTTGGATTCACACCGGAGCTTATTGAATATCTTGTAGAATATTGTGTTACCAATAATCATACAAGCCTTAGATATATGGAGAAGGTTGCCCTTGCATGGCATGACAAGGGTATAACCTCTGTAGGCGAAGCCAAGGACGTATCTGCCATTCGCAACACCCGTGTTGCCGTTGTCAGCAAGACCTTTGGAATTGGAGACCGCAGTATTGTCCCTGCCGAGATGGAATTCATTACCAAGTGGTATGATGAATATGGTTTCGACAAGGAGATGGTTGAGGAAGCCTGCAGACGTACAATCATGACAATGAGCAAACCTAACTTCAGCTATGCAGACGGCATTCTTAAGAAATGGCGTTCTGCCAAGATACATACAATGGACGACCTTAAGAAGCTTGATGCCGGTTTCAGAGCCAAAATAACTGTTCCAGTAACCAATAAGCCGGTTTCTAAGAGCGTCAATAAGTTTAATAATTTTTCACAGCGTACATATAACTTTGAGGAGATGGAAAAGAATCTCATAAGCAATAATAAGTAACGGAGGGACAACCTTGGTTCTCACTAATTCGCAGTATGATGAAATAATGCGCGCCTACAGCGCCAGACAATTTAGAGCGAAAAACGAACTGGACAGACGAACTGCCGAGGTTCTTCTTGCCATACCCGAATATAAACCTCTGCTGGACCAGATATCCAATTTATCTGTCAATGCAGCAAAGGCTTCTCTTAAGGGAGACTCCAACGCTTTTGCCACTCTTAAGAACGATATAGGTGCTATACAGTCCAGACTGTCCCAGCTGCTTGTTCAGGCTCATTTTCCAGCCGACTATCTTACTACCCAGTACGAGTGTCCCCTTTGTCAGGATACGGGATATATCGGCAATCGCAAGTGTTCCTGCTTTAAACAGGCAGAGATTAATATGCTGTACAATCAGTCCAATCTTAAAGACAAGCTTTCCACAGAGAATTTTAATACATTTTCATTACAATATTATTCTACCCAACAGACAGATTCTGCAACAGGTCTTACACCACAGGATAATGCCAGAAAGGTTCTTGGTATATGCAGGGACTTTGTTAAGACATTTCCAGCCGGCAGGAATCTGCTTTTTTATGGAGATACCGGAGTTGGCAAAACCTTCCTGTCTAACTGTATTGCCAAGGAACTTCTCGACAATTCCTACAGTGTTCTGTACATGACCGCGATAGAATTATTTGACTATTTCTCCAAACACAATTATAATGACAATTCTGGGGCTTATGGTTCTAATTCGGAGATGAATATCATAAGCTGCGATTTACTGATAATTGATGACCTTGGAACAGAGTTATCCAACTCATTTACCAATTCCAAATTGTTTTACTGCATTAACAGCAGGCTTTCAGATAAAAAGTCCACCATTATCTCTACCAATTTTGCCCTGCAGGGGCTTATGGACAATTACTCTGAACGTATTTTTTCACGAATATCCAGCTCCTATGAGCTTCTTAAGCTCTTTGGAGATGATATAAGATTAATAAAGAAATAACATATTCTATGGAGGATACCCACTATGCAGCAGCATGAACGCGACCTGGAGACAATCCCAGTTGGCTCCCTTGGTCTCATCACTTTAAAAGGATGCGAAGCTCTTGGAAAGAAGATTAACGATTATATCGTTGACTGGCGTAAGGAAAGAGAGAATGAGCACAAGACTACTATAGCTTTTTCAGGCTACCAGAGAGATAACTATATTGTATCTACCTCTGTTCCACGTTTTGGTTCAGGCGAAGCCAAAGGTGTCATTAACGAATCAGTACGTGGCTATGACCTGTACCTTCTTGTAGATGTATGTAATTACAGTCTCACCTATTCACTTTGCGGCGAAGAGAACCACATGTCTCCTGATGACCATTATCAGGATCTTAAGAGAATTATTGCTGCTGTTGGCGGTAAGGCAAGAAGAATAACTGTAATCATGCCTTTCTTATATGAAGGCAGACAGCACAAGAGAAATGGACGCGAGTCCCTTGACTGTGCTCTTGCACTCCGTGAACTTATTCATATGGGTGTTGATAACATTATTACCTTTGATGCCCATGACCCACGTGTACAGAACGCCATTCCTCTTAGCGGTTTTGAGACAATTCAGCCTGCTTATCAGTTCATTAAAGCTCTTCTTAAGAATGTTGATGACCTTGAACTTGACAGTGAGCATATGATGATTATCAGTCCTGATGAGGGTGCTATGGGACGTGCCGTATATTATTCCAATGTTCTTGGTCTTGATATGGGTATGTTCTACAAGAGAAGAGATTATTCTAAGGTTGTTAACGGACGTAATCCTATTGTTGCGCATGAATTCCTTGGAACCTCTGTTGAGGGTAAGGACGTATTTATTATTGATGATATGATTTCTTCCGGTGAGAGTATGCTGGATGTAGCCAGAGAGCTTAAGGCTCGAAAGGCAAGAAGAATCTTTCTGGCAGCAACCTTTGGTCTGTTTACCAATGGCCTTGAGAAATTTGATGAGGCATATAAGAATGGTCTGTTTGACAAGCTCCTTACAACCAATCTTGTGTACCAGACCCCAGAGCTTCTTCAGAGAGAATATTACATTAATACAGACATGAGCAAGTACATCGCTCTTCTTGTTGATACACTTAACCACGATTCTTCAATCAGCCGTCTTTTAAGTCCTGTTGACAGAATCAACAAAATAGTTAATGCATATAAGGAAACACATAAGAAATAATCTTCTTATATAATCAGCCGAGAAACGCCGTTCACAGCATAGACCGTGAGCGGCGTTTCTTATTATTCCCAAAATTCGTATGTTGAGGGAGATATGTAATTAGGTATCTCTATATCCTTATCCTGTGTATCAATTGCCCTGAAAAAGACCGGGTCATTCATTCCGGTACCATCATTAATATAGTAGTTCATTAATATATCATAGTTATTTACCGATTTAAGTGTTACAACCAAATCCCCTTTATCATCTTCCATTCCATTGTCCATGGTCAAATATCCCAGACACCCTCCAAGCGCACTTTTATGTATTACCCCATTAAGTGTACCATACAGAATATAGGTTCTTCCATCATAATCAAATGCCATATATTCATCATCAGGATTATCAGGGTTGTCAAAGTCATAGGTTACAAATTCTATTGGGTCATCAGGCAGCTCTACTCCAAGTGTATTTGTACAACCTGATAACAGTAAGATATTCATTAGTACCAATAAAATAATAATTAGCTTATTTATCTGTTTACTCACGATTCTCCTCGTGCTTCCTTAAGGGCAGCAACAGCTGTTTCATAATTCTCTTTAACCGGCTCCAGCAGCTCCGGTACATGTTCCATACTCTGCGCCCTAAGCTCCTCTACAAGCGGACATACGCTCTCATACAATCTGTTAAGACTAAGATTACCGGTAACGCCCTTAAGTGCGTGTGCCGCCTTAAATGCGCCTACAACATCATTGTCCGCAATTGCTGCAAGCATCTTGTCATAATTAGGGTCCTCTGGAAATGCCAGTAAGAACTTCTCATACAATGCAATATTCTTGCTGAACCTGTCAATTCCTTCATTCGGATTAATTCCCGCTTTAACTAACTTATATCTGTTCATACCGTATCTCCTCGTGTTGTATTTACTACTTATTAAATTATAAGTCTCACGCGCCAAAATATCAATATAAAATCTAACAGCTGGCAATTTCCCATAAAAATCGGGTAGGCTGGCTTATTACAAAAAAACAGCCCTTACAAACTCAACATTTGTAAGGGCAATAAGTTCTGCTACTCCGAATTAATTAGTCAAGAGTATAAGGGAGAAGCGCAATGTGTCTTGCTCTCTTAATTGCAATTGTAAGTGCTCTCTGATGCTTAGCACATGTACCTGTAATTCTTCTAGGAAGAATCTTTCCTCTTTCAGATACATATCTCTTTAACTTGTTAACATCTTTGTAATCAATTGTATTAGTAGTATCTGCACAGAATACACATACTTTTTTTCTTCTACGGCCCATTCTCTTTCTCATTGGAGAATCGCCTTTGCCATCTCTTGGGTTAGACATTAATCATGACCTCCTTAAATATTATCAATTAGAATGGCAGACCTTCGTCTTCTACGCCATCCGGGATATTCATAAATCCATCGCCTGCTGCAGCACCAGGTGCTGGTCTGCTGGCTGCCGGGGTAAATCCCCCTTCTCCGGCTGATGCTTTGCTCTCTGCGAACTCCTGCTCTTCAACAACAACATCAGTTGTGTAAACCTTAACGCCATCCTTGTTGGTATAGCTTCCAGTCTGGATTCTACCGGTTACAATAAGCTTGGTACCCTGGTGAAGGTACTTCTCAGCAAATTCTGCTGAACGGTCAAATGCAACACATGATATAAAATCTGCTGTCTGCTCGCCACCATCATTACGGCGTCTTCTGTCTACTGCTAATGTATATCTGGCGATTGTCATCTGTCTCTCACCAGTTGTATATCTGACATCAGGATCTCTTGTTAATCGTCCTACTAAGATAACTTTGTTCATACCTGCCTCCATTCGCGGCTCTGATAAGAACCGTCTTCAGCTAATATCTATTCTTCTACGCTAACGCATAAGAATCTGAGAACGTTATCCATGATACGAAGCTGTTCTGCGATGTCTGCTGGGAAATTAGCTTCTGCGTCAATCTGAATAAAATAGTAGAAGCCTTCGTTCATCTTCTGAATCTCGTAAGCAAGTCTCTTCTTACCAGCTTCATCGATGTTGGTAACTGTGCCACCAAATCTGGTAACAAGTTCCTTAATCTTCTCGATAACGGATGCTCTAACTTCATCCTCTGCCATTGCGCTAACAACGACTGTTAATTCGTACTTATTCATGCTGTAATGCACCTCCTTCTGGTCTTTGGCTCCTTATCTTTGTAAGGGGCAAGGAATATATTATCAATATATCACGAATATTTATGATATCATGCAAGTCCACATTTTGCAAGGACTTTTTTATTTTTATTCCGGTTTTCTAAGCCCGCGGGTATTTTTCTCAACCAGCTTGCGGGGAACCATAACCTGATGACCGCACCCCATACACTTAAGACGGAAGTCTGCTCCTACACGGAGAATCTCCCATTCCTGACTTCCACAGGGATGCTGTTTTTTAAGCTTTACAATATCTCCAACATTATATTCCATAGCTTCTCCATATGTTTGTAATGAAATCCTGATATGTTACATATTATACATTAATGCAAGAAAAAAAGCACTCAGTAAATTCTGAATGCTTGATATCTATAGAGGCGAGTGACGGATTTGAACCGACGATCAGGGTGTTGCAGACCCACGCCTTACCACTTGGCTAACTCGCCTTGTGCCTCAACAGCTTTTACATTATAACAAGGATAGTATATCAAGTCAAGATTTTTTTATACTATTTTTTATCCAAAAAATCCTATGATTATATGGAGCAGAATATTCTTGTCATAAAGGAAGGTAAGAAACGCATTGGCATTAATCTGTGAATATACCTCCGCCGCAAATCCATGGTTGCTGAACATTCCGAGAATAAGGAACAGCACCCATACAATCAGCAGTCCCTCAAGTGCTCCTGTAATAAAGCCTGCCAGCTTGTTAATCTGATGAATTACCGGCAGCCTGCTCATAATATTAAGAATAATACTTACAATACCTAACAGCAGGTACAGTGCAAGAAACATTCCAATATATACAATTATTGAGAAAAACATATTGGAGGAGGAATCAACTACGTAATCATTATAGGCCTCGTAGCCCTTATCAATTACACTGTCAGCATTTTTGGCGATTGAATCCCTAAGCGTCGACGGAAGCGGCAGGTCACTTAAATCCACCTCTCCATCTGCGTGCTTAAGCACTCCCTTTTCTTCATAATAGGCTTCTGTCTTTGTTCGAAGAGAATCATCCCAGGTTGTCTTTTCCTTAAGGTATGTAGTTAATTTCGGTGCAAATATTGATGTTACAACAAGAACCACAATTATTGATACCAGTGAAAACAATATTTTGATAAAGCCCTTAAACATACCGATTAAAGCAAAAACGGCTATAATGGCAAGTACGGATATAAGTGTCCAGTTCATAATTCCTCCAAAGCTTATTTCAGCTTTATTCTCTCTATTTTATTCTGACTGATGTATATATATTCCCGAAGGCTGATTGGAATCAGCTGAACTATGTCCTTTTCAAATGTCTGGCTGTAAACACTTTTTCCATGGGAATTAAGCATTTCACACTTGTTCTGAGAATACATGATTACATTTCCCTCTGAAAAGGTAAAGGATGTATATTCCTCACTGATTGCTCTGTCATATACGTGGCTGCCTTCTATGTCATATACGTCAAGTATCCGTCCGTCCTTGTCATCCTCATGAATAATGCCAACATATCTGTCGGACATAAAGGTCTGCTCAATTGTGTAATCTATTTCCACGTCCCGAACCAGCTTAGGATATTCATTAACCTTGAAAAAACTGATTACCTTCTCCCCAAATGCAACTGCGGCAGAGGAATTAACAAATTCCACCTTAGGAACCAGCTGGTTGGTATATGTATCATATCCGCCTACTATTCTTTCATTCTCATTCTGACCTACCTCGTCAAAATTCCAAAATACAACGCTTGTTGCTATATCAATTCCATCAACTGCCGTCAACGATGCCACAAGCTTCTGGCCATCATCTGATACAGAAGCACTTACAGGAATACCATCACCATCGATGGTTCTTTTTATGGAATATATCTTGGCACCGGTTGTATCATACATATTAATATAGTCCGCATCGGTGTCCTCAAGAATTGCCACCACAAGTCCCTTTGATGATACACTTATCTGAAGAATTGGAAGTGCAGTATTAATCGCCGCTACAAATCCATCATTGTTAAAAATAAATATATCGTTGCCCTGCAGGTCTGCTGCTGCCGTATATGAACCATTGGTGTCCAATGCCAGATTGTTAATCTCGTAGGTTTTATTCCATATCTGACTTCCTGAATAGGAATACTTGGCTGCACCATCTCTGCTGAATCTTATATATCCTGAATCCGACTTGACAAACTGTGCATATCCACTGTCTTCCCTTGAGGACGAGTTTTCTATGGAATATCCGGTAAAGGATGTTCTGTTACGGATAAAGCATATGACAATTATTACAGCAATAACGATTATAGCTCCAATGATTCCTGCAATTGTCAGCTTTCTTTTGTGCTCACGCAGTCTTTTATCGTAATCCTCATCATTCTCAGGTCTGTGGCTGGCATGACGTTCTTCACTTTTCTGTTTTTCTCTTCTATATTGTCTTATCTCAGCCAAATCAGAATACCTCTTTATTTATTAGGAATCTTAATTGTTGCTCCCGGAAGAAGGTCATTAGGAGACGCAATTCCATTATAATCCATTATTATCTGAATATCTGTCATCTTGTCTGAACCATAGAACTTCTTACATATTCCTGAAAATGTATCTCCATCCTGTACAGTATAGGTCTGATAGCTATCTTCCGCTGCTGTTGTTGGGGCTGCTGTTGTTGGAGCCTCAGTTGTTGGAGCTTCTGTTGTAGGCTCCTCGGTTGTTGGCGGCTCAGTTGTAACATCACTGTTCTGATTGGTTACAGGAGTTGTATCCGTTGTCTGTGGGTCCGCGTTTACCTGCTGGTTATCAGCAATACTGCTTACCGAATTACCCAGATTCTTCATGCTGTCATAATTATTAATGCTGTTTACACCGATTATCAGCACAACAATAATCAGCAGCATACTTAACCCGTAGATAAAAGTAAGATGTCTTTTGACACTTTTATCAACCGGTGCCTTCTTATTATTCATAATCTGCCTGTATTTTCCAATTGCATTAGCAGTATCTCTGTCCTCTATATTATTCCTTGCTCGGAAATCAGCCATATAGGTCTGCATTGCATCATTACGCTCATAGAATATGATATAGCCATTGAGAGCCTTTAGTCCAGCCTCGGTTTTCTCATAGAACCGTTCTTCCCTGGTCTCATTGTTGACCATATAGAATACCTGGTCAGGGCTTTTGAAATTCTCTGTGTCAGCCTTATCTATCATGAACATGTTTTTGTCCGTAATCTTAGAAGAGCACAGATACCATCCAACTATGTCCATCTGTGGAAAATATGACTTTACTGTATTATCAGCTACCGGCCAGGTCTCCTCTGTAAACGCAATCCTGTCAGTAAATACCGCCGCATTGGTAACCTCCACGCAGCCCTTAATAAACACATATGTATTGCTGCCTTCCTTAATTGTCTCACCAAGGAGAAGTCCAACAGCCCCGTCATCGTCATCATCAACGCGAATATCCCTTATAAAAGAATACACGTAATCCTCTATATATATCTTTCTGCCGCTGTTATCGCTTCCAATCTGCTTAACATTCTTTGGCAGCTTCATCTTTGCGTTCTGTTCATTATCATTTACTATAACTTCTATGATAACACACCTCCAGTCAATTTATGTAAATACACGTTTTGTGTTGATTTTATCACAAGACACATATAGATTTTATCATTTTATGTCGCTAAAAGCATCACTTTTTTTGACTTTTTACTAAGCCATAGTGTAAATATCATTCTTTTTTCACAAATTGTGCTGTTTTATTGGGGTTTTTTCTTCATTGGCATGATTATTTCTAAGATAATTTGTCGGAAAGAAAATACATAAATTCACAGATTTGTCCGTAAACTTAAAAATAGACATACCATTTGAAAGGAATACAGCAAATGCTTCAGACAACACCATGCGTATATTACTTCAACACTAATGCTCCAGGCTCTTCCTACAGCCTTAAGGAGCAGCTGATAAAAATGCTGCAGGATTATGATGCTGCAGCCAAGGATATTGTAATTGTATGTATTGGAAGTGACCGCTCTACAGGTGACAGCCTTGGTCCGCTTATCGGCTATAAGCTTGAGCGTTTTTCAATTCCTAATGTATCTGTATACGGTACACTGAACAGTCCGGTGCATGCTGCCAATCTGGCGGACAACCTTAATATTATAGATAACCGACACCCTGATTCTTTTATTATAGCAATCGACGCTTCTCTTGGAACCAAGGACCATGTTGGCTACGTCACCGTTGGACAGGGTCCTTTGCGTCCAGGTCTGGGCGTAAAAAAAGACCTGCCATGTGTGGGTGATATACACATAACAGGTATTGTTAATTTCTCCGGTATGATGGAGTCTCTGCTGCTGCAGACCACAAGACTTTCCAAGGTCATGCAGCTTGCAGATACTATTTCAAGGGGAGTTCTCTACAGTCTTATGGAGTACCTGAGAGAATAAAAATTATTCATATTTTCTTACCTTTCTTTTCTTAAATGCAGTAAATAGCGTTGCTGTTGCTGCTGCCATCAGCATAATAATATAGCCTGTTGCCAGCTCATCACCAGTTCCAACATCTGTTAGCTGGCCTGCACCATTATCATTGCCTGATGGCTGGTTATTGCCCGGCTGTGAATTTCCATCTGGTCTTTGACTGCCATTTCCATTATCAGATGGACCGGCAGGAGAGTTAACGTCTCCTGACTGTGAATCATTCTTTTTTACTGCAATCTTAATTACCTCATCATAATCTGTAAGCCATTCATTAGTTGAAAAGTTACGTGCTCTTAATACTATCTCATCCTCATATACAAACATATAGTAGGTTGTTGTATTACCTGTATAGCCTCTTGCATTGCCTTTGAGAGACGGAAGATTAATCTGTGTAAAGCCGTCCTCTTTATATACCTTTGTAACCTGATTAGTCATTCCAAGTCCATGATGAAGATGTCCGCACATATATGTAATCTGAGGATATTTGTTAAAAAGAGCTGCCATTTCATCATTCTGTCTTCCTACGCTGTTATCCTCAATTGGTACCTCACTGAAATCAGCAAGATACACTGTTCCATCAAATGCAGGGTGCTGAATTACGAATATTGGAAGTCCGTCTTTTGCATAGGTCTCAAGCATATGTTCAATCCACTTCATAGATTCCTCTGTGTAATATTCTCCATGTCTTATAGGGTCAGATTCTGAAGTCTGTTCCAGCATATCTGTATTAAGCACAAGGAAATGATAGCCCTTTACTGTTATTCCGTAGGAATAATTATTGACCGCATCAGCAGCTGCCATATATTTGGCATTCTGATTCATATATTCATCAACAGCAACTGTATAATTGCTCTCATTATTGGTATATGTCTGTTCATGATTACCAATTCCAATAATGTATGACCATTCCGGATGAATGAGTGAAGATGCCTCCAGGCTGGCAAATGCAGCATCACATGCACCTGCGGTAGAGTTGTCTGCAAAATCACCTGAGCTTATTACTCCATCAATAGCTATATCAAGCTCGTCCGGGTCACTTAGAACTGTCTGCATATTCTGATATGCCACATCTCCCATATCCTTTACATGAACGTCGCTTGTAAGAATCATTGAAAGCTTAGCCTCTGGTGACAGAAGAAATTCCTCATAATCTTTTTTTAATTCATTATATTCTGCCAATACAGTGGTATAGGTTTCAGGTGCAGAGCCTATTAAGCTTTTTGCTGCTTCATTCTTAGCTTTTATATCATTAATTGCAGCTACTTCGTATTCACTGCCAATTGTTTCAAGTCGTATATCTATATCCTTACACAGCTTCCCAATAGCATTAACTGAATACAATGCCTGAACATCTACATTATTAACTGCCTTATTATAGATTGTGAAATCATCAATATATGCATCTCCAACTCCATACTGTCCAAGCACATCTGCACCCAAAGCAAGAACTGCGCCACCGTCTATAGTATCATCCACGAGAACATCCTCACTTATTGCAGATATATCTACAGAAGATGCCAGCCTGTTATCTACGTATACATCGCAGCTTCCGGCTCTGTCATAGCTTATTGTTACCTGATGCCATCTCTCGTCTACAGAATCAGATATGGCATTATTGTCTCTTGCTGTTCCATCAGCTCCTGTTACATTAGTGGTCATATAATTATAAAATATCATGTTAGAGGCTGCAAAGCCTTTGTTATAAGGAGTTTCGTAATTCTTATTGGCAAAAATAATGCCTCCAACTGTTTCCTGTGAAAAGTCAGTTATCTCTCCTGCATCTGTTGCATTGGCACTGGTCTGCCAGCCTCCATTGAGTCCACCATAATTGCTTTTATACCAAAAGGATACTGCAAAATCGTCACTGCCTATATTGATTCCTTCAACAGCATCAAATGTTATATACTGTGAGGCAGTCTTTCCAAATGCATTCTGAAGATGAATTGCATTGGAGCCGTCATAGCTTTCCACATATTCCGGACTGCCATGAATGGTTCCGTTATTATTATTTCCAGAATCATCTGCAGCATTTTTTTCATCAAAATCAAGATGAAGTACCTGCTCTGCTCCTGAATACTGGGCATATTCCAGTACCACACTTCCGTCACCGCTCTTATCTGTCGGAATATTATCACTGGTGTTGTTGATTTTATTAAGAATAAGGCGGCTGCCATTACCAATATATACAGGAAGCTCATTATCAAACTCATCAAGATAAGACACTCTGGAATTTCCATCAATTCTTATGGCATCAAAGGATGTTAAATCCAGTGACAGATAATCACTATATCCATTTATCTGAAGAATTCTTTTGTCTGCTGTAAATCCTGAGGCAGCTGTATCATAGTCCACCGGTATTGAACCACCAAAAAGATTCATAACATTGAACTGGGTCGCAAGTGGAATTCCTGTTCCCGTGTAATTTTCTTTATTATATATTATTTTACCCTGAACATAGCTGGTATCATTGAAAAGTCCAAAGGATGAGCCTGTTCCGGTTATTTTGCCTGTTCCCTTCACATTAACTGTCATATTTCCTTTAATAACAGCTGTTCCAGTGAGCTTTGACCTCTGCGCCATCATTTTTTTAATGGTTCCAGCGTTATTGACAGTAAGACTTTCTGTTGTGGAGCTGCCACCCTCCTTAATATATGTGTACAGATACAGAGCATTTACAACCGCACCGTCTTCCACATTTACTGTCATATTTCCTGTATTGGTGCTGTTAACGCCACCACATTCAATATAACTGGTTATTACTGTTCCTGCACCCATACTAACCGTTACATCACCTGTATTATGCTTGTCAGTGCCCATATTAATATGTCTCCAGGTTCCACCATTAACTGTAATCTCTATAGGTGAATCTGCTGTATACTTCTGTCCATCTGCATAACCACTTCTTATGGCATATTGTACCGTATTACCTGAGAAATGCTGATTCTGCCAGTAATTATCAAAGCCATCTCCAATTGTAAGACTATTGCCTGCATAGAACATTAATGTCTTGGCAGCCTGCTGCTGCATATTAAAGGTAATGTCATCTATTACAGTTGGACCGGCAAACTGAACGCTTACCTTGGAGGTGCTGTCCAGTATTCCAAAATTCAACACTGCACCTGATGTTCTATAATCAGTCTCTCCATCAACAGAAGTAATCAGGATTGTTCCCTTATGTGCATAGCTGCTGTTCAGATTAAAGCTTCCAGGCTGCTCAACCTTTCCACATATAATAATTTTTCCAGTGGCATTCGTATCTTCTGTTACACCATTGCTGTCTGCTGTCTTAAGTCCAAGAAGAATATTATAGGCTTCATCCAGCGTCTTAACTGCATTATCTGCACTTAATCCATCGCCTGACTGTGATGCCTGTCCGTTAACGTATACCACCAGCTTTTCGGCATATGTCTCTTCTTCATTACCATATACAACGTTTCCTTCTATCACTACATTTTCCGGAAGCTGTGATGCATTCTCATACCCTGTCAGTATAAGTTTACTTCCTGTTTCAATACTGATATTCTGACCTGCTGTAAAGGTTCCTGAATAAGAAGCAGTTGATTCATCAGCAATTATTATTTCATCATATGGACTGATTACATCTGTCGGAATATCTGCATACCCCCACAGCGTCAGCTTTTTACTGCCTGTTACATCTACAACGCTGGCATTCCATACTCCATACGCTCCTGAAACAGTGGCATTGGCGCTTATTTTAACTGATACATTACCATTGATTTTACTTGTGCCTCTGTCGCTCAGGCCGTTAGGCAGTGTACCCGCCTGTATATCTACATTAATTGAACTGGCAGTATGGGACTTATCCGGACTTGTCTGCAATGTACTGATTACTCCACCATTCATTGTAAGTGATACATCTTCACATTCTCCAGAATTAGAACCAAGTGTCACATTGGCTGCCTGTGCAGTCCCTCCAATTACAATATGGGCATCTGCTACATCTCCTTTAGAGCTTCCAGCCATAATTGTATCATACGAACCGGAAAGTACGCTTATATATGTATTGCCGCTGTTACCTGTAAAGCTGCCACCAAATATTTTTAGTGTACCGCTTTTATTAGTGGTAACGCTGTCTCCTATTGCAAGCTTATCACCGGCAAAAAAAGTAAGATTCTTAGATGAGGTTATTGTAAGGTTATTAATAGTAACAGCCCCACCCCAGCTGTATGAAAGTGCTCTTGCCGGAAAAATAATCTCTGCGGTATCTGAGTAATCCTCTGTCTGTGTTTTGCCCGTTATTGTAATCTCACCTGTATGTGCCGCTGCTGATGCAGTTGAGGCAGCTGAGGCTATTGACACGCTGCCACATAACACAATAGTTCCGCCGGTACTTACCGCTTCTATTGCACTGTCCAGTGTAGTGAACGCATTAACGGGACTGCTTCCATCTGCTGCTCCTGTTGCTCCACTATTAAGGTATACAACCTTATCCTGTGCATTGGTTGTAATTGGGCTCTGAATTGTACCGATTACTACCAGCAATGCCAGAACAATTGACATTATTTTCTTGACACTTATTCTCATTATCCTTATGCTCCTTATCTTCTGTCACAATTGTTATATTAAGGAGCTTAGCACTGCAATATAATATCTGGTAAAAGATGCGGTAAACTTCACGTAAAAAAAAGGTAATGCATCTCTGCACTACCTTTTTATCTGTTCTGGTAAAATTACTTAATAGATATCATTCCTTCTTTAATTGATAAATAATCCGAACTGAGATTAATTAAATAAATATAATATTCGCCAGCTTCTTTTATTTCCTGTGTATATATTCCTGACTGTTCTTTATAATAATCCCATGGATACATTACTCCATCTTTTATATATCCTATTCCAAGAGTCTGATATGACAATACTTCTGAGTCATATTTTTCAAATGAATATGTCAATTTATCACCTTTCTCTAAATTCCATCCTCTTGCATTACCATCTCCCTGTGTCAATACACACACAACGGCATTATGCATAATAATATCTGGGCTTGCGTAACCATTGTTTTCATTCTGAGTAAGGAATTCTACTATAGCCGGAGGATAAAAATCAGGAATATCAATTGATTCAACTATTCTATTGTCCGGAATTACACTTGACGATTGTAATGCAGCATTAATATCTATCACCTCATTGTTTTCATTGTAGTATACTCCGTTGTCATACAGAATATGCGGTCCTGTAGCTTCTGAGCCCACCAGATGTTTGTTGGACTCATCTATTTTCTCTGCATAAAAAATATGGTTAACAGATGCATATACCGTAAAAGATGACATTAACAATACTGCTGCAGCTATTAATGCAACCCTATATCTTATTTTTACCCTGTATCGGAAGTTACCTATGCTATTATGGATATTTTTTACTATCCTTCTTTTTGATACATGAACTCTTCTTTTATCCACAAGATTATAGATATATTCCGAATCTGACTCAGCAATTAATTCATTCAAAGAATATCTTACAGTCTTCATTGCTTATACCTCTCTTTTCAATTATTGTTTTGAGCTTATCCCGTCCGCGAATAAGCTTGGATTTAATTGTAGACTCTTTACGTCCTGTCTTTTGTGATATATCAGAAATGGTCCACCCATAATAGTAAAACCATATAAAAAATTTTCTATCTTCTTCCGGAAGTTCATCAATACATATTTTTATGCTTTCTGTAAGCATTTTTTTAATTATGTCATTTTCTATATTTTCACCTGTACTTATGTTGATGTACTGCTCAATATCTTCTTTATAGTAACTGGTATTTTTACGAAGCTCGTTTTTAGTCATATTTCTTGCGGTGGCTGCAATGTACGGTTTCAACGACTGATATTTTTCATCGATGTTACCACTGTGATTCCAAATTGAGATAAATACGTTGGCAATTACTTCCTCTTTGTCTTCAGTAGTGAGTGCATTTCTTGATATGTTATCAACAATTACTGCAACATAATTATAGTATTGAGTTATTAATTCCTCCATTGCATTGGGGTTTTTCAATTTTAATCTCTGTATTAATTGTCTATCATCCTTATCAGGCTTCATGTATTCACCTCTGTAATGTTATTACTGCCTCTTCACTTATCAATACACATGCTTTTTCCTTACGGATGCATAACTAATAATATTTTTTATTCACGTAAATCGAGTAGGCTGGCTCCTACTCGATTAGCAACGGGCACTTCGCCTAACGGCTCAGTGTCCATTGACCAGCATATAGAAATTCGTGCAAGCACGATTTCTGCATGCTGGCTTATTGCACAAAAAAAGGTAATGCATCTCTGCACTACCTTTATCTGTCACTCTTTAGTTCTATATACGTTAATTGCCTCTGATACTGTTGCCGCCCTGCCGGTCTCCATAATTCCAATCAGCTCATCCAGCCTGCTGATATCAGAGAAATCCTTGCCTATATACGCTTCATAATCTGTTGAAAGCTTGAGTCCTGTCTGCTTCACTGCGTCCTCAAACTCTTCACGCTGCTTCACCGTATCATTGTATCTGGCTTCAATGTCATTGATTCTAGGCATCTCTCTGCCCTCAATCTCCGCTGTAATCTCAGCTCTGGTATTATCATCAAAATTCTTAAGAGCATCGTTCTTCTCAGCAGTAATTGTGTTAATCTCGCTCTCAAGCTCCTGTATCTTCGCATCATAATCATGAAGACCATACATATCCTCGTTCTTATCACGCTTAATAGCAGTTGCAATATTACGAATCTGCTTACGATTACCATTAATCTGGTCTCTCAATAATCTTATTCCACGCAGTCCGTCATTATGCTTATGCTTGGTCTGGTCTCCAATAATCTTGTAAATAAAGAATACAATAAGTACAACTACAAAATAGGTTATGGCAAATGAAGGTATCTTCATGCCTTCTGAAAGCTTCTCAAGTGGTAGCGCTACATACACTGCAGCCGGAAGCAGCAGGAACATAATAATTATCATTAATGCACACAGAAAAATCTCTCCCGGGCCTTTGGTAAAATACAACGTAAAATAGAATCCACTTCCACAGAACTTTGGAAGCTTCTCGTTCTTAAGCGCTGTCTTCACATTGTGCTTGAGCTCCTTGTTCTGTCCTCGCAAATCAGCTGTCTCGTCGGAAATTCTTTCCTTAACGCCCTTTTCCTTTGCCTTGCCTCTCTGTCCACGAATCTTCTTCAGCTTATCCTGTGCTTTGTCAATCTCATTATCGAACTTGTCAGCAACCTCGCTTCGTCTCTTCTTAACAGTAGACTCTATATTATCTCTGAGATTCTTCCTGTTAAGAGCCAAATCCTTCTCAAGTCTCTTCTCTTCTGCCTCTGTAAGACTCTTCTGATTACATGCATCATCATAAGCCATTACAATATCCTTATAGGCTTTAAGGCTGTTAAGGTCTCCTGATAAAATATTACCTGTCTCGTCCACGTGTGGTTCCTCCTCACGATATGTATAATTAGAATACTTTCGTAACCTGCATATCTGTAATTATAGAACAATTAATACCACACTACAAGCATTTTTCTATAAATCAAGCTTAAGATATCCGTCTTTTATCCACTTTGCTTTTCTCATGATTTCAGCAAAAACAAGTGTCAGAATTCCAGGAAGTAAAAAATGCATAACAACTATCTCTATGAGAGTTTTAACCGGTGATACACCATCTGCAACCATTGTTGCATATGTTGAAAACTGTCCTACAAGTCCTGAGGTTCCCATACCTGAACCAACTGGATTACTTGTCATCTTAAGTAACATTGTTGATATCGGAGCAAGTATTGCACTTGAGATAATTGGCGGCAGCCACACCTGTGGATGCTTAATAATATTTGGCATCTGCAGCATTGAGGTTCCGATTCCCTGTGATATAAGTCCGCCAACCTTGTTCTCTCTGTAGCTCATAACTGCAAAGCCCACCATCTGACAGCAGCAGCCTATTGTAGCTGCTCCAGACGCAAGTCCGCTAAGTCCCAGCATAATTCCAATTGCCGCCGAGCTTATAGGCAAAGTAAGGAATATACCCATTGCAACCGAGATAACAATTCCGCCAATAAATGGATGAAGCTCAACATTAATATTAATAAGACCACCAATCCAGTCTGTAAACTTTCCAATGTATGGTCCAACAAGAAATGCCACTATTGCACCTGATGCTATTGATAAAAGAGGTGTAACGATAATATCAATCGGTGTCTTGCCAGAGATAAGATGTCCAATCTCAATTGCAACGTATGCCGCAACAAATGCGCTAAGCGGGTTACCCGGTCTTCCAAGTACAAAGGTTGTTGTAAGCTCTCCGGCTGTAAATGCTGCAGGGAAGGCTCCAATCATTCCGGCAACTGCACCTGATACTGCCACAAGCGGTCCTTCCTTAAATTTACAGGCAACACCAACACCGATACCTGCACCCATTAATGTCTTGGCAACATTGCTGCCAAAGGTCATATATTTTCCAATATTGCCTGGAACGAAGGTAGCAATCTGTCCGATAATCGTTCCAATAATAAGAGTGGCAAAAAGACCAAGTGCCATTCCGCCAAGTCCATCAATAAATATCCTGTTTAAATATTTCTTAATTCCTTTCATATTCAATCTCCTGTATTTTCAATGTATTGTCAGCTGTCTTGTCAGCTGTAAGCAATATTAACACAGCCCTGTTATTTAATCAAGTATCCTTTCGATAATAATTCTTTTTCAATATTATCAAGGTCTTCCTCGCTGTCGGCTGCAACTGTATGATAGTGATATCCATCGGTAATAAGATTAAGGGGTCTTGACTTGTCAGAACCAATCTTATCCATAAATTCCCTTACATCGCGTCTTGTTGATATTCTCAAATCTACTGTTATCTGACCATATATATTATGCTCCACAATAACATCTAAAACCTTGCCACCATTATCCACTATTGTATTGAGCTCATCTGCCATCTGCGCATCTGTGTGCCTTACATAAAATATTCTGTTTTTCTTATGTGTATCCGGCTCAAAAAACATATATCCCTTATTGGTAGAAATAATATTTTTATCTGTTGCCCTAAGTAAGGCTATATCCTGGACAATAACCTGGCGGCTTACCTTCATTCTTGTGGCAAGTGCTGTGCCTGAAAGTGGCTCGCTGCTTGATTTAAGTATATCAATTATTTTCTGTCTTCTTTCGCTGCCTTCCATTATCAGTTCTCCAATTCTTTCTTCTTATTATTAAGGTCTGCTATTACTTCTGATATCTGCGCAATTGTGTCACGAACCCTTGCTATGGACTGTTTAATATGACCCTGCATTTCATAGTCTGAGAATAAATTATCAAAGTAGATATCCGAAGCCATAAAACTATTGCTGCACTTAACTGCATAATTAATATTAATTCGAATATACTTTGCTTTCTTTCTAAAGCTGTCTAATTCGGACTGTGCCATTTGAAGATATCTCTGTGCATCCTCAAGGTTAGCATGCTTAGTCAATGAAATTACGGTTTTTCCTCCAAATATATCAAATCTGCCCCATTTGCGCGCATTGTGTAAAAACCCTTCTGCATTCTGTAAAAGCGAAAGTGCTCTATTCCCATATAACAGGGCTTCATCAATTTCTTTTATCTGCTCCTCTGGTGTCATATACTCTCCTTTTTGATAACTTTTATTAATTATATTATTAATTGCGTTGACTTTCAACTTTTATTTGGTTAGACTACTATTATTATTGAAAAAGAAGGTATTATGAATGTTTCGTATGTGGTGCAAAATATTTCAGGATAATCACCTGTTAAAGGATACTGTAATAATTAATGATAGCAAAAATGAGACACGTACTCAAAAAGTACTTGCCTCACTTAATGAAGCCTGCCACGCCTTTGACCTTGCAGTTCCGATGTGGCTGGATTCAACTGTTGAGGATTTCAAAAGACATGATAAAGCCCGTTTCTATCAGGACAGCTTTATTGAACAGGTTGATTTTGACTTTCTTGAAATCCACGTAATCGAAGAGGATTAATTGACTTTGTTAATTACCTCACCATCTATATAGCCCTTAAGATTAAGATACATCTGATTAATTAAGCGTCTTCTTGCCTCAATACTTGCCCACGCAATATGCGGGGTAACTGCAAGACGATGCTTATTCTTAATGTTAAGCAGCGGATTATCCTCAGCCATTGGCTCTGTCACATATATATCCAGACCTGCTCCTGCAATTTCTCCGTTATCCAGAGCCGCTGCCAGTGCAGCCTCATCCACAATCGGGCCTCTTCCAACATTAATAAAATACGCTGTTTTCTTCATTGCTGCAAATGCCTGTGCATTCATAAGATTTCGAGTATTATCGTTAAGTGGTGCATGAACAGATACAACATCTGATTCTGCCAGCAGTGTTGCCCAATCAACCTGTTCATAATCCGGGTTATTGTTGCGTCCACTTGTTGAATAATATATTACTCTGCATCCAAAGGCTTTGGCAATGGCTGCAACATTTCTTCCAATCTCCCCAAGGCCAATAATTCCCCAGGTCTTATCTGCAAGCTCCATAAATGGTCTGTCAAGCCAGGTAAATAAATTGCTTCTTGAATATGTTCCTGACTTAATGTATTCATCATAATATGGAAGCTGCTCCATAACTGAGAATAAAAGAGCAAAGGTGTGCTGCGCAACTGTTCTGGTGGAATATCCACCAACATTGGTAACAATCAGCTTATTATCAGCTGCATGTACAAGATCAACATTGTTAGTGCCTGTGGCGGCAATTCCAATATACTTAAGCTTCTTTGCCTTGTCCATTGACTCTGCGTTAATTACAACCTTGTTAGTAATAATTGCATCCGCATCAGCTATTCTTTCATCAAGCTCCTCAGCCGCAGTGGTATCATAATTAATCACTTCTCCCAACTGGTTAAATATATCTATACTGCTGTCTGCACCAAGGGATTTTTTATCAAGAAATACTATTTTCATGTGTGTCTCCTTATAATAAGAGCAGGTCCTTCGACCTGCTCAGTAGTTCAATTATTTATCAAGCTTTGCAAGAATCTCTTCTCTTTCTTTCTCATAGCCTGGTTTACCAAGTAATGCGAACATGTTCTTCTTGTAGCTTTCTACACCTGGCTGGTTAAATGGGTTAACGCCAAGCATATATCCGCTTAAGCCACATGCAAACTCATAGAAATAGAATAACTGTCCAAGATAGAACTCATTCTGCTCAGGAATATTAACCATGAGATTAGGAACATTTCCATCTGTATGAGCAACAACAACACCTGTCATTGCACTCTTGTTAACAAAATCCATTGTCTTGCCTGCCAGATAATTAAGTCCGTCAAGGTCATTGGATTCCATTCCAATTATTATCTCACTCTTAGGTGTCTCAACATTCATAACTGTCTCAAACATAATCCTTGAGCCATCCTGAATGAACTGTCCAAGTGAATGAAGGTCAGTTGTAAAATCACATGCTGCAGGGAAAATTCCCTTGTTATCCTTGCCCTCACTTTCACCATACAGCTGCTTCCACCATTCTGATACATAATGGAGGCTTGGCTCATAGTTAGCACAAATCTCTACTGACTTGCCTTTTCTTAAAAGAATATTTCTCATTGCTGCATAGAGCATTGCATCATTCTCTTCATATTCATTCTCAAGTGCTGCCTTACGTCCAGCTGCTGCACCTTCCATAAGCTTGTCTATATCTGCACCACTTGCAGCGATTGGAAGAAGACCAACTGCTGTAAGAACTGAGAATCTTCCACCTACATCATCAGGTACTACAAATGTCTCATAGCCCTCTTCTGTTGAAAGGTTCTTAAGTGCTCCCTTTGCTTTATCTGTTGTAGCGTAGATTCTCTTAACTGCCTCATCATGACCATATTTCTTCTCAAGCATTTCCTTGAAAATTCTGAATGCTATAGCCGGCTCCGTAGTTGTACCGGACTTGGAAATAATGTTAACAGAAAAATCTCTGTTGCCAATTACGTCTATAAGTCCTGTAAGATATGTGCTGCTGATATTATTACCAACATAATATATCTCAGGTGTCTTTCTCTGCTCTTTAGTAATATTGTTATAGAAACCATGTCTTAAAAATTCTATTGCTGCTCTTGCTCCAAGGTAAGAACCACCAATTCCTATTACAACAAGTACATCTGAATCGCTCTGAATCTTATTAGCTGCAACTTTGATTCTGGCGAATTCCTCCTTATCATAATCAACAGGAAGGTCTAACCAACCAAGAAAGTCGTTACCGGCTCCTGTCTTTGTAACCAGCTGTTCCTTCGCACTAAGAACAAGCTTTTTCATATACTCGACCTCATGTGGCGCTATAAATTTAGCAGCCTTCGAGTAATCAAACGATACTTTTGCCATCTTTCATTCTCCTTCGTTGCTTCTTTTGAAAACTGCATTTAATTATAGTAGAAACTCCTAAGGAAATCAACCTAAATATTCCCTTAAAATATCGTCAATTATCTGCTTTTCTTCGTCAGTAAAGTCAATTTTGCCACTTGGCTGAGGTTTTCGCTCAACCGTTTGCGCTTTTTCCTGCTTAATCGGTTCAGCTGTAACTGCATAATATCTGTTTTCAAAATAATCCACAATGTTGATTTTTATTCTCTTTCTTTTGCCATTAACATCAAGAATACTTCTGTAGCCTGAGACAATATACATTGCCAGAAATCCAATTAAAAGATACTCCATGGCATGGTCTTTGTCAGCAAGTGCCCCACAGATTCCGCTGACCACACACATCCCCGACAAAAAGGCCGACACCTTTTCATAACCATTGATTGTGATTCCATGCAGCTTATACTTGTCCAGATATTTGCCTGCAAAAGCATCTGTATTATTAATCTCGTGTCCTATCCTTATATAATTCTCGTATCTGAGCTTCATCTGTTTAAAAAAAGTACTTTTAACTGTCTCAAGGTTGTCTGTCTGTGCAACCAGTTCGTTAACAATTTTCCTTATAATTGAATTAATAATCATTCCGGCAAGAAAAGCTCCGCCTGCTAACATGAAAAATAACATATGCATCCTCCATAAACTTTTATACCTAAGTATAAAGGATAATAAAGGATGCATATAGCCATAAATCATCGTTATTTTATTACATAATTCTACTAAATCCGCTCAATCATATTGGTCAGCAGCTTAACAGAATGGTCAATTGCCTTACGCTCAAATTCACCGTAATCCATTGATGCGCTGTCATCTGCCTTATCAGATATTGCCCTGATAATGAGGAATGGAATTTCGTTAAGATATGCTGCCTGAGCTATTGCTGCTCCCTCCATCTCTGTACAAAATCCATTAAAATTCTCAACCAGCTTTTCTTTTACACCCTTCGCCGTTACAAACTGGTCACCACTTACAACTCTGCCTGTAAAAACATTTATATCCGGAACTGCTTCCTGACAAGCCTGCTTTGCAGCCTCAATAAGCGCTGCATCCGCTGTAAATACAGAGGTCTTCATTCGTGGAATTACACCAGGCTTATATCCAAAGCCTGTTGCATCCATATCATGCTGAAGAGCATCTGTTGAAAGTACAACGTCCCCGATATTAATCTCATTTCTAAGAGAGCCTGCAACTCCTGTATTAATTACCATGTCAACCTTAAATACAGTTGCAAGAATCTGTGTACATATAGCAGCATTAACCTTGCCAATTCCACTTCTTACAACAACAAGCTCCTTGCCTTTTAGCACTCCTGTGTTAAAATCCATGCCTGCCATTGATGCTGTCTCAACAGCACTCATTCCATGTACAATCTGGCTTACCTCTTCGTCCATGGCTCCAATTATTCCAATCATCTGTACGTCCTCCATATTTTTGTTGATTGATTATACCACTTTTTCTGTTCTTATGCTATAATTAAAAACTGTAGTTAAGAAAACAGGAGGTCATATATAATGAATACATACAAAACACATGGAACCTGCTCTCAGGAAATACAGTTTGAAATTGACAATGACATAATTGAATCTGTCCGTTTTATCGGTGGATGTTCAGGCAATACTCAGGGTGTCGCAAGACTTGTAGAAGGAATGAAGGTCGAGGACGCCATTAATAAAATCGAAGGAATCAAATGTGGTCCTAAGTCAACATCATGTCCTGACCAGCTTGCACAGGCTTTTAAACAGTATCTTGCAGCTAATAATTAATTAAAGAAGGCAGTATTATGAAGAAAATCGTACTTACCGGTGGCGGAACTGCCGGACACGTAACACCTAACATAGCTCTTATTCCTTTTTTACAGGAAGCCGGCTATGAGGTATCATACATTGGTTCATATAACGGCATTGAGAAAAAGCTTATTCAGGAAATGGGCATTCCTTATTATGGCATCTCTTCAGGTAAGCTAAGAAGATACTTAGACATTAAGAATCTTACTGACCCATTCAGAGTACTTCGAGGCATATCCCAGGCTCGTAAGCTTATGAAGGAGCTTAACCCAGATATTGTATTTTCCAAGGGTGGCTTTGTCTCTGTCCCTGTAGTTATGGCAGCTGATAAATGTCATATTCCGGCAATTATTCACGAGTCAGACATGACCCCGGGTCTCGCCAACAGGCTTTGCTTTAAGCACACTGCAAAGGTATGCTGTAATTTTCCGGAGACTGTTAAGCTTATTCCTGACCAGAAGGGTGTCCTTACAGGTTCTCCTATAAGAAAAGAATTGCTTAACGGAGATAAAGCTGCCGGTCTTAGACTATGTGGCTTTAATACTGAGAAGCCTGTACTTATGATTATTGGTGGAAGTCTCGGTGCACTTCATGTTAATGAAGCTATCCGTTCAATTATTCCTGACCTTCTCCAGAGATATCAGGTAATACACATATGCGGCAAAGGTAAGGTAGATGAATCCTTCTACAGTACAACAGGCTATTACCAGTTTGAATATGTTAATAAGGAGCTTAAGGATCTTTTTGCTGCAGCGGATATCGTGGTATCCCGTGCGGGAGCTAACGTAATTTGTGAACTCCTTGCAATGAAGAAGCCGAATCTGCTCATTCCACTTTCTGCTGAGGCAAGCCGTGGTGACCAGATACTTAATGCCACATCCTTTAAGCATCAGGGCTACAGTGCAGTACTTGAGGAAGAGGATATGAACAATGAAACTCTTCTTGAAGCAATTAACAAACTGTATGAGAATCGTGAACAGTATATTGATGCAATGGAGAAAAGCGAGCTTAACAACTCTATCAATATTATTGTCGATTTAGTAAAAAAGAATAGTAGATAATTTTCAGGGCGAATATCATATATAATATTCGCCCTGTTTTATTTAAAATGCTTTGCTGATTAATTCTGCTGTTTTGGCAAAATTCTCCGCCGAATCCTCTCCCGGTTTCCATAGTAAACTCACACCATCATTAAAGAATCTTGGAATTACGTGAATATGAAGATGGAATACACTCTGTCCTGCCGCTTCCCCATTATTCTGTACAATATTGATTCCATCACAGCCCAGTGCCTTCTTAAGTGCATTACCTGTCTTAGCTGCCATTACCATTGCTTTGCCAAGTACTTCCTCATCTGCACAAAGTGCATTATCATAATGATTCTTAGGAAGAACAAGTGCGTGTCCTCTTGCTGCCGGTCCCGCATCCAGAATAACTCTGAATTCATCATTTTCATACAAAGTATGTGTCGGAATTACACCATTTGCAAGCTTACAAAAAATACAATCATCTTTAATCATGTCGATTTTTCTCCTTTTATAGCTTTATTTGATATATAAATATATTTGAATACACAATGCCAATATGCTATCGTAATTGAATACGGAGGTAATATAATGAACACTAACTCAGATAAACAATATCTTAATAACATCAAAACTCAGCACCCTGAAATCTATCAATTTATTATTGATAAGGACAAGGATATCAGCTACGACCTTCACATAGGCTGTCATGATATTCTTAACATAATAACACTGATTAGCGGCAATCTCCAGCTGATGTCGCTGCGTTATCCAATGCTTGAAAGAGACCCTCGGTGGCTCCAGCTTAATCAGGATACAGATTATCTCATTCAGTGCATGAACCAAATCAGCGCCTACAGATATTCAGGAGTAATACACCCTGTTGAGCTCTCTATTGAAGACTATATCTCTTCATTAAAGGAGCTAATATGTGATGATGCTCACCTTAATACTCTTAACCTTCACTGGAATGTATCAGATGAGCTGTACCACGTAACAATGGATCCAGATAAAATAACATTTGTTATAACAGCTTTATTAAAAAATATCAGTGATATTGAAAATAACGCAGAGGCCACCATTGACTGGTCCTGTACTGACACCAATGTAATTATCCGGGTATCTGATACTCTCCCAGACTTTGACCTGGCAGTTAAGGAAAAGCTGTTTAGACCGTTTAATTCGTCCAGAACTGACCACATTGGTCTTGAGCTCGCTACCTCATATGAGATACTTCTTGCTCATGATGGACTTCTTACATACAGTCCTAATTCACCCGTGGGAAGTGTTTTTACCTTAAGTCTTCCAGTAGATTAGGCAAATACAAACTTATTATCCAGCATTCTGAGAGTCTTGAAATTACCCTTGGCAGTCATATCACCTGCCATAAAGGCTCTCTGGAATGTCATTCTTCCTTCTATAATATTATCAAGTACATCTATACTCATTCTTCCTATTACATCAGCGTGCTCTGTCTGACCAAAATAACAGTTCAACGAGGTGTTCTTAATATCTATAATCAATGAATCTTCCTTGCCATCTATCTTAATAAGGTATACAGCTGCAAATCCATCCTCCGGAACGTAATGCTCCTTAAGAGCATTGATGTAATGCTCATCCCCACCCTTTTCCTCTTCATTCAGCATATTTTTAAATAGTCCCGCAAGCTGTTCTATATCTTCCTTCTGCTTCTTAACATATGTGTCATTAGCTGCATATTTGGACAGCTGTTCTGATTCCTGTGGAGTAAGATTAATCGTGTCACTTACAGTATTCTGTTTAATTGCCTTAGTGCTGGTTGGAAGAATCGTATACTTCTGTGATACTGAACGGTACACCTCCTCCGCCTTCTTCTCAATAAGCTCCATATAGCTTGCATTAAGCTCAAAATCCGATGTCTCTTCAACATATGCACTAAGACCATTACATGATTTACCACCTAACATCTCCCACGCATTGGTAAGCTCCAGCATACCTTCACGTTCTCCATATGCCTTGGACATTACTACAGGGAACATGTACGTACCGGCTATTTTGCTCTTATCTCCATAGAGCCAGCAGGCATCCAGAAATGTATGCATATACCCACCGATTCCAGACCACTCAACTGTTGATGCCAATATAACTGCATCTGCATCCTTAAGCGTCTGTGGAAGTGTCATAATTGCATTCTTACTTTCATACAGATTAAATCTTTCAACATTTACATGAAGCTCCTCAAACACAGTCATCATCCTGTTAATAACTGCAATTGTAGGGTCATCTATCATACCTCTTCCGCCGTAATAAATGTTAACTTTCATGTATATGAACCTCTCTTTCTATATAAAAGTAATGCTAACAAGAAACCTCCTGCAAGTCCTCCAAGATGTGCTGACAGGCTGATTCCCGTTGATGTAAAGCCTATATAAATATTAAGCACCAAATATATTAACAATCTTGTAAGTGTAAGATTCTCAACCTTTCCTCTGTTCAGAATCAGTATGACAATCAATGCTCCCATAACACCAAATATGGCTCCGGATGCACCTATACATACACTTGTTCCTTCTCCAATCATGGAGTAGTAAAATATTGATACAATGTTACCTACAATCCCGCTTCCAAGATATATTGCCATATATCTCCATTTACCAACCATTCGTTCCAGTGTATTGCCTGTAAAAAACAACACTACCATATTGCCCATTATATGACTGAAACCGGCGTGCATAAACATTGCAGTGAATATTCTGTAAAATTCATGGTCTCTGGTTACCCAGTCCGACACCATTCCACCATGCATTGCAAGAAAATAACTGTTTTGTGTGTCACCAATTATCTCCATAATAATAAATACAATAATATTAGCTGCAATAACGAGATTATTAACGGTAAATACATAATTCCAAGTATACCCCGTTCGCTCTGTTTTCTCAAGCAGCTGTCTGACATTAAGAAAAATATCCGGCTGATTATCAAATATCATCAGTCTCTGCTGCTGTTCATCATATATCCAGTGTCCTGTGTCGCTTTCAAGTGCAACCCTGACATTATACGAGTCAAAGGAAAATGCCACAAAAAGTATATTAGCTGTACCAAATACCCCTGACCAGCTGTTTCTAATGGAATAAAGCTGCTCTCCAGAATACTGGCACTGTGCCATACAGTTAACAATACCAACTACAAATCTGACTCCTCTGTATTCCTTAACATAAGGAACAATTCCAGCTGTATCTACTGACACCTGACGGTAGCCATTACGTATAAGTACCTGAGCAAATAATCTGGCATTCATCTACTGCGCCTCTCTTCACAAAACTATAGATGTAGATTACCATTTTACATGATACAAGTCAAATAAATACAAGCTCTACCTTACCAAGTTTTATTCTGTCCTCCGGCCTGATTTCCTGAATTTCAAAGCATGCCAGCTCCTTATCATTAACAAAGGTTCCATTGGTAGAATTCATGTCCTTAATATAATAGCTGCTGCCATCAAAGGTAATTCTTGCATGAAGCCTGCTTATACCTGGCAGATTAATTACACAGTCTGACCGTTCTGCTGCACTTCCTATAATTGCAGCACTATCCGTAAGCTCATACTCTCTGCTGCAACCCTGTTCCTCCCACTTAAGCCTATGCACACCACTTTCCTGAATATCCGTTAAAAGAACAGTTGCATTATTAGTAGTCTCTGGAATAACAGCCTCCGTATTTTTCTGTTTCTCCGGAAATCGAATTACTATATTGTCCTTTTCATAGGGAATATGAATTGTCTCCTTTTTCATCTTATAAAAAGCTTCTCTGTTATCCTTATACCATTTATATCCATAATAAAGAATTATTACACTTACTGCTGCCACCAGAAGATATATTCCAAGTCCACGTCCATTTCTGTTTACAACACTTACTACTGCACAGGCCACCATTATAAGCACTACTGTCAACGCGGCAATGCCTATTCCATATACAGCATACAGCTTAGGCCTGTCCGGTTTTTCCTGCTGGACAATCTCTGTTTGTGGAATAATATCATCTATTACGTGATGCTCCTCAACTACCTCATATTCTGGTTTCTGGTGATATTCCACCTCGAAGAGCTGGTCGGGACTGCAGGTACCAATAGTGATTTTTTTATATATACCATAAGCCATAGTCACAGCCTCATTATCGGTATGGCATACTCTTTGAATTATATACTCAAAAAGCTCCCTCATTCCCGACATAAAATCGGAAGAATTGTCTGAGCAATAGGCAAAATACCACTCTCCAGTATTATTATCAATAAATACCTGCTCCGGATTGAGAATTACAGAATCAATATTAAGAAGATACTCATCCACAGAATCAAGCAGTCTGTTAACAGCTATCCCCAAAGTACGCATATCTGCTCCACTTATTTCCTTTCTCTCATATACATCTGTAATACGCATTTTGGAGGAAACATCATACATATACACTGACTGATTATTAACAGACCTTATCGTTGTGTGCAAAAAGCCCGGTATTACATTAGCCGTTACCATTTTCATCAGATGACCATCATCTTCTCCCTCTATTCTCATATAGCTTCCCTTAATCTCACGAACATATTCTGCCTTCATTCATTAGTCACCTCCAATCAGGCTGACTACTTTGCCGCCAGCCCTTACATGCTCCGCATTATTTCTATTACTTATAACAGCTGTATAGTCTGTATCTGACAGCTCTGACGCTGCACCAAGCCTTTTATGTTCAAAATAAGTCTTCACATTTTGGTCTATAACGTCCTTTTTGCCTGCTGTATAGCTGCTGTTTCCTACAACGGGTGCTTCAATTAATGCCATATAATCAACTGATTCATTTACTTCATTATAATAATGTGCTTCAACGCTCCTGTATCTTAATCCTCCTAAAAGCATTGCCGTGTCACTTACAATATCATCATGAAGTCTGAAATCCAGAAATATAAATCCTGCTACAAGCAGTGTAATAAATGGAAAAATATAAGCTGCCTCCACTGTAAAATATCCTTTAAGCCTCATGCTGCTGCCTCCATCAAAGACATAATTAAATAGGTAACAAAGATACATGGTACATATGGTATTCTCGTCTTAATACTTTTCTTTTCCACCAGTGCATAAATTCCGCCTGTTACTGATGCCATTAGCAATGAAAAGAAAAGTAAATGCAAATTACTTGAAAGTCCTGTTATTATTCCCGATACAATAAATATCATGGCATCTCCATAGCCTATATTTTCTTTTGTCAGAACAGCATATCCAAGTAAAATCACACCTATCAGAACTCCTCCCATTAACGAAAGCATTGTCTGATATCTTAAAAATACATTTAAAATAATCCCTATAACGGCATATATACCTATTCTTATTACCGACACAGTCTGTGTTCGTATATCTGATACAGACTCTACTGCAAGCATTGTCAAAATTACTCCGTTAACCATTATTGTCCACTCCTTTCCCTGCATTTGGAACATAATTTATATTTGTTCTGTGCAGTCTCCTTTTTTACCGCAAAAATATTACTATGTATATTTCCACAGTCAATTCTCATATGATATCTGGTTCCATAGCCTGTAATGTACACAAATGCCTCGTCATACAGCTGTCCCATACAACAGGATGGACAGGCATAATACTTTGAACCATCATTATTACGAAGTGTATCCAGCTCTCCAAGCTGCACCTTTTCCGTTTTGGTCAGAATGTATGAACAGTCCTTGTAAAGGTGGTATACCGTTCCACTCGACGTCATATATACCATATCCTCCTTATTTGCCGCAGTATCCTCTGTACTGCCAATCCATGTATGACATCTTGCTCTTGATACAAGTCCTATTTTGCCAATTCCCAGCATATCAAAGGGCACCCCAACCTTATACTGTATCGCTACGTCAATAATTCCATTATTTTTTTCACTGCTTAGATTAAGGTGCAGACCATTGCTGCCATCTACTATAAAGGTTTTATCAAGATAATCCTCACCAAGCTCCTTAATAACCTGCTGCCTGATATAACCGGCCTCAAGCATTGACTGTGCCTTATCATTGAGATTAGCTGCCTCCACATAATACGCATTCCCCGCTGCCTCAATAGTCTGATTGTACAATGCCTTTTGTATATGAAGCTGCAGCTGCATTACAGAGAGAAAAAAAACAAGTGCAACAATTCCTGCTATAAACAGAGGCAGTGCTATTGAAGCCTCAAGGGTAAGACCACCATTAATTGAAAAAGCGGCATAAGGCGCTCTTTTTTTCAGTATATTTATATGTCCGTCCGGGGGAGTGCACGAAACATCATTATAACCTTTCTGCTTTACAACTTTATTTTTATTTATGAGAGCGTCATTATGCCAATAATGACTTTTTTCTGAAAAAAAGAGCATCTTACACCGCCTTTCCATTTTAATATGTATATACAGAGGTATCTGTATACTGTGTGGCAAGCCCATTAAGGGTGTACTTTATCTCTGCCTTTAAGCCATAGATACAGTTTCTCATACGAAAGCTTTCATCCTTATTAACAATCATCCATTGTTCAACGAGATTCATGGTATATGCCGACTTTTCTCCGGGATTCTCTATATATAACAGATATCTTAAGAATGTCTCATAATCCATCCCATGCTCGTCCTGCTCACGATTACTGTAAAGCTTATGGGCCAGAAGGTTTTCCAGTGACAGATTCCAGGTCTTCTCACTCTTGCCATAACCAATCTTGCCACCTGCAAGAAGTATCTTTACGTCTGACAGACCTTCTGCATATGCCCACAGATACAGCAGTGCAAACTGAAGCAGACGTATAAGAGGCTCAATACCGGAGGCTCCCACCATTAATGCTGCCAGCCCATAGGCCTGTTGTTTTTTACCTGCGTCCGTCATAAGGTATACCATGTTAATTCCACTTCTAATAAGCGCCATTTTATTAACCGTCTCCATAAGATTGTCATTATCTGCCGGATTACCACAAAGTATATATTCCACCTCATAATCCAGTGAATTGCTGTCCGAACCATCTGTAAATGAAGCAAAATTATCCATAACATATTCAGAATAGATTATGTTTTTAGTGCCTCTTACAGTCAGGTCTATATTCTTTTGCAGCTCCTTAGCACTTGAGGTATTACATGACATAGATGCCCTGTCCATTTCCTCAAGCTTTTTGGTGGATATAGCAGTGTCCTCCGGAACAACAAGTCCCAAAATCCCATTTTCAAGAAAGTCAGAAAGACTGTCCATTGCTCCTGTATCAGATTCTGCTTTAATAAGCCTTGTATAATCAAAGCTCATCCCATCCAGTGTATATCCCATGCTGCATTCTCTGACATCCTTAAGCACCTCTATTGTTTTTGCAGAGCTGCTGCCCTTAATTCCCTCCAGCTCCTCCCGTACCCTTATAACAATGTCCATATCCGTCTGCAGACTTACCTTAACAGTCCCAATATCACAAATATCCGCCGCCAGAATTTCTCTGTAATCCTTAAGCTCTACAAGCTCCTCATCAATTCCACTGATTATGTCTGTACCCAAAATATCTGATTTAGACGTCATATACGTCTCAAGTGAACCAATATTTCCCTCAAGCATTGTTATTTTATTATCAATTCCATTAATTACTGTTCCAGCTGCATCAATACAATATTCGCAGTCCCGCGCCAGCTCAATAAGCTCATTAATTCTATTCTGAGCCTTATCATTCTTACCCTTTTCCAGCATATCTATTGCCACATCAATTGTCTCATCAACATCCGTTATATGTACCTTGACCTTGTCAAAAATATCACTGTTGTTAATTCCAAGATACGCCGAGCTTACATCCCCAACGCAGAAATTTTTAACACTTTCCATGCTTGCGCTGATTTGTTCCATGTCAATTCCATCCTCCGGACATTCTATTCCGTCAATGTACTTAACAAGCTCTCTGGCCTGGTTATTAATCTCAAGGACCTGACTGGTGCAGTCTATTATCTGGTCACTTATTTCCTTCACCGCCTCAGCCTGCTCATCATCTGATTCTATTCCTAGATAATCTGCTGCCAGATTAATAACCTTGGCGTATTTTTCATAATCCACAACCATATCCTGCCATAAAAGACCGCCGTAATCCGTCGCAGTTGTCAGCTGGCTTACTGCCACTCCATCAAGTGTTATCCCATACAGGTCCGTTCCAGGAGCAAAATACAGGTTCTTTTCCGTATTAATGTTATAGTCCATATAATCTGCAAGCCTTGCCGACAACGCGTCCGAATCCAGCCTTCCCTCCTCATCCGCTCCGTCCTTTAGCAGTACACCGAATTTATCATATAAATCTGCATTATATTCTGCAAATACCGAATCCAGTGCCATTGCCAGTGATGTGGATGTAATCACACCCGCACAGTGAATTCTTGCCGAGGTTATTGTTGTAGTAATTACAGATGCCACCAAAAGAAATATCATTGCTGTGAACAGCGATACACTTCCCTGTTTTCTCATGTTCAGCCTTTCCTTCGGTATTATATTTTGGATACACCGCTTTGTATGCTTTGAAAAATACTTTTAACAATGCTTGTAAGCTGTGTTTTGAATATAAGTACCAGCGAGATTAGAACCACCAATAACTCTCTAGGGGGAGCGGAACAAAGCAATATCAAAGCTTCCCACACAATCTACAATGTTTATTCTGTAATTCAATCATTCTAAATATCTTATCTTCTGGATGGATTCATCTGCTGATGACGTCACAATGGCGTCACTAATTCAGCGGAAAAGACGTCACTTTGACGCCAGCAAATCTATCCTCATTTTCATCAAAAATAGCCTATCCATCCTTTTCGGTGTACCACCGAAGTGATCTTCTCAGGCACCAAATATATGAATGGAAAATGTAACCAACGAAATTTAGCATCCATTCTAACAGTAATCTCGCCTTCGAAGACCACAAAACTACTATCTGCCTTTATTGGTTCGTCAGGAGTAATCGTAATATTCCGAGCTTTTCGGACTCCTGATTATTATTTTAGGCAGATAGGCAAGCTACCCACCTGGGGTACCCCCCAGTCGGACCGCACACTCCGTGCGCTTAGCTTGCCAGGGCTAGCCCTCGGAACCCATCAAGGAGTTTCACCCCTTGCATCCCTGAGCTCGCCAATTCCATTCACGTTTTCGACCTGGCAAAAGAACGTTGCTAGGTCTCAACCTAAAATGTACTAGCTAGGGACGTTGTCCCTGCACCCTACCAACAGGGCAATGCCCTTTTGGATTACCTATCAATCACATATGAAGTCACTAACACTTGTATCTCATATGTAATTGAGTTGTTCCCCTTAATATGGAAGGAGATGATGCACATGGGAACAAAAAAGAAAAAGCTGAGAAATGAACAGAATCGTACTCGTACACATCAGATCAAATATCGACTGAGTGATGCTGAGTACAAAACCTATCTAAAGAAAGTGGAAGCATCTGGCATGACACAGCAGGAATATTTTCTTCACGTCATGAATGATTCCAATATCACAGTAGACAACAATTTGGAACAAATACCAGAGCTTCTGCAAGCACTTTATGATCTGCTCCGTCAAGTCAAAGGTATTGCAGTCAATTGTAATCAGATAGCTAGAGTCTGCAACACCAACCGCAAGACTCCAACCGGAAAGAAATTAGAGGAGCTTGCTGACAATTACAACAATTTTATGAAGGAGGGAAATGAAATATGGGCGTCGTTAAAGCAGTTAATTCACCATGCAGTTCACACGCAGCATTAAGAAACACCTTGGAATATATCCTTAAGGATTCCAAGACAACATCAGAGCTAAAACTTGTTTCAGGGATGTACTTTGAACCAGAAGTTACACCCGACAAGGTATTTCAGAATTTTACAGAAATAAGAAAAGATGCAGGAAAGGATAACGGACGCATGTTCAAGCACTTTATCCTTTCTTGGAGCAAAGAGGAAGATATCACACCAGAAATTGGACTTGCTATTACAAACGAATGGGTGGACAAAATCTTCCCTGAATACAATGCCTGCATTGTAACTCACACAGACAGAGATCATGTGCACTGCCACATCGTTGTAAATTCCGTCAACAATTTGACTGGAAAGAAGCTTAATATTTCCAACAAACAGTTCCAGAAGATGAAGAACATTAATGATGAGCTTTGCGAACAGTACGAATTATCTGTCACCAAGAAAGGAAAGCACTTTGATGGCACAGACGTGTCAGAGGGCACAATCCGTTCTTACGATAAGACCACTTACCATATACTCACAACTGAAAGTCCAAAACGCAAAGTCATGGCATCTGTGATGGTAAAAGTCTTAGAAACAACTGCCACTGCATGCTCGCAGGATGAATTCATCATCCGGCTTGCAGAAGCTGGCATCACCACAAACTGGAGCACACGCAGAAAGAATGTCTCTTTTACGGACGATGCATCTGGTTTCAAAATCCGTGATAAGAAATTAGCGGATACATTTTCAACAAATTTATCAAAGGAGGTTTTTCATGAAGCATTTATCAGAAACGAAAGAATACAAACAGAGCGGGCTTCTATCACAGGCGAAGATGATCGAAAATGCCAGCTACTGGAAGAAAAAATACGAGGACTGCGAGAAGGAGAAGGAACAGATTCTAAAGGAAAAAGTAAAGAGTCTGGAAACGAATCCACAGATGGACTCATTGAAAGAATTAGCGGAAAAATTCGAGAGTGCTTTCGACAGAGAACACCAGAAGAACGTGGCAATGGCGAGCATACTTACCGATCTGGGAATCGACGTCACAAAAATATGCTAACAGAGGATGAACAGTATGAGCTTCGAGATCTTGCGTGCAAATTAGAGGAATGTCGCAATTATTACATCAATAATGTTTACAGAACTTTGATTTATAATGAAAATAGTTTCCGAGACAAAAACTTTTATCAGGAAATGGTGCTCGACTGTGAGAAACAAAAATATGAGCATCTAGCTACATACAAAGAGCTCTTGAACACGATTTCAATCAATGATCTTGCTATGGTTCATGAGGAACAGCTTGCCATTCGTGACCGTGAAATGAGTCGCTACGAAAAAGGGCTTGTTTCTCCAAAGAGCGACAAAAGTTTCAATGAAAAAGCATATGAAAAAGCAATTTCCATTCGTGATGAAACATTTTCTCACATTACAACTAACTTAAAATCCATTGAAAAACAGCACCCAGAGATTGCAGAAGAACGAGCTGCACATCAGATGCCACGACGCGGAAGACACAGATAATGGGACCATTCCCAATCCCCTTTGCCCGAACTCCCAAAAGGGGATAAAAAAGAAAAACATATGAGTGGAAGATACCTGCAATACCTACCATTCATATGTTTTCTTATTTACTGCTCAGTTTCTTCTTCGTAGTAGTCCCCCATCAAATCCATCAATTTGCGCTTTGTTTCAGTAATACTATTTCTTAGTGCTCGACAAACATATGCATCTGGTCCATCGCCATAGTATTCTGATGATGCCATGAGTGTAAAGAGATCTTCCAGTCCTCTTAAATCCATGACAACCTCATTTAAATCATTACAACTGACTCTTTCCATGTAATCACCCCCTTGGGTGATAATATCATATCTGTAATGAAATAGTGGGAAACTACGCGAATCGCGTAATTGTTCTTACAATCTAAGAATAGTTTCTATCCGACTGTACTCTACTCTCATCATTATAAATCGTAGTTTGTCAAATTGGTGGTTCACATTCTTTTAAGAAAAAGCGCAATGTCATAACCGTAGCTGCAACTTTATATTTTGTTTCAAGTTTTACTTTATCGAAAGAGTTTGAAAGTATTTCGTCAATATCATTCACTTCTACACCCGCCATTTTAGCAATTGTACTTTTTGATAAATTGTGATATGAGATTAGCACTTCTAAAAAAGCATTCAGCTTCATATCTTTGCTTTCATCTGCCCCAAAATAAAGGAAACTAATTTTAGTAAGTATTTTAGAGCGAACAGTATTTTCTTTTGGTAAACAGTCAACATCTCCATTTATTATTGTTTCGATTTGGTTAGCTGATATACCCAAATACTTCGAAAGAGTGTCCTGATTGAACTCATATAATTCAACTAAGGATTTTAGCATTTCCGATATGTCTACCATCTCCATTTTTATACCTCCAAATTCAAATCTGTCAAACTAATAATTAACAACACAATTTCAAATATATTTTTATTTACTCTCTCTGATATATAGAATCAGTGAATTCCATTCCTCACGATTTAGAGTTTGAGTATCCCTGATTTTAATTAAATATTCAGCAATATACAATTTTTCCTTATCAAGATGCAGATATGTTGCTAATGCATATTTTTCATCTAACCCTATTTCCATACTAATCTGCCTTTCCAATGATTAATTCAAAGAATAGCCTTATGGTCCCATAATACTTAAGATACTCACCTGCGGATTATTATCCATCATCAGTCTGATTCTTCTCACAAATCTTTTGTAGAAGTCAATCACAACTTCTAAATGATTATCAATTGCTTTATTATTTCCATTGATATAGTCGGGATGGTCATTTTCACACATATAAAATATGGAGTAGCTTTCTTTTACAGGTTTTAACATTTCATCAGAACTATTAGTTTCAAGTAGTTTCGATACATTTTCGATTTCCATAAGCATTTTGTTCATAGTTGAATATTACGGTGTAAAAGTGCAACCTTTTCGGAAAAACAGTGCACCTCTATCCACTTAATTAGTGCACCACTTTCCGGAAAACAGTGCAATTATTATATTTAATCCTATAATGAAGATAGCGCGTAAATCATACGTGACTAATAATTATAGGAGGTCGATAATCATGATCGATTACCGAGAGATAATCCGCTTGAAAACAGCGGATTACAGCAACACAAGTGTTGCATCCAGCACTGGCAGTTCCCGAAATAAGGTGGCTGACATCTGGAAGAAAGCTCAGGAAAAGCAACTTCAATGGCCCATTCCTGATTCATTATCCAATGAGGATTTAAAAGCAATCCTCTATCCACAGGAAGCTACAGAACAAAGTCGGCTTCTTCCTGACTATGAATACATCTACAACGAACTTGCGAAACCTAGTGTGACACTGTCACTTCTTTGGGCGGAGTATTGCATCAAATGTCAGGATGCTGGGAAAATCGCCTATCAGCATACACAGTTCAATGAGAAATACCATGCTTATACATCCTCAAAAAAAGCAACACTTCGATTAAAACATAAACCGGGTGATGAACTGGAAGTCGACTGGATTGGTGACACAATTCCAGTTACAGATCCACTGACTGGTTTGACAGATCCAGCGTATGTATTCGTTGCATGTCTTCCATGCAGCATGTACGGATATGCCGAAGCTTTTCCAGATATGAAATCTCCAAACTGGATTG